>NZ_JAGIQB010000049.1:0-56137 GCF_017815025.1 Cupriavidus phytohabitans
TAATCGACTCGCTCGCGCGCACATAACCGTGAGAAATCAAAGCATTATGCGCGCCGCCAGCTCAAAGTTCGGCCTAGACTCAGCGTCGGGAGCGGGCCAGCACCTCGGCCTGCGCCGCCCATTCCGGCCGCGTGCCCGCAGGCAGCCAGTCGCCATGCCGAACCCTTCCTTGAGAATCAGGTGTCGACACGCACGATAGGGGCTTCTCGCGCCCAGTGACCGGCGCACCGGCGGCCGTGTTTCCCCGGACTGCGGGCTAATGACCCCGGGGGCTGTGAACCATGGACGCCTCCGGATTGCAAGCCGATTAACATGGTGGTCGCCAGGTGAAGGCAGCATGCTTATCTGCGGTCGGCCCGCTGGAGCGGGCTAGCGATGCTGGAGGGCGCGACCGCGCGTCCCGTACGGAAGCGCGGATCCCGCCTCGGAAGGGCCGATTCGAGGTATGATTGCATTCAATATTGCATATCTCCTTCTGACCCAGTCATACCGTGTCCACCGCAGAACTACAAGGCATCGACATTCCCGCCCAGATCGCCCAGGAAATCCGCAAGTTAATTAACCGCGGACAGTTGCCGCCCGGGCTGCAGCTACGGCAATCCGACCTGGCCGACCGCTTCGGCATCAGCCGCGTCCCCGTGCGCGAAGCGCTGAAGTTGCTGGCGGCCGAAAGCATCATCGAGCACGATCCAAACCGGGGCTTCTTCGTCGCGCCGTTGTCGACCGACGAGGCACGCCAGCTTTACCTGATGCGGCAACTGCTGGAAGCGGAACTGCTTTCCACTATCGAGTGGCCCACGCCCGCGCAACTCAAGCAGTTCAAGACGATGCTGACCGAACTCGACGAACTGCTCTCGACCGGTAACCGCTCGGAATGGATCGAGCACCATCGCGCGTTCCACGATGCGGTGTTCGAGCTGTCGCCGAACAAGGTGCTCAAGCGCGAGGCGCTGCGGCTGATGCGGCTGACCGACCGCTACCGTGCGCTGGCCGCCGATATCACGCTGCGCGACCAGCACCTGAACGCCAACATCGAGCAGAAGCTCGTGAAGGCGTTGAGTACCAAGGACCGGGAAATGTTGCTGGATGCCTACGCCGAAGGCCGCAAGATGGTGGCCGAGGGGCTGATGCAGATCCTTGCGGCGCGCGGCGTATGAAGTGGGGCACGCTCCAGCGCCCCGCGTACTGCCGTCAGAAGCGGTGCATCATGCCGACTGCCGCCACGGACTGGATCTTCCCGCTGGCAAGGATGTTGCCGATCTGCGCGGCATAGGCGCCGTTGGTGCGCTGGTAGACCCCCACCAGATAGACCGCGGTCCGCTTGGAGAAGGTGTACGTCAAATGGAGCGCGCCCTGGTGGATGATCACGTTCTTCAGTTGCTCGTTGCCGTTCTCGTAGGTATAGGCGCCGCTGAGAATCAGGTCCGGCGTCAGTTCGTAGCCGATGCCGCCGGCTAGAGCGTAGATCCTCGCTCCGCTGAACGTGTTGCGCGCCTGGCTGTACATGCCCGAGAAATCGAAGCGCGAAACCTTGGTGCGGGCGCCGGCGAGGAAGTTGGCGATGCCGCTCTGCCCGCCATTGACCGCGCCGTAGTTCTGCTCGGTATAGACCACGGCGGCGCGCGTTTCTCCGTGGTGATACCCGATCGCCGCGCTCTTGCCTGACCCGTTCCGGAAGTCTCCCGCGACTTGGCCGAAGCTGTACATCAGCCCGGCCGAAAAGCCATCGATCTCGTCGCTCGTCACTTTGATGGCGTTCGACATTCGCTTGCCGCCCACGCGGTCCCAGTTGATGGCCGACATGCCCACCGGCGCGCCAGCGGCATTGGTGTAGGGCGCGTATGGCGCACCAGCGGCAAGGCCGGCGCCGATCTGCGCAGGGCCCTCGAGACCGAGCAGATCCGCGCCGAAACTGCCGGTGCGGAAGTTGAGCATGCCGCCCGCGATGCCGGTGGCGGGGTCGATGGCGCCGATCAGGAAGTAGTCGAACGCGAAGTCGTTCTGCTGCCCGAGGCGCAAGCCACCGATCCCGACCTTGCGCATGCCGACCCAGGCCGAATTCTCGAACAATGCGCCGCGCGACTGCGGATCGAGCGCCCCGGTGCTGAGGGAAATCATCGAGTCCAGGCTGAACGATGCCTGCAGGCCGCCGCCGAGGTCCTCGATGCCGCGCAGGTAGAACTTCGACGGGTAGATGGCGGAATCCTGCATGCGGACGTTCGAATGGCCGCCGTTGTCGCGATAGACGGCGGCACTCTCGTCCAGCAGACCGCCGATGGTGACGCTGCCCTGCGCGTGTGTCACTGTGGTCGCGGCTGTCATTGCAATGCCGAATGACAGATGGCGAAGTGCCATGGCCGGCTTTTTCTTGCGAAAAGCCATTGCGTGTCTCCGTTGTTCGAATTTATTGTTGTGGTGCCTGCCATGCAGTGCAGCAGGTGGGTTTCGGTCGGCCGGCAGACTTGCGATGGTCCGCCTCAGCCAGCCGGTTCCGGGTCCCATGTCGGAATCCAGAGCAGTTCCCGCGCTGCGGCAGCGTCGGTCGACGAAAACTCGCCATAGCTGCCGTGCGCATACAGCAGCGGCCGCGCGCGGTCGGCGCGCGGCGTTGCGGTGTCGATGGCACCGAAGAGGATGCCGTGCGTGCCGACATCCACGGCACTGGCCACTCGGCAATCGAAGCTGACCAGCGCGTCACGGAGTACCGGCGCGCCAGTGCCGGCGCGTCCCCATACGCCGTCGGCGAACTTCTCCTCCGCCGGCATGGGACTGGCGAAGCGGTCGGCCAGCCGACGGCTTTCCAGCGCCAGCACGTTCACCGCGAAGATGCCGGACGCCTGGATCGCGTGGAACGACGCGCTGTTGCGGTTGACGCAGGCGAGCAGCGTGGGCGGATCGGCCGAGACCGAGCAGACGGCCGTGGCCGTCAGTCCCGCCCGCGACCCGTCCGCCGACAGCGTGGTGATCAGGCAGACGTGTCCGGCGAGGCAGCGCATCGCTGCCTTGAACTGGTTGGCGTCGATGCTCATGGCGAGTTCTCCGTCCCGAGGCTATGCGACCGTACTAGCGGTAGCGAGATGGCGGGCAAAGTGCAGCACAGTGCGACCATGCGCCTGCATCGCGGCGAGCGGCTGATAGCTGGCACGCTCCCAGCAGTTGAAGCCGTGGCTCGCGCCGGGATAGACGACGAACTTCGCCGTGTCCCGGTCGGCGAAGGCTGTCCTGACGCGCTCGACCGCGGCGAGCGGGATCATGGGATCGGTCTCGCCGTAGTGGAACAGCATCGGGCAACGCACGGCGGCCGCCTTCTGCAACTGGTCCTGGATGCCGCCGCCGTAGTAGCACGCGGCGGTGTCCACCAGTCCCGCAGCGGCGGCCAGATAGGCCAGGCGGCCACCGATGCAGAAGCCGAGCGCCCCCACGCCGCCCGTGACCTCGGGACGCTCGCGCAGCGAGCGCACGGTGCCTTTCAGGTCGGCCTCGATCTCTGCCATGTCGGCGCGGATGAGCATGTCGCGCGCGCGAGCGGCGTCGTCGCCCACATAGCCGAACGATTCGCGTGGCGCCTGCCGCCAGAACACGTCGGGCGCGAGCACGACAAAGCCCAGTTGCGCGTACTGCTCGGCCACGGTCCGGATATGGCGGTTCACGCCGAAGATTTCCTGGAAGAGGACAATGCCGGGGCCCGTTTTCGCCGGCGGCAGCGCGAGATAGCCCTGGTACGCGCGGCCATCGGCAGCCGGGATGTCGATCCAGCTCGTGCAAATGGTCGCTTCTTCGTCGATACGTTGGTTCATGTCGCCCCTCTTTCCGCTCAGTTCCAGCCGAAGATGTCGAGCGTGGTCTCGCCCGCACGGAGCCGCCGGCACTGATCTGCCTCATTCGCCTCTCGCGCGAGCGCTGCCTCGACCACCTTGCCCGCGCGGTCCCGCGGAACGCAGACCACGCCGTCGCCATCACCGACGATCAGGTCGCCGGCATGGACGGTGACGTCGCCGAACACGGCCGGCGCATTGATCCAGCCGCGCGCACCGAAGTCCTTGCCGGTGCCGCGAATGCACAGGCCGCGGGCGAACACCGGAAAGCCGATCTCTTCCAGCAGCACGCCGTCGCGCACGCAGCCGTCGATGACCAGACCGGCAAGGCCGCGCACCTGGCTGGCGGTGGACATGACTTCGCCCCAGTAGCCGTGCTCGAAGGCGTCGCTGACCGACACCACCAGCACGTCGCCTGGTTGCGCGGCATAGATGGCGCGGTGCAGCCACAGGTTGTCGCCGCCCGGTGCATGCACTGTGACGGCGGGGCCGCACAGCCTGAATCCCGGTGCGACCGGCTTGATCGCGGACGGAAGGGCGCCGATCTTGCCGCCTGCCTCGTGCAGCGTGGCCGTGGGGATGGCGCGGGCGGCGTCGACGATGTGCGGAGCGGTACGCGCGAAATCCAGTTGCGTGGTGTCGCGCGGATCGATGCGGTCGATGGGCAAGGTCATGCTTTCGCTCCTTCGGCGCGCGTCTGCAGTTGGTGGTAGCGGTACTGGGCGCGGGCCTCGTCCAGACGCATGCCGCCGGCGACTACCTTGCGAATGGCGTTCTCGGCGGCTTCGATCTCTTCGGCGGCCGCCAGGATGCGCTCCTCGTGATCACGCGGGATCGATACCAGCCCGTCTGCGTCACCACGCAGGATGTCGCCCGGGGCCACGCGCACGTCGCCGATATTTACCGGCACATTGGTGGCCTCCACCTGCACGCGGTCCTTGCCGGTGCGCATCCAGTTGTCGCGCGAGAACACCGGATAGCCAAGCGACAGGCACAGGTGCACATCGCGGTTGATGCCGTCGATCACGGTGCCGGCGATGCCGCGGCGATGGGCGATCTCCGTCATGATGTCGCCCCAGACCGTGGCATCGGTGCGGCCACCGTTGTCGAGCACGATCACGTGACCGGGCGGCACATCGTCGATAAAGTCGCCGACGGTGCCCGGCGGGCTGGCGGCCGGGCCGTAGAGGATGGTGAAGGCGCGGCCGGCCATGCGGAAGCCGGCATCGCGCGGCTTGATGGCGCGGCACTGGCCGACGATGCCGAGACGGTCCAGCGCGTCGCTGAGCGTGGCGGTGTCGAGCCTGCCGGCGCGGGAGACGTTGCGGTCTTCGATCTGTTCTGACATGTCTTAATCCTTCAGCATGAATTCGTAGTTGCCGCCCATGACCTGGCTCATCGGCGTGCCGGCCAGAACGGCCTTGGCCATGCGGGCTTCGCGGGCGACGATGCCTTCCGCGGCTTCCAGCACGCGGTCGATGTTCGCCGCGGCGATGAAGATGACCGCGCTGCGGTCGGCGAGAACGTAGTCGCCCGCATCGACGTCCACGTCCCACACGCGGATCGGCACGTTGGTGCCTTTCTCGACAACGCGGCCGCGCGCAGTGCGCGCGGTGAGGGAAGAGGCGAAGACGGGAAAGCTCATCGCGCGCGCTTCGTCGATGTCGCGCACGGGACCATCGGCCACCACGCCTGCGATACCCTTCACCTTCGCGCCGAGCGACAGCAGGCCGCCCCAGCTACCCGCCTCGACACCGGTGCGCTGCTCGACGACGATGACGTCGTCCGCGCCACCGGCCTCAATGGCGGTGGTGCCCAAGTGACGGGGCTCGCCCGGTGGCGGCGCGCCCGTGCCGAGCTTCACGGTAATCACGCGACCGGCGATGCGGCCGTCACCGGCTTCCTGCCGCACACCGCTTACCACGCCCGGCAGGCCGAGCTTGTCGAGCGTGTCGGACACCGCGCAGCAATCCAGCCGGCGCAGGCGGCGCACATATTCCTCAGGGGTGCTCATTGGATGGGTTCCTTGTTGTTGTCGGGCCGCCAGCAGGCGAAGCCCATGGCATTGCCCGTTCCGGCCTCGCTGCGATAGCAGGGCACGTAGTCGATCACTTCCATGCTGAAGCCGAGCTCGTCCATCGCGCCGGCCACGGGAATCCAGTTCTTGACCTCGGAGGTACCGGCCTGGAAGATCGCCTCGCCCAGCCCCTCCACGGGTGCGAAGTCATGCGCACGCATGCTGTCGAGGATCAACTGATCGACGGTCTCGTCGATGACGAAGTGGGTCAGGCCGCCCGAGGCGATGATGGCTACGCGCGCGTCGCTGTCCCACGACCGGATGGCCCGCGCCAGCGAACGTCCGAACGCATGGCAACGGCCGGCGGTCGGCTGGTTGGGCGGATAGAACGTGTTGATCAGCACCGGCACGGTGGGAATCACCTGGTCCTTCATCAGTTGCCGGAACACGAAGCCAAAGGCGTGCGGTGTCTCTGTCGCGGAAAGGTGTTTCAGTGCTGTGATGTCAAAGCCGTCGGCCACCGTGCATTCGATCAGGTGGCGGCCCAGCGCCGGCACGCCAGCATAGGTTGCTTCCGGCGGCATGTAGCCGGGCATGGCGTGGGCTACGCCTGGCGGCAGCCGCGACAGCTTCTCGTCGCTGATCATGTTGTTGACGATGGTTTCGCCCCACATCACGCTGAAAGCGGGCACCAGCATGTCGTCGAAGATTTCCATCTGGTCGTTGCCGACCATCACTGCCACATCGGGGCGGGCTTCGGCCAGCACCTGCGACATGCGTTCGATGGCCTGCATGCAGCGGGCGTGCCGGGCTTCCCACACTTCCGGCGTGATCTGCGCGGCCAGGTTTTCCGACGCGCGATGCCGCACCAGCTCGTCGAACGTCCACGTCCGGCCCTGGTAGTGATGCAGGCTGCGGCGGTCGTCGGGCAGGCGCGAGCCCCATGTGTGCGGCGGCGTGACCAGCATGGGACCATGCGAGGTGCCCATGCCGAGTACGATTTCTGCCATGGTCGGTCTCCTCCGGGTGTCGTCGCGCGCTTAGCGGTACGCCGCCAGGTCGAGATTGAACAGCTTCTGCGCGTTGCCGAAGAAGATCTGGTCCTTCTCTTCCGGCGACAGCCAGTCGAAGCCCTGGATGAACGGCTTGATGTCGTCGAAGGTGCGGCCGGTGGCAGGATTGGTCTGCGAGCCCACGCCGGGGCACTCGGCGCCGAACAGGCAGCGGTCCGCGCCGACGGTCTTGATCAGCAGGCGCAGCGATTCCTCCGAATACAGCACGGTGTCGTAGTAGAGATTGCGCATTCCGGCGAGGAAGTCGCGGCCCGCGCGCGCGGCGCCGGACTGGAAGCGGCCGATCTGGTAGGGGATCGAGCCGCCGCCGTGCGACACCAGGATCTTCAGCGACGGGAAGTCCTTGAACACGTCGGAGTTCACCAGGCCGAACACCGCGATGGTCTCTTCATTGATGAAGTGGACCGTGTACGGCGAGCGCGCGGAGTGCGAGCCGGTGGCGTGGATGTGCGCGGGAATGTCGAGCTCGCACAGCTTCTCGTAGAGCGGATACCAGTAGCGGTCGCCCAGCGGCGGCGCTTCGGACCCGTTGTTCTCGAATGGGTCCGGATTGAGCAGCACGCCGCGGAAGCCCAGTTCCTTCACGCAGCGTTCCAGTTCCGGCAGCACCACTTCGATGGGATCGCCCGCCACCTGCGGCAGGCCACCCACGCCGATGAAGCGCTTGGGCAGCAGCTTCACCGTGCGGGCGATGATGTTGTTGGTCTCTTCCGTGAACCAGTGCACCAGCTTGCCCGGCTTCGTGCTGTGCATCATCTGGAACGGACGCGGCGACAGCAGCTGGACGGTGGTGCCCGCGCGGTCGAGCAGGTCGATGTGCCCGGCCGGACCCATCTCCTTGCGGTTGGCGTAGTGCAGGATCTCTTCGTCCGTCACCTCGGGCATCCTGCGCCCGTGCTCGCCGCGGTGCGACAGGATGTGAGCCTTGTAGACCCAGAGTTCGGCGGGCGGGCTGACGTGGCCGTGGCAGTCAATGATCATGGGATGTCTCCGGTTGGAATGAAATGACTTACAGATCGAGGACCAGCCGCTCGCCCTTGCAGCCCGAGCAGCAGATCATCATGGTGTTGTTGGCCGCCTTCTCCGGTTCGGAGAGGATGGCGTCGCGATGGTCGGGAATGCCGGACAGCACGCGCGTCTCGCAGGCGCCGCACACGCCTTCCTCGCAGGAGTGCGCCACTTCCACGCCGGCATCCTTGAGCACCTGCAGGATGGTCTTGCCACCGGGTACCTGCAGCGATTTGCCGCTGCGCTTCAGTTCGACCGTGTAGCCGCCGTCCAGCGCGGCTTCCTGCTTCGCGGTGAAATACTCGACGTGGACCTGCGCCGCAGGCAGGTGGGCCGTGGCTGCCTCGAAGGCCGCCAGCATCGGGCCCGGGCCGCAGCAATAGAAGTGCGTGTTGGCCGGATGCGCCTTCACGACTTCGGCGATGTCGAGCACGCCGCCTGCTTCCGCGTCGATGTGCAGGTGCAGGTTTTGGTAGCCGCGCAGTTCCTCGAGGAAGGCGACGTCGACCCGGTCGCGGCACGAGTACACCAGTGTCATCGAGCGGCCCAGCGCCTTCAGGCGCCTTGCCATGCACAGGATGGGCGTGATGCCGATGCCGCCACCGACCAGCACCGAATGCTCGGCCTCTTCATTCAGCGGGAAATTGTTGCGCGGCGGCTCGACCTGGATCACCGCGCCGGGGCGCAACTGCTCGTGCATGAAGCTGGAGCCGCCGCGGCTTTTGGGGTCGCGCTTCACCCCTACCTGGTAGCGCCGCGGCTCGCGGCCACCTTCGAGCACCGAGTACTGGCGCACTAGGCCATTGGGCAGGTGCAAGCCGATATGGGAACCGGGCTCGCACGGCGGCAGCGCGGCACCTGCCGGGGAAGCGAAGGCGTAGAGCAGCGTGTCGCGGGCGAGGAATTGAATCGACTCCAGGCGCAACTCAAGGAGGGCGCCCGTGGACTGGGGCAGGTCGTTCATGTGTGTCTCCAGTGACGACGTTCAGGGATGCGGCGAGGCGTATGCCTGCCGGCGCCTGGCGTCCGAAGCGGGCGGGTGGGCTGGGCCGTTGTCGCTCGCTTCGTCGTTGACGCGAAATTCTTTTTTGCATATTATTTCGACTAACAAGAAAAAAGTCAAAGCATGTTGATGCACGGACTTCCTCGGGCATCGGCCCGAAGGCACATCACTGGCGGAAACCGGCGGCGGCATCGTGCAGCGCAGTAGCACCGTCCGCGTCACATGGAAATGGAGAACAAATTGATCGCAGTCCTTTCTTGCAACGGCGGCACGGTCACACAAGGCAGCGGCCTGGCCACCCAACTCTTCGTCGCCACCTTGCGTGGCATGCATGTATTCGAGCGGACAGGGCAGGGCGCGCCCTGGCAGCGGACCCGCTCGGCGCTGGAAGACCGTCACGTGAGCGCGCTGCTGTTTGAGCCGCAGTCGGGGCTGCTGTTTGCCGGCGCGCACGGCAAGGGCGGCATGTGGGTCAGCCGCGACCTCGGCGTCACCTGGGAGCCCCGCGGCAACGGCCTGAAAAGCGAGCACGTCTACACGCTGGCGGCCCAGCAGCGCGACGGCCGCGTGGTGCTATATCTCGGCACCGAGCCCTCGGCCCTGTATCGCAGCGACGATCTCGGCGAGAACTGGGTGGAAGTCTCGGCCATGCTGTCCGTGCCGGACCAGGACAAGTGGACGTTCCCGCCGCCGCCGCACGTGGCGCATGTCAAGAATGTCGCCTTTCATCCGGCGCAACCGCACACGCTGTACGTGTGCATCGAGCAGGGCGCGTTGCTGAAGACGACGGACGACGGTGCCACCTGGACCGAGCCTCGCAGCTATGAGTCCGCGCAGGACAAGTTCTATCACGACAACCACCGCGTTCTGATCCGCCCGTCGAACCCCGCACAGCTTTTCATGTGTGGCGGTGAAGGCCTGCACTACAGCGCTGACGCCGGCGAGACCTGGACCCATCTGATGACGCGCGGGGACCGCATCGGCTATCCCGATGCCATGTTCATCGACCCGCGCGACGAGAACGTGCTGTACCTTGGCGGGCCCGGCAACGCCCCGCGCGAGTGGGGCGCCAAGCGCAGCGCCGATGCCACCGTGCTGCGCAGCCGCGACGGCGGCGCAACGTGGGAGGAAATCCGCAACGGCCTGCCGGCAGAAGTCATCGGCAACATCGAGGGCATGGGCTTGTATCAGTGGGACGACCAGGTGATGCTGCTGGCCGGTACCGCGACCGGCGAAACCTACGCCAGCGAAGACGGTGGCGAGAACTGGTACACGATTGCCGACGACCTGCCCCCGATCTCGAAGGGTGGCCACTACCGCTGGTTCCTGCAAGTCGACGAGCGCGAGAAGGTAGAGGACCGCATGCGCACCGGCAGCTGACGGCCGCTCCCCCGGGCCGAACCATTCAGAAACGACGAACCTTGCCTCGCCGCGGCGTCACCGGCGCGCGGCGCGGAGGCGTACGTCCTCACACAGGAGACAAGACGTGAGCACATCCCCCCTGGCAACCTCTTCCGGCAGCCTGCCCGTACTGGCCAGCCATTACGCTGCCATTGCCGCGGCGCGTGCGCTGCACGACAAGATTCGCGCCCGCGCCGATCGCACCGAAAGCGAGCGCATCGTATCGGCGGAGACCATCCGCGACCTGATGGATGCGGGCCTGTTCGGCGTCGTGACGCCGCGCATGTTTGGCGGTTCGGAACTGGGCTTCGCCACGCTGGTCGACGTGACTGCCGAGATCGCCTCGGCGTGCGGCTCGACCGGCTGGGTCTACGGCGTGCTGGCCGGCCATAGCTGGATGCTGAACCTGTTCCCGTTGCAGGCGCAGCGCGAGGTGATGAGCGCCGACCGCGTGCTGACCGCCACCGTGTTCCGGCTCGGCGGCACCGTCACCGAAGTGGACGGCGGCTATCGGCTGGTCAATGGCGACGGCCGCTTCTGCTCCGGCATCGACCACGTGCAATGGGTCATTGTCGGAAATGCGGTGCAGCGCGAAGGCCAGCCGCCCGAACCGCGCTTCTTCGTGGTGCCGCGCGAAGACATCGAGATTGTCGACGACTGGTTCACTGCCGGCATGCGCGGCACCGGCAGCCGTTCCATCCGCATTGCCGAAACCTTCATTCCGGCGCATCGCTCGGTATCGGTGAAGGACATGATGTCGGGCATGGCCGATGAAACCGGATCGGTGCGCGCACCGATCTACCGGATGCCGTTCCAGAACGTCACGCCGTTCTCGCTGGTGGGCGCGCCACTAGGCATGGCGCGTGCGGCGGTGCGGTCCTTCTCGGAAGGGCTGGCGGCGCGCCTGGCCACGTTCAGCAGCGAGCAGGCAGCCGAGCAGTCGGCCACGTTCGCACGGGTGGCGGAAGCGGTGGCCGAGATTGACGCGGCGCTGGCGGTGGTGCGCGAGGATGCGCGCCGCGTGGACAGTGCGGACGATCCGCGCTCGATCAGCGATCTTGATTGGGCACGCATTCCGCGCGACTGGGCCTATGCCGCGCAGAAGGCGCGCTATGCGGTGAACGCGCTGTTCGAGGCCGCCGGCGGGTCCGGCATCTACAACAGTTCCGAGTTGCAGCGAATCTGGCGCGACGCAAATTCCGCCGCCCAGCACTTCGCCTTTACGTGGGACAGCGCCATGACCGGCTACGGACGTGCGGTCATTGGCCTGCAGCCCTCGAAATTCGGCCCCAAGGGCCGGTAACGGCGCGCAGAGTGGAGAGCCCCATGCATGCCGACGAACTGACTTCCATCGACGACTACTCGGCCGCCACGCTGTCGTCGATCTGCGAGCGGATAGCGGTTTCCCGCGAGGTAGAACACATGATCTACCGGGAATCCGAACTGGACGAAGTCTGGCGCCTGCTCGACGCCGACGTCGCCAACGCTGCGCGCGACGGGCGCAGCGCACAGCAATTGCAGCGCCTCGAGGCGATGCGCTCGCTGGTGATCGAAGCACACGACCTGGTTGGCAACGACGGAGACACCGTTGCCGCCCGTGAACGACTCGGCCGCGCCATCGCGCTTCTGGACTGAAGCCGGCGCACGCCGTTTTTCCCCACAAAGACGATACACCGATTCAAGGATAGGAGGACCTATGCTCACTCGCGAAGATAACAATGTGCTGACCCAGGTTGGCCGCGGCACCCCGATGGGCGAACTGATCCGGCGCTTCTGGATCCCGGCGCTTCTGGCGTCCGAGATTGCGGAACCGGGTGGCAAGCCGGTGCGCGTGCGGTTGCTCGGCGAAGACCTCGTCGCCTTCCGCGATACCGACGGCAAGGTGGGCCTGCTCGACGAGCAATGCCCGCACCGCCGCGCATCGCTGGCGCTGGGCGACAACTCCGACGGCGGCCTGCGCTGCCTCTACCACGGCTGGAAGTTCGCCACCGACGGCACCTGCCTGGACACGCCGACCGAGCCATCCGGCTCCGCCTTCTGCTCGCGGATTCGCGCGCAGGCTTACCCGACGCGCGAAGCGGGCGGCGTGATCTGGACCTACATGGGCCCTGCCGCCGAGGAGCCGCAGTTCCCGGAATTCGAGTGGTTATCATACCCGGCCGTCAACGCCGTGCCTTTCAAGGTGCTGGAAGACTGCAATTACGCGCAGGCGGTGGAAGGCACCATCGACTCGGCCCATGCCGGCGTGCTGCATCGCGAGCAGCCGTGGAGCGCGCCCGCCAAGTACGACCATGAGCGCGATCTGCAGCCGAAAATCGAGGTGGAGTACACCAAGTACGGTTTGCGCTATGCCGGCGTGCGCAACTTCCGCGAGGAAGGCAAGCTGCACGCGCGCGTGACCGAGGTGGTGCTGCCGTTCTTCACGCTGATTCCGCCCGATGGTTTCGGCGTGCGCAAGAATCGTCGCATGGCCAACGCCTTCGTGCCGCGCGACGACGAATCCACCTGGCACGTCCAGTGGTTCTTCGACGACACCCAACCGGTGGATGTTGCCTATCGCATCGAGGAGGGGGGCCATTGGGTCGACGAGAACTTCCGCAAGAAGCTCAATATCGACAACTGGTACCAGCAGGACCGCGAGTGGATGAAGACGGGTTCGATGTCGGGCATCAAGGGCATCCTGACGCAGGACCACGCCGTCAGCGAAACGCAGGGCCGCATCCTGGACCGTACCAAGGAACACCTCGGCACGTCCGACGTGGCCGTGGTGGCTTGGCGCCGCCAGATGATCCGTACTGCCCGCGCGCTGGCCGAACGCGCCGAGGTGCCCAGCGTGCTGACCGCGCCAATTCCGTTCCCGCAGATCCGCGCGGCCACGGTGATTTTCAGCAACGAGCGCACGTGGAAGCAGGAAGTCCCGCTCAATCCCGACGTGGCCCTGACGGCCTGACGCGACGATGCTGATCGACAGCCACGCGCATGTCTCGCCGGTCTGGTACGAGCCGGTGGAGACGTTGCTCGGCCAGATGACGCGCCACGGCGTGGCGCGCGCGGTGCTGACGCAGATGATCGGGCAGGTGGACAACCGCTACCAGGCGGACTGCGTGCGCGCGCATCCGGGCCGCTTCGCCAGCGTGGTCTGGATCGACTCGGCCGCGCCGGAGGCTCCGCAGTTGCTGGCCAGGCTGGCGGAGGAAGGGGCCGCCGGCGTGCGCCTGCGCCCCGGCGCCCGCTCGCCCGGCGACGATCCGCTGGCGATCTGGAAGGCCGCGGAGGCTTGCGGCCTGCCGGTCAGTTGCGTTGGCAATGCCGAAGCGTTTACCGCTCCGGCCTTTGCCAAGCTGCTGGAGGCGGTGCCCCGCCTGACGGTCGTACTCGAGCACCTGGGCGACACCAGCAAGCCCATGGAGACGGTGGCTGACGGCGAGTTGCGCTATACCGTGCTGCGGCTGGCCCGCTTCAACAACGTGTGTCTCAAGGTCCCCGGTCTCGGCGAATTGGCGCCGCGCGCGCCCGGCGCTTTGCGGGATGGCCCCACGTTCGGCGGTGCGGCAGCGGCGCTGCTGGAGGCAGCCATCGCCGCGTTCGGCGCGCAGCGCTTGATGTGGGGCAGCGATTTCCCCGTGGTGAGCAGCCGCGAAGGCTATGGCAATGCCCTGCGCCTAGTGCGGGAATGCCTCCTCGACCATCCGGCAGTGGTCCTCGAGGCCATTCTTGGTGGTACCGCGCGCCGCATATTTTGGAAGGAAATTTGACATGACAAGGAAAGTACTGGCGGCAGTCAAGACCGGTGTCGAGACCACCGAGCTGAGGGAGTTCGACTACCCACGAGTGCAGCCGGACTCTGGCATCCTCAAGGTCGAGGCGAGCGGCGTGGGCGGCAGCGACCCGGAGCTCTATCGCAAGCCCGAGCACGCTCCCGTCATCATGGGGCACGAGAACGTCGGCACGCTCGTGGAGGTTGGCCCCGTCGCGCAGCAGCGGTGGGGCGTCAAAGCAGGCGACCGCGTGGCGCTGCACGAATACCTGCCGTGCTGGCATTGTGAATGGTGCATGAAGGGCGACTTCCGACTGTGCATGGAGGTGGACTTCTTCAATGTGAAAGACCGGCTCAACACCCTGCGTTTCGGCATGTCAACCTGCACCATCGCGCCGCACCTATGGGGCGGCTATGCGCAGTACATGCACCTGCCGCTGAACACGGTCATGCACGTGATCCCGCCCGATATGCCCGCCGTCCACGCCACGCTGGCGGTGCCGTTCGGCAACGGCGTGCAGTGGGCTTCCAATGACGGCGGTGCAGGCCCCGGCAAGGCGGTACTCGTATTTGGTCCCGGACAGCAGGGGTTGGGTTGCGTGCTGGCGGCCAAGGCTGCAGGGTCATTGACGGTGATCCTGGCCGGCATGACACGCGACCGCAGCCGGCTCGACCTGTCGCTGCGCCTCGGTGCGGACCATGCCATCGACGTGCAGAACCAGGATCTCCATGCCGAGGTCATGCGCCTGACGAAGGGTCGCGGCGTCGACGTGGTGGTGGATACCACCGGCGACCCGACTGGCGAGGTGGCTCAGCTTGCCATTGGCCTGGCTGCCAAGGGTGCGTACTTGAGCCTGAACGGCCTGGCGCAGAGCGTACCGATCGGCGAGATCAAGAAGCGCTACCTGACGGTGCGTGCCCCGCGCGGTCGCAGCTACGCGGCGGTGGAACTCGCCCTGCGCTACATCGGTTCCGGCCGCTATCCGCTCGATGAAGTGTGCTCGCATACCTTCGGGTTGGCGCAGACGCACGAGGCGATCCTGGCCACGGCCGGTCGTGGCGTGGAGGGCGCCGTCCACGTAACGGTGGACCCTTGGAAGTGAACGGCCAGCTTTTCTCTCCAGCTCGAGGGAGCGGGGCGCAAGGAACCGGACACCACTTCACTTCATTACTCACAGGAGACAAAGCCAATGATCGACAGTCATGCACACCTGATTTCCGCTGATGCGGAACGCTATCCGACTTCGCCACTGAGCGGAGAGCTGGAGCCCGGCGCGCTCGACAATCCCGTGACAGCGGAGCGCCTGCTGGCGCTGATGGACGAGCAAGGCATCGAGCGCGCGCTGGCGGTGCAACGGGCGCATATCTACGGTTTCAACAACGCCTATGTGTGCGATGCAGCCCAGCGGTATCCGGAACGCCTGCGCGCGCTTGGCATGGTTGACGCGCTCGACCCGGACATCCGCCGGCAGGTGCGGCACTGGGTCGGCGAGCGCGGCGCGGTCGGCATTCGCCTGACCGAGCCCTTCAAGGGCGCGGATCCGTCCTGGTTCGCATCGCCCGAGGCGATGGCAGCTTGGGAGACCGTGTCGGAACTGGGCGGATCGGTGCGGCTGCACTTCTATCGCTGGAATCGCGAGGCTGCCCTGAAGGCGCTCAAGCCGGTACTATTGCGGTTTCCGCAGACCACCGTGGTGCTGGATCACTTCTCCAATATCGCGGGCGAAAGCGGCGCGCCGGACCACGGCGTCGATGCCCCGCTGCTCGAGATGGTGGAGCATCCCAACGTCTACCTGCTGTACTCGATGATCAACCTCGGCAAACTCGCCGCCGCCCAGATGCAGGGAGCGCCGATGGTCGAACGAGTGGTGCGCGCGTTCGGCGCGGATCGCGTGATGTGGGGGTCCGACGTCGCGCAGTCCAAGGGCAGCTACGCGCAGATGGTGGCGCTGGCGAAGGAGTCGGTGTCGCTGCTGTCTGAAGCCGACCAGCACAAGGTTCTGCACGACACCGCGCACGCTGTGTACTGGGGAGCGCGCTGAGATGGGCCGGCGCGAGGTGTTCGATCCTCCCGCGGGCGTAACGCCTCGCGCCACCGATACCGATATGCCGTCGCGGCTCGCGGCTGATATTCGGGAACTGATCAACGAAGGGAAACTGTCGCCAGGACAGCAGTTGCGGCAGCAGGACCTGGCCCGGCGCTTCGGCATCAGCCGGGTGCCGGTGCGGGAAACGCTGAGCCTGCTGGTGGCCGAGGCCGCGGTCTGCCACGACCCGAATCGCGGTTTCTACGTTGCGCCGCTGTCGAGTAGCGAGGCGCGGCAACTCTATCGCATACGCCATCTGCTCGAGACGCAACTGCTGTCGACGGTGAGATGGCCCGACGCCGGCGAACTGGCGGACCTGCGCATGCGGCTCGCGCTGCTCGACCACCATCTCACGGAGCGCGCTGGCGCCGCGTGGGTTCGCGCCCACCGGGAGTTCCATGCTGCCATCTTCGCCTTGTCACCCGACGCGGTGCTCAGGCGCGAAGTGATGCGATTGATGCGGCAGACGGATCGCTATAGGGCGATGGCCGCGCCAGATATTGCCGGCTATCGCTTCCCGGCCGATCCGGAACATCATCTCGTCGAAACGCTCGCCGCGCAAGACCGCGCGGCGTTGCTGGAAGCCTACCGCCGCGACCGCAGCGCGCTGGAGGAGCGCCTGCTGGCGTCGCTGACCGCGCGCGGTCTCTGAAGTCACATCTCGACGCTGTATATCTCCGTGCGCGACCACACGCGGACGGGGACGGCGCTCGTCCGTGCGTTTTGGTGGAGTGGGGGAGGAGCGGGGTTTACCCCGTAATGCCAAAGAAAAGATTGAAGTACCGCGTGTCGCTGTATAAGATTCGCAATACTAAATTGAATATTATTTTGACTGAAGGAAACGGAGGAATTCCCCTTCTGGATCAAGAGCACCTTCGGACACAGCGGCCAGAGACGCCGTTGGCCAGTATGTAGCACCCAATGCCAGCCCACTGGCAAGAACATAACGACTAGAAGGAGACGACGTGGACAAAAGACTCGCCGGAATCGCGGTTGCCGGCTTTTTCCCCCTTGCCGCATCTGCCACCAGCGTGACTATCTACGGGGTTGCTGACAGCTTTGTCGGCTATTTTCGCAATTCGGAGAAGAGCGTCACGAGCCTGAACAGCGGTGGCCTGGCTGGCTCACGCTGGGGTATGCGCGGCACCGAAGACCTCTCGGCGGACCTCAAGGCCGTGTTCGTGCTTGAGGGCGGCTACAACATGGATACCGGTACCAACGCGCAGGGCGGCCGGCTGTTCGGCCGTCGCGCAACTGTCGGTATGCGCAGCAATACTTATGGCGAGATCGCGCTGGGCCGGCAGCCCACGCCGGGTTACGACTTCGCGGCTATTTTCGATCCCGTACTGATGGCTCCGGGTTCGGTGGCAGCGTCGCTCACCGGCGAGTCGAGCAACCCGTGGATGTTCAACCCGCTCAATGACCCGGCCCGCTCGGATAACGCGGTCCGCTACAACTCGCCATCCTTCGGCGGCGTAACGGTTTCGGCAGCGCATGTGTTCAGCGAGAATGCGGGCACGCCGGTCAACCGCAACTACGACATCGTCACGTTCCTCTACACGGCCAACAAGCTGAGCGCCGGCTACGGCTTTGCCCGCGCCACGGGAACGACCAACCTGACACCGGACACCAGCCGTCAGCTCGAGCACGCCTTCGCGGCCTCTTACGAGACGCCCTGGGCCACGCTGTACGCCAACTATCAGTTGCGCTACCGGCTCGGCGCGGCGCATGACTCGGCGTGGCAAGTCGGCACCACCATTCCGGTTGGCGCGGCGGGCAATCTGAAGCTTGCCTACGGCATGCGCGACAGCGGAGTGACGAACGGCCTCCCGGATAACACGCCGACGGCGGACGTGGCCGCCTGGGCCATCGGCTACACCTACGAATTATCCAAGCGCACGACGCTCTACGCGTTCTTCAAGCGCCTCGAAAACCGCGGTTCGTCAAAGCAGACGATTTATCCACCCGGCGGGCTCGCTGCACCCACCCAGTTGCACGAGAAAGTGAACGCGCTTGGCGCGGGCATCTATCACCGTTTCTGACGCAGCCGGAGTTCCTTGATGAAAACGAATACCGCAATGAATGCGAGCAAGACCCGCGCGCTCTCCATCGGAGTCGGCATCGCGATCGCACTATCGTTCGCTTACAGCCTGCATTTCAATCCGCGATGGTATGGCGACAACGGCCCCGGCGTGGGAAAGCTCCCGCGCACTATCGTGCTGGACTATATGAAGCAGGCATACGACAACGGTCGGGGCGCGCAGGCCGCGCAGGGATATTTCTCGCCAAAGATAGTCGACCACAATCCCGGCTCGATCGAGCTGCGCGATGGCCCGCCGATCCGCCACGAGATCCGACAGGTGATTGCCGAAGGCCTGGTTGTCGCTGTTTACCACCGTGTGGAAGCGGCGCGTGGCGAGCCCGCTGTCGATGTGCTTGACGTGTTCAGGACAGGCGCCTATACGGGCCGGATCGCCGAAAGGCGGCGTTTCGTCCAATTCCCGCCGGCCGGCGAGGCCGCGAAGACTGCCCATTCCGGAGATGCCAAATGAGTACACCGTCCTTTGCGAAAAAGAGGCTGGACGCTGCCATCGCAGGCCGTCTGGTCATCACCCTGATGCGGCTGGTCCTCGGCGCCTGGATGATCAACAGCGGCCTTAGCCATTGGCTGACGAACTTTGGATTCCCACCCATCTTCCCTCAGCCACTTGGCACCCTGCCCGCTTCGAATGCGATGCTGGTCACGCTGATCGAGACCGGTGTGTTCGACATCGTCAAGGCGTGCGAACTGATAGCGGGCTTGCTCCTGTTGCTTGACCTGTTCGTCCCCCTCGCGCTGGCGATGACCTTGCCGATCTCGTTCATGGTCTTCTTCAACGCCATTGTCCTTAACCTGCGGTTCGGCATGCTGCTCAGCACCTCCATGAGCGTGTGGTGCCTGTATCTGAACGTCATCCTGATTCTGGCCTACCTGCGCTACTACCTGCCGATGCTGGCGTGCCGGACATCGCCGGGGGGTCTCGAAGACTTCAAGCGCCTGCCGGCTGCCGTCTTCACTTCGTGCTCCGACGAACAACGAAGTACGTGAACCTCGCTCATCAAGGTCGCTGATCCTCAAAACACAACCTGGAGTAAAGAAATGTTCCTTCGCAATTGTTGGTACATGGTCGGATGGTCTACTGACTTTGCCGACGACGCCATCGTGCCCTTTACCGTGATGGACGAGCCGCTGGCCGTCTATCGCAAGACCGACGGAAGCCTGGCTGCGCTGGAAGATCGCTGCTGCCACCGCCTTGCGCCGCTGTCGGTCGGCCGCAAAGAGGGCGACGAACTGCGCTGCATGTACCACGGCCTGAAGTTCGCCGCGGACGGGCGTTGCACGGAAGTGCCGGGCCAGGACCGCATCTCCCCGCGCGTGTGCGTGCGGGCCTACCCGATCGTGGAGAAGCACGGCGCGGCATGGGTCTGGATGGGCGAGGCGGAGAAGGCGGACGAGGCGCTGGTGCCGCCCATCATCGGGCCGGACAACGCCGAGTGGGCGATGCAATGCTCGACCTTCGACATGGACGTGAATGCCGAACTGATCTCCGACAACCTGCTCGACCTCTCGCACGCGCCGTTCGTGCACGAAGCCACCTTCGGTGCCAGCGATCCCGTCGCGCTGAAGATGATGAAGGAAAGTGAGACGAAACGCGGCGTCACGCAACTGGAGCGCGGCGTGCTGGCCGACCGCTGGCAGCTGGGCCGCCAGTCCAATCCGTACTTCGGCGCGCGCCCGTGCGATGACCGCGTCGTCAGTCTGTTCCTGGTGCCGGGCGTGTTTATCCTCACCATCACTTCCTACGAGCCGGGCGTGCTCGAGCGCAGCGAGGGCGGCGACGTAACCGAGATGCCGATCTTCAAGCGCTGCACTTGCCAGATGATCACGCCCATCAGCAAGAACAAGTCGCGCTTCTTCTTCAACTTCGGGCCGTGGGCCGCCGCCGCTGAACTGAAGCAACACTGCTTCGGCATCGCCGACGCCGCTTTCCAGGAAGACAAGCGGATCATCGAGGCGCAGCAGGACATGATCCACCGTTCGCCTGGCCGCAAGTATGTGTTGCTTCCGATGGACCAGCCGATCGTCCGCTACAACGAGATCTACGCCCGCCTGCTGTCCGACGAGCAGCGGGTTGCCGAGCCGGCCTGAACCGATAGGACCCTGAGATAAGAAGATGGAACAGAAGACGGATGCAGTGAGCTGGTCGCCGCCGACGTGGGACGACGAGGCCGACATGGTGGTGGTCGGCTACGGCGGCGCGGGCGCGACGTTCGCCTTCGCAGCAGCCGAGGCCGGCGCCGACGTGCTGGTGTTGGAAAAGGGCGATCGCGGCGGTGGCAATTCGGTTTGCGTCGCGGGCGGGCTCATCATGACCTCGACCGACGAGGACGCCACGTTCGACTACATGAACTGGCTGTGCGCGGGCCAGACCGACGAGCCGGTCCTGCGCAACTTCGTCACGGGCCTGAAGGACATCCCGGCCTTCCAGCACAAGCTGGAGCTGCCGCTGAAGGACAACCCCCGGCCCTTCAGTGCGCCAGGATTCTTCCCCGAGTTTCCGGGCGCGCCGGGCGCCGCCAGTATCCACGGCATGAGCGTGGTGGCCGCGCCCGGCGGGGCAGGGCTGTACAACGCCATCGCCGCCGTGGCCGAGAAGCACGGCGCGCGCGTTCAGTGCAATACCACGGTGACGCAGCTCGTGCAGGATCCGGTGTCGCGCGTCATCCTCGGCGTGCTTGCCCGCACCGTCGACGGCCGCACCATCGCTGTCAAGGCACGCAAGGCGACCGTGCTTGCCAGTGGCGGCTTCGAGTTCGACGCCGCGATGTGCCGGCAGTACCTGACACCGTGCCCCATCCATTTCCTTGGCAGCCCGAACCTGACCGGCGACGGCATCCGCATGGCGCAGGAAGTCGGTGCGCAGCTCTGGCACATGAATGCCGTGGCGGGGCCGCTGAACTTGGGCATCAAGGTGGACGGCGGTCGCGTGTACGTGACGTACGACCTCAACAAGGTCGCAGGTTTCGGCTACAACTCGGGGGCCTTCAAGGATGGCGGCAGCCTGATCTGGGTGAACCGCCAGGCAGCCCGGTTCCACAACGAGACCACCGATACGGCCGATGTCCGCCACGGCCTGGGCAATCGCGCCACCTGGCTGGCCACCAACCCCGATGTGCCCGAATTCATCAACGTGCCCGCCTTCCACATCTTCGACGAGAAGGTCCGCGCGGGCGGCGCCGCCATGACGACGCTGAACTCGCGCACTCCTCC
Organism: Cupriavidus phytohabitans; assembly: GCF_017815025.1. NCBI lineage: Bacteria > Pseudomonadati > Pseudomonadota > Betaproteobacteria > Burkholderiales > Burkholderiaceae > Cupriavidus > Cupriavidus phytohabitans. The sequence goes on from NZ_JAGIQB010000049.1 coordinate 21,473, forward strand.
CTGGAGCCAGGACAACCTCGCCGAATTGGAGAACGGCTGGATCATCCAGGCCGACACGCTGGAGGAGCTGGCGCTGAAGTGCCGCTGGGACGCCGAGCCCGGCGCCTGGCCCGCCGGCCATCTCGACCCCGATGCGCTGAAGACCACGGTGGCGCGCTACAACGCGCAATGCGTAGCCGGCGAGGACACCGACTTCGGTCGCAAGAACTTCCTCGTCCCGCTCGATAAGGGACCGTACTACGCCATCGGCCCGATGCTGCCGACCTTCCTGAACACGCACGGCGGCCCTCGTCACGACGCCCGCCAGCGCGTGCTCGACCAACGCGGCGCTCCCATCCCGCGCCTGTACGCCATCGGCGAATGCGGCTCGCTGTGGGGCCCTTACTACAACTCGATGGGCGACATTGCGGAGTTCATCGTGTCGGGCCGCACCGCCGCGCGCGCGGCGCTGGAAGAAGCCGCCTGGGACCGCTGAGGCCCGCGCAACGAGAGTTCGAAGAACCGAAAACTGGAGACAATCATGTTGGAAAGCCCCACCACAATCCAGTCGCCGCCGCGCAGGTCCGCAGCGGTCGCGCCGGCGCCGGCGAAATCGGCGGTGGCGCCAGGCGGCTGGGCCTTGCTGTTCGTGCTCACCCTGGTTTATATCGTGTCGTTCATCGACCGTGGCGCCATCTCGCTGGTGGTCGGCCCCATCAAGCAGGATCTCAACGCCACCGACCTGGAAGTGAGCTGGCTGCTCGGGCTGTCGTTCATGCTGCTGTACAGCGTGCTTGGCATTCCCGCTGGATACTTGGTCGACCTGTACAGGCGAAAGTATCTGCTGAGCGGCGCCATCCTGATGTGGTCCGGCGTGCAGATGCTGTGCGGACTGAGCAATACGTACTGGCAACTGTTCCTCGCGCGTATCGGCTTGGGCGTAGGGGAGGCCATGCTGCCGCCGGCGGCATCGTCGATGATCCGCGACGCCTTTCCGCCGGAGCGGCGCGGGCTGGCGTTCGGCATCTACAACATCGGGCCGCTGCTGGGCAGCGGGCTCGCGCTGGTGCTTGGCAGCTTCCTGCTGACGTTCGCGGCCAGCGGCAAGCTGGCCGGCGTGCCGCTGCTGGGCACGCTGAAGCCCTGGCAATTCGTGCTGATCGTGCCGGGGCTGCTGGGCGTGCCGCTGGCCGCATTGATGCTGCTGCTGCGCGAGCCACCACGACGCGATGCCGTCGCCCAAGCGGATCGCGTCACCTATCCGGCTGCACTGCGCTTCGCATGGCAGCACCGTGCCGTCTACGGGCCGCTGTGGATCGCCATCTGCCTCTACGGTATCGCCATCGGCAGCCAACTGGCGTGGCTGCCTGAAATTATCAACCGCTCGATGGGCATCGCCCGCCCCGAGATCGGCAAGGCGCTTGGTGCGATTAGCGTAGTGGCTTCACCGCTGGGCCTGCTGTTCTTCGGCAGTGTGGCGGACAAACTGCAGAAGCGGTGGAGCGACGCACCGGTTCGCGTCGCGATCGGCTCGACCGCCGTGGCCGCGCTTATCACCGCCTGTTTCCCGCTGATCCACAGCGCCCAGCTCGGCGCCATCGCCTACGGCGCACAGACCTTCTTCTTCGTGATCTTCGCCGTAGCCGGCGGTGCCACCATGGCCAATTTCACGCCGGGCAACATGATGGGCAAGCTGACGGCGCTCTATTACCTCATCACCAACCTGCTTGGGCTGGCGCTCGGTCCCACCGTCTGTGCGCTGGTGGCGCGGCTGTTCTTCGACGGCCCCAACGCGCTCGGCCATGCGTTTGTGTGGTGTTACGTAGTCTCGGTCGGCATAGCCGTGTGCCTGCTGGTGTGCGTCTCACGAGCGCTCGGGGCAGCAAGTCAGCGTCGCTCCTCCTGATCCACGGCCTCGTGTCGCGCCTCGCCCACCATCCATTTTGTCTGACCGCAAAAAGGAAACTGCAATGCATGCCGCTGAGAAATCGCCATGGAAATATCTTGTCCTTTGGCTCAGGTTGTACTTCGCCATTCACTATCTGGCTTCAGGCTTGAATTACGTCATCTTCAACTTCGTTCCGGATTTCAGTCATGCCGGGCGCGTGGGGCCGTATCTTCATGCCATGGCGGATATCGGTTTTTACCAGGTAGTCAAGTACCTCGAGGTCGTGCTGGGGACGATGTTGCTTTTCAATCTGGCAGTGCCGCTTGCGCTGATCGTGATGGCGGGCATCAGCGTCACGATCATCTACTTGAATCTCTTCATTTCTCCCGCACCGCGGCAGTTGTTCACCGGGCTCCAGGAGTTGCTTCTGAACGGCGCCCTGCTGCTCGCCTACGGGGGGTACTACGCGAACTTCTGTCGCGTCAAGACCAGGCCATTCTGGTTTTGGGACGGGTTGTCGCACCCGTCACGCGCTGAAACGAGGGAGTAAGGGCGACTCGCGGGACGGCATGCCGTCAACGCTTCGATTCAAGCAAGCCGCCAGATTGGACATGCAGCGCCGGTTTGGCAGGAGGAGATAAACGTGATCAAGGATCTAGTCATTGTTGTGGCGGTGATCGTGGCGACGATACTCATCGTCATGGCTGCCTCTACCAGCTTCGGTGCAAGACCACTGCGGATCTACGACTACGGCCCGCCGCTGGCCGCGGGCGTTATTGCCGTGGTTGCGCTGCTCCGCGACGCCAGAAGGAAATGATGTCGCCATGAAAATCACCAAAGTCGAATGCATTCCGGTATCGATGCCGCTGAAGAAGCCGCTGCGATTGCCGAACGTCACCATCACCAAACTCGATACGCTGCTGCTGCGACTGCATACCGACAGCGGCCTGGTGGGCATCGCGGAATCCGGCGATACGTCCTCGTGGTACCGCGGCGAAAGCCAGGCCTCGATGGTCGCCATGATCTGCGACATATTCGCTCCGCGCATTCTGCTCGGTGAAGACCCACGCAACATCGAGAAGATCGTCGGCGCGATGGACACGCTGGCGCGCGACAACAACCAGGCCAAGGGACTGGTCGACTGCGCGCTGCACGACCTGAAGGGCAAGGCGCTGGGCGTGCCGGTCTACCAGTTGCTCGGCGGGCGCACACGCGAATCGGCGCCGCTCGGCTGGGTGCTGTCGGCCGGCGCGCCGGACCAGGTGGCCGAGGCAGCGCTGGCGGCCCGGGAAGCCGGTTTCGTCGCCTTCAAGCTGAAGGTGGGGCGCGGCACCTTCGACAACGACGTGGCGACCGCGGCCGCCGTGCGCGAGGCGCTGGGCGCCAGCGCGCGCATCTGCCTGGACGCCAATGGCTCGTGGAACTACGAGCAGGCCCTGCGCACGATCCGACGGCTCGATGCGTCTCGACTGGACTTTGTCGAGCAGCCCCTGCCGCATTGGGACATCGAGGGCATGGCGCGCCTGCGACAGCGCATCGAGACACCGCTGTACGCCGACGAGGCAGCACAGGAGCTGCATCACCTGAAGGAAATTGCCGAGCGGCGCGCCGCCGACGGCGTAATCCTGAAGGTGCAGAAGGTCGGCGGCCTCTTGAAGGCCCAGCGCTTCCTCGCCGTGGCCCAGATGTTCGACCTGCCGGTGATGTGCAGCACGCTGATCGGCTCCGGCGTGGAGGCCTGCCCGACGGCCCACCTGTGGGTGGCGAACCAGTGGGCCTGCCAGTTCATCAGCGAGAGCACCGGGCCGCTGGCCGTGCATGGTGTCTGGAACAGCGAAGACATTGCGCAGGGTGCGGACCTTGCCCTGCAAGGCGCGCGATTCCAGCGCGGCCATGTATCCCCCGGCGACGGACCGGGCCTCGGCGTGGAACTGAACGAGACACTGCTCGCGCAGATTCGCACCGAGGGCCGTCCGGCGCGGGTGGTCAACCTGTAGGGCCCCCTGATCCCGCCAGGATTTCAATTTATCTCAAGGAGACAGACATGAGCAGGGCCAATCAATCACCTTGGAAGTACGCGATCCTGTGGTTGCGTATCTATTTTGGCGCGCACCTCTTCTACTCTGGTGCCCGCTTCATCCTGACTTCGTACGTGCCCGAGATACCGGGCATCGGGGGCGCTTATGTAGCCGCGGCCTCGGACATCTACATCTTCCAGATCATCAAGTATATGGAATGCGTCCTGGGCCTGATGCTGCTGACCAATCGCGGCGTGTTGCTGGCGCTGATACTCGAGATGCCGGCTACGGTCAACATCTTCTGGCTGAACACCTTCATCGTGGCCACGCCGCGCCAGCTCTTCACGGGCCCACAGGAGTTGTTCATGAATGGCGCCCTGCTGCTTGCCTACGGTGGGTACTACGTGTCGGTCCTGCAGGCGAAAGTCGAGCCGATGTGGCTGTGGGACGGACTGAAGAAGGTGGCAAGCGCGCGCGAACGCGGCGAGGCCCCACCTACCTCGGTCCAACAGATTGAAGCCTGACAAAAGCCTGAACCGGAGACTGCAATGAAGAAAGAGATGTGGATTGGCGTGGCCATGTGCGTGTTCTTGTCCGTGGCTGCCTGCATCGGCTCGACAGGGCTGGGCTATGCGGAATATCGCCCGCTGCGCAATTTTGACTATTTCGCGCTTGGGGTGTCATGGACCTTCCTGATCGTGACGCTCATCAAGGATCGCGACAGCAACAAGTCATGAGCGGGGGCATCGGCATGACGCCGGTGTGACCGGGGCGCCGGTCGGGGCAGTAGTTGCCGGCGGCGCCCAGCCGGCTGAAGCAAGCCGGCGGTGAACAATAACTAAACAGAGGAGACATCAAATGAACAGGGATGTGCGATCCCCGTGGAAATACGTGGTCGCCTGGTTGCGGATCTACTTTGGTGCCAACCTGATCTATTCCAGCGTTCGCTACATCGCCACCGGCTTCATTCCGGAGATACCCGGAGCCGCCGGCGCCTATGTGGATGCGGCGAAGGCCATCTACATCTACCAGGGCATCAAGTTCCTCGAATGCTTCTGTGGGATCTTGCTCGTGACCAACCGGAACGTGCTGCTGGCCCTGGTGCTGGAGATGCCGACCACCTTCAATATCTTCTGGATGAACACGTTTATCGTGGGCACGCCGCGCCAGTTGTTTTCCGGCCCGCAGGAACTGCTGATGAACGTCTCGCTGCTGTTGGCGTATGGCGGGCACTACGCGACGATCCTGCAGGCCCGGGTCGAGCCGGTATGGCTGTGGGACGGATGGAAGACGCTGGTGCGATCGCGCGAAGGCGCCGGTCGGGTGCGCGTGGTTCAGCAGGCCGACGCCTGAACCGGGAGACTGCGATGAAGAAACCAATGTGGATTGCTGTCGGTATCTGTCTGCTCATCACGCTCGCCGCGTGCATCGGCTCGACCGGACTGGGCTATGCGGATTATCGTCCGCTGCGCTATCGCGACTGCTTTGCGCTGGTAGCGGCATGGCTCTACATCTTCGTGATGTTCGTCAAGGATTGCCGGGCAAGCCGTTCCGGCGGGGCGAAGCGTGGCAACGCCGATGGCTGATCATTAATTATTGACTTCTCGTGCTCGAGAGTTGGGCGGCGCCTGGAAACGGCTGTCGCTCTTTTTTTCTTATGGTGTCCCTTATGCAGTTACCCCACGGCCTCCGCGCACTCTCCTCCCGCAGCTTCCGCCTGTTCATGGCGGGGCAGGGTGCCGCGCAAGTGGGCAACTGGCAGCAGTTGATCGCCACGTCCTGGCTGGCCTATGCGCTCTCCGGTTCGACGCAGGTTCTGGGCCTGGCCGCCTTCGCGCTGCAGATTCCCTTTCTGCTGATGGCGCCGGTGACGGGGCCGCTGCTGGACCGTCTCGATACCCGGCGCGTGCTGATGGTGGCGAATGCCGTCGCGTGCATGCAGTCGGTGGCGATGCTGTCGCTGGTGGCAACCGGCCTGCTGCGGCCCTGGCATATTGTGGTGGCGAATCTGGTGCTCGGCATCGTGAATGCGTTCGATTCGCCGGCGCGGCAATCGCTATTGTCGCAGATGGTGGAGCGCAAGGAAGATCTCGCCAACGCCATCGCTCTCAATTCCAGCATGATGGCGGGTGCTCGATTCGTCGGCCCGACGATCGCTGGGGCCATCATCGCCACTTTCGGCCAGGTGTGGGCGTTCGCGGCCAACGCGATCCTGCGCTTTTCGATCATCGCGGCGTTGTGCGCCATGCGCCTGGCGCCCGCGCAGCGCGCGGCGCAGCCGGAGCCTTGGCTCAGGCAGTTCGCGGCTGGGCTGCGCTACGCGAATCGCTTCACGCCGTGCCGCAACAGCCTGTGGCTGCTGGCAACGATGAGCTTTACCATCCAGACCCATGCCGCAATGATGCCGTGGTTCGTGCGGGAGCGCTTCCACGGGGACTCGCGCACGCTGGGCATGCTGCTTGGCGCGGCGGGGCTTGGCGCGCTGGCTGGGATGCTGTATCTGGCGATGCGGCGCGGTGTCGGCTGGCTGCTGGCGACGATCGGCTACGCCTCGGTCATGGCTGCGCTCGCCACCATCGGATTCGCCCTGGCGCCGGTGGTATGGACGGGATTCGCGATGCTGTTCCTCGTCGGCATGGGCACCATGCTGGCGGCGGCTTCGGTCAATACGCTGATCCAGCTCGCAGCGCCCGAGGGCTTTCGTGGCAGGGTCGCGTCGCTGTACGTGGTGGCGTTCCTGGGCATTTCGCCCGTGGGCGCCTTGTTCTGGGGCTGGACGGCGGAGTACGTCGGCACACCGGCTGCGCTGACGACCTGCGGCGTGATGCTGTTGCTGGCATCGGCTTTGTACATGACGAACGTCTCGGCCATGCGCGAGCAGTTCCAACCGGTGTACAGTCGCATGAACCTGTCATGATTGCAGGCGTCCCCGTCCGTCCATCCACTGCCGAACATGAACAATGTAGAAGTCAAGGGCGTCGACCTTCCCGCCCAGATCGCCCAGCAAGTCCGCAAGCTGGTTAATCGCGGCACCCTTGCCCCAGGGCTGCAATTGCGCCAGTCCGACCTGGCCGACCGTTTCGGCATCAGCCGCGTGCCGGTGCGAGAGGCGCTCAAGCTGCTGGCGGCCGAAGGCATCATCGAACACGATCCTAATCGCGGCTTTTTCGTCGCTCCGCTTTCGACCGACGAAGCCCGTCAGCTCTACCGCTACCGGTTCCTGCTGGAGCGGGAGCTGCTGAAGACGGTCGATTGGCCGGACAGCACGCAGATGAAGGCACTGAAGGTCATGCTGGAACGGCTCGACAGCTACCTCGACAAGGGTCAGCGCGCGGAGTGGATTGACGAATACCAGGATTTCTATGCACTGCTGTTCGACCTGTCGCCGGACAAGATCCTGCGGCGCGAGGCAGTTCGCCTGATCAGGCTGACCGACCGCTACCGGGCGCTGGCCTCGGAGGTGAGGGTGCCGGGCGAACAACGGATCGCCCACCTGGAGCACGCTCTGTTGGCCGCCATGTCGAAACGGGACCGCGCGCAACTTATCCGCAGTTTCGAACGTGAGCGCGAAAAGATCCTGACGTCGATGCTGGCGAGGATCGACGCGCGCGGACTGTAGCCCGCTTCAGAACATCGTGGTGATGCCGAGGCGGCAGGGACCCTGCTGGTTGTCGGAGCAGGGCATCCCGGCCAGCAGCGCGTTGTCATCGCGCGATCATTGACGCCTATCCCGCGCCGCTAGCCCCCGAAGCCGCCGCGATGCGCGTGCATCTCTCGCACGCTGCAACGCCCATCCGACTGCCGATCCTTGATTAAGAATGCAGAATTGAATAATATATAACCTACAAAGCGGGTTGGCCAGCCCTGCTGCATGCCGCGTCGTGTCATGTCCGTCTCCGTTCGGTGGTCTCGAAGGGGAAGCTGTCGCGGCGGAGTTCGTCGGCTCCAGGTCGGGAACGGCCGATGCTCGCCGCCATGTGCAAGCCATCACTACGGAGACATTATGGACGCACGCCAACCCGACACCGATCGTGCCGCTTATTACGCCGATATCGGCCGCAGCCACATGAGCGCCCTCTGGGAATCGCTGCACTCGCTGGTGCCGCCGCAGCCCCAACCGCAGATTTTGCCGGCCATCTGGAAGTACAGACAGATCCGGCCGCTGGTGATGCAGGCTGGCGACGTCATCAGTGCAGAGGAAGCCGTGCGCCGCGTGCTTGTACTGGAGAATCCGGGTCGGCCTGGCAAGTCGGGCATCACCGGTTCGCTCTACGCCGGGCTGCAACTGATCTTGCCGGGCGAAGTGGCGCCGAGCCATCGCCATACGCAGTCGGCGCTGCGCTTCATCGTGGAGGGTCAGGGTGCCTGGACGGCCGTGAATGGCGAGCGTACGACCATGCGCCCGGGCGACTTCATCATCACGCCGTCGTGGACGTGGCATGACCACGGCAACCCGGCCGTCGAGAACGGCGGCGAGCCGGTGGTCTGGCTCGACGGGCTCGATATCCCGCTGGTGCAGTTCTTCGACGGCGGCTTTGCCGAGAACTACCCGGAGGCGCAGCAGCCGGTCACGCGGACCGAGGGTGACAGCTTCGCCCGCTTCGGCCACAACATGGTGCCGGTGCGCCACAAGGTTTCCGACCCGACCTCGCCGATTTTCAGCTATCCGTACGACCGTTCCCGCGAGGCGCTCGACCAACTCTACCGTAACGGCGAACTCGATGCCTGGGACGGCGTGAAGCTGCGCTACGTCAACCCTGCCACCGGCGGCTGGCCGATGCCGACCATCGCCACCTTCATGCAATACCTGCCGGCCGGCTTCCAGGGCCGCACGTATTGCAGCACGGACGCGACCGTCTACAGCGTGGTCGAGGGGCGCGGCACCGTGCGCATCGGCGACGAACAGTTCCAGTTCGAGCCGCGCGATACCTTCGTGGTGCCCTCGTGGGCTCCTGTGCAACTCGCCGCGCTGGACGACGCCGTGCTGTTCAGCTACTCCGACCGCCCCGTGCTGTCCGCGCTCAACCTGTTGCGCGAATCGCGCACCTGATCCGATTTCCCTTCGATAAAAGCCAACGGGGCGCGCCGCCACAGGCGCTGCCTCGGCCCCGCTCAACCTGCGTTTGCCAATTCTTTGACCGAGTCTGTCATGTCCTACATCTTCGCGCCCCCTGCAACTGTCTCCATCCCTGTCGCAGGCAGCGACGACCAGTTCGCCGTCCGCCGCGTGTACTGCGTCGGCCGCAACTACGCCGCCCATGCCCGCGAGATGGGCTTCGATCCCGACCGCGAGCCGCCGTTCTTCTTCTGCAAGCCCGCCGACGCCATCGTGCCGGTGCGGGACGGTCAAGTGCTGGAGCTGCAGTATCCCGCGCAGACCACCAACTACCACTATGAAGCTGAACTCGTGGCGGTGATCGGCAAGGCCGGCTCCGACATCCCCGTCAACCGGGCGCTCGAACACGTGTGGGGCTACGCAGTGGGCCTCGACATGACCCGCCGCGACCTGCAGATGAAGATGCGCGAGATGGGCCGTCCGTGGGAAATCGGCAAGGCGTTCGACGCTTCCGCTCCGGTCGCCCCGATTCACCCGGCCAGCAAGATCGGACACCCCACCGACGCGGCGATCTGGCTGTCAGTCGACGGCGAGACGAAGCAACGCAGCAACGTTACACACTTGATCTGGTCGGTGGCCGAGACGGTGGCGTACCTGTCGCAGTTCTTCCGGCTGGAACCGGGCGACGTGATCTTCACCGGCACGCCGGAAGGCGTGGGCGCGGTGAACGCCGGCGAGACGATGGTGACGGGCGTGGACGGGCTCGGCGAACTGACCGTGCGCGTGGTCTGACGGAAATTACGGGAGTCGTCATGCAGCTCTATAGTTTCTTCAACAGTTCCACGTCGTACCGCGTGCGCATCGCCCTCGCGCTCAAGGGGCTGACGTACGAGTACCTGCCGGTGAACATCCGCGTCGGAGAACATCATGACGGGGAATACGTGAAAGGAATCAACCCGTCCGCGTCGGTGCCGGCGCTAATCGATGGCCACTTCGCGCTCGGGCAGTCGCTGGCGATCCTGGACTACCTCGATGCGCGCCATCCGGAGCCGCGCCTGCTGCCGGCGAGCGGCGAACTGCGCGCGCGGGTGCTCGAACTGGCGTATCTGGTGAGCTGCGACATGCACCCGGTGAACAACCTGCGCATTCTCAAGTACCTGCAAAGCGAGCTGAAGGTGTCGCCCGAGCAGAAGGACGCGTGGTATCGCCACTGGATCGACGAAGGCATGGCGGGCGTCGAGCGCCTGCTTTCCCGGTATGGGGAAGGGCCGTGGTGCTTCGGCTCGCAGCCCACGCTGGCCGACGTCTGCCTCGTGCCGCAGATCGCCAATGCCTTGCGCATGGGCTGCGATCTTTCCGTTTACCCGAAGGCGATGGCCGTCTTTACCCACGCCAGCGCGCACCCCGCTTTCGCTCTGGCCGTCCCGGCGCGGCAGCCGGACTACACCGCCTGAGTGCAAGAACGCCCAGGTCCAGGAGACGACACATGCAATCGAATCAATCCGACAGGAAAGTCTTGGTCATCGGCGGCGGCATCGGCGGCCTTGCCGCGGCGCTCGCGCTGGCGAAGCAGGGCATCCGCATCGAGTTGCTGGAGCAGGCCGACCGGATCGGCGAGATCGGCGCCGGCATCCAACTCGCCGCCAATGCCTTCGCCGCGCTCGACGCGCTGGGGGTGGGACAGGCTGCGCGCGACCGGGCCGTGTTCACCGACCAGATGATCTTGAAGGACGCGCTCGACGCCGGCGACGTGGCCGCCGTGAACGTGGGCGCACCGTACCGCGAGCGCTTCGGCAATCCGTATGCGGTCATCCATCGCGCCGACATCCACCTGTCAATTCTGGAAGCAGTGCAGGACCATCCGCTAATCACGTTCCGCACCAGCACCCGGGTCGCAAAGCTGGAGCAGGGCGAGCGCGGCGTGACGGTGATCGACCAGCGCGGCGAATGCCACGTGGCCGATGCCGTGGTGGGCTGCGATGGAGTGAAGTCCGCTATCCGCCAGACGCTGATCGGCGACGAGGCGCGCGTCACCGGCCACGTCGTATACCGCTCCGTGGTGGACGTAGAAGACATGCCAAAGGACTTGCAAGTCAACGCGCCTTTGGTGTGGGCCGGCCCAAATTGCCATCTCGTGCACTACCCGCTGCGCGGCGGCCAGCAGTACAACCTCGTCGTCACGTTCCACAGCCGCGAGAAGGAAGAGTGGGGAGTGAAGGACGGCAGCAAGGAGGAGGTACTGTCGTACTTCGAGGGCATCCATCCGCTCCCGCACCAGATGCTCGACCGGCCATCGTCGTGGAAGCGCTGGGCCACGGCCGACCGCGAACCGGTCGAACGCTGGAGCTTTGGCCGCGCGACCATTCTTGGCGACGCGGCGCATCCGATGACGCAGTACGTCGCGCAGGGGGCCTGCCAGGCGCTCGAAGACGCGGTCACGCTCGGCGCAGCCGTGCAGGAAGCCAATGGAGATTTCGAGGCCGCGTTTACGTTGTACGAACAGGCCCGCATCCCGCGCACCGCGCGCGTGCTGTACGCCGCCCGCGACATGGGCCGCATCTATCACGCCAAGGGCGTCGACCGCTACGTGCGCAACTCGCTGTGGACCGGCCGCACCCAGTCGCAGTTCTACGACTCGCTGCAATGGCTGCATGGCTGGCGGGCTGAGAAATGCATGAGCCAGACGCCGTGGCTGTGAGAAGCGAGGTGAGGGAGAGGAACGCGTGTCACGCTTCTTACTGCTTTGCAAGAATCAGTAGAGCGCATCGTAGTGCATAACAAGGAGATAGGAATGCTCAAGAATTCAGCCGTATTGGGTCTTCTTACCTTATTGAGGTCGCTAAGGAATAGGCGAATGCTTGCAAGACTCGCTTGTTGCATCCCATTAGCCGGACTGGCAACCACGGCGGTGGCAGATCCGCTCTCCGCCGCGAAGCTGGACCCGAGAATCATCCATATCGCTGATTACCGTGGATATCTCCAGGCTGACCACCCGGTGCGCCGTGGCATGAACAAGTTCTCCGAACTGGTGGCCACCCGAAGTGGTGGCCGCATACTCGTGCAAGCCCCCTCAGAAACCATGCCGGGATCTCCATCAAGCCAGATCGCATCCTTGCAGGCGGGAGATGGCAGAACGCCAGAGTTGATGCTGCAAGCTACGATCGGGCTTGCTGACGTCGAGAAGGGCTTTGGTCTGATTGATCTTCCGTTCACGATCAGCAATCAAAAACAGGCCAATGCGTTGCTCGATGGCCCTTTCGGCGCCACCCTGTTGGATCGTCTGGCAAGCCGTAATCTGATCGGACTCGCATGGTGGGAGAACGGCTTCCGACATATGACGACTTCTACTATCCCCATCCTCCATGCGGACAACCTCATTGGCTTGAGGATTCGTGTCATTCCTTCGCCTTTGTTCGTTGAAAGCTTCAAGGAAATCGGGGCGGATCCGATTCCTTTGCCATTTTCTGAACTGCATGCTGCTTTGAAATCCAGGAGTGTCGCAGCGCAGGACAATTTCTATTCCCAGATAGTGACGGGCAAACTGTATGAGGTCCAGACCTATCTGAGTGTCACCCACCACTCTTACGGTGCCATGACATTGATCGCGAGCAAGCGCTTCTGGGACACGTTGGCGCCGGCTGACCAGGCACTGTTGCGCGACGCCGCGGGAGAGGCCGGCCAGTACCAGCGGCGCCTGATTCGCGAGGAGAATGCCAAGGTTCGTGCGGACCTTGAAGCCGAAGGAATGCGTATAAACGAGATGGATCCAACCGAGCTCAAAAAGTTGAGCGAGCGAGCCCGGCCAGTGCTTGCGCGCATTGCCAGGGACTATGACGCTTCCCTTTTTAACTTGTATAAGGTCGAACTAGATAGGATTCGTATGCTCCACTGAGCCAGGTTTTACCTGGGGTGACCATTACCGACGCGATGTTGCCCACACTCTTCAGGTCCAATGCCGGATGCGCTCGATCTTCCAACAACGAACACGCGGGACAATCCATGAAACTCGTCAGCTTTGTACACCGTGGCAGCCAAGGATTTGGCGTAGTCGTCGGCGACCAGATCATAGATCTTGGGCCACATCAGGCCGCCGTCGGCACCAGCCTTCACGAAGCGTTGTCGCGCGGCGCGCTGGGCTATATTGCTGATATCGCGACCACGGCTCGTTCTACGGCATCCGCTCGACGTTGTCGCCCAGGTTGCTCAGCAGATGCCAGCGATCCGAGACTTGCTTGGCCGCCGGCAGCGTGAGGTCGACCGCTTCGGAATAGGCCCCGGCCCGGTCCCTGGCGACGATCTCGATCGATGGGTGCGCACGCATCCACGCAGCCACCGCAATGGCGTCCCTACTGGCGAACACTTCGATCGGCTCACGTCGCGCTCCAGGTCGACGATGATCGTTCCGTACTGGTGACCGCGCGCGATCGCCCAGTCATCGATGCCGACGACCCGCGGTCGTGGTTTGCGCTTGCGCTCATGCACTCTGCGCAATTCCCGCATCACGGTGTCGGCACTCGTTCGCGGGAGCGTTAAAAACCTTGGGGATTCGAAGGCAGGGCGCCTAGGATTCCGGCAGATCACATCCGCCGGAGATCACGATGAAAATCACCGTTCGCGTTGAGGTCACCACGGATTATGGCGAGTCGGCCACATTTGAGATCTGCGATATTGACCGTCCTTATCGCGAACTCGACCCGGCGAAAGTCGGCCTGTCACTGGCTGAAGGGAAAGACGTACTCCAATTCAAAAAATAGTGGTGGCTATGCAGGCTGAAGAAGTCTGCATGCTTCGACGATTTTGCACTCGCTGTCACCGCTTCCTCGACCTCAAAGATCGACGGATTCGCAAGGTAGACACAGTTTTTGGTACCGTGCCGTTTCGCAGTGCTCGGATTATTTGCTGCCCGTGCGGGACACCCCTTCCAATGGAGGTCCCGTATAGCCCGATGACGGAGTACGTCCCGGAGCGGGCGACCAGCGAGTTGCTCGCGCTGGAAGCCAAGCTGTCGGCGCAGATGCCTTATCGGCAGGTTGTCTCAATGATGCGCGAGTTCCTGCCTGTACGGGAGACGTTGAACCATGTGACGGTCCGGAATAGGGCGCTGCGGGCGGGTGCTCGCATCGAGGCTGTCCAGTCACGGATGCGCGAACCTCCGAGCGAGGATACCGAGTGGACTCTGACTATAGACGGCGGCTTTCGTTCGAGGCCGGCGCAAATCAGAATGTTCCAGCTTTGAAGTTCTGACGGGGCGACTGACGGCCAAAGACCAAGCGTCTCACGTATTCGCGTTCGTGAGAAACAAGTTGCCGGATATTGCAGAGCGTCTTACCGCCTTCATACGAGCGGCATCAGGAACCGATCGTCCCCGGCTGTCGGTCATTACCGATGGCGCCAATGGACTTCAGTCGATCGCCGACCGATTGCCGTTTTCGTGTACGCCTGTGCTCGACTGGTTCCATATTTCGATGCGCGTGCGATATCTTGAGCAGATCGTCAAGGGCATGCGTGCTAAGACGGAGACGGAAAAAGCTGCTCGAGGTGTGTTGATTTCCCGCATTGACAGACTTCGCTGGTGCTTCTGGCATGCCCAGCTCGAGAAAGCCAAGAATCGGATGCAGGGTATCCTGACAATCTGTCGGGTGATCGTGCCTGAAACGCCGAGTGTTGCCGACAGTCTCTCACAGTTGGATTACCGGGCTCGAGAACTCGTTGCCTATGTCGACGCGAATGGCGGGGCGACGATCAATTACGGAGCACGACATCGTCGAAACAAGCCCATCTCAACCGCGACGGCCGAATCCGCGGTCAATCAGGTGCTGAACCAACGCATGTGCAAGCGTCAGCAAATGCGCTGGTCGCCGAACGGTGTCCATTTGCTTGCCCAGGTCCGTTGTGCCGTGATCAACGGTGACCTCGCAGAGAGACTTGCTAGGTATGAGCCACCAACGGAACACAGGTCAACGGAACTTGTTGATTTCTTGGAGCAACTCGGGCTCTTGGACTATGAACCCCAAGGTTTTTAACGCTCCCCACGCTGCAGAGCGACGACGTCACCGAAGCCGAGCGCCAGGCCTGGCGAAGCTGGCTGTCTCAATCGCCGGAACATGTACGGGCCTGGGAGCACATCGAGGCCGTCAGCCGCCGCTTTGCTCCCTTGCGCGATTGCGGGTCGGATGCCGCCATTGCCGGCATCGAGGCGGCACGGCGCGGTGTCGAGGGCCGTCGCCGGGTGCTCGGCGGAATCGGCGGCCTGTTCGCACTCGGCCTGGCCGGCTGGCGGCATGCGGCGCTGCCCGAAGTCGTCATGGCCTGGGGGGCGGATTACCGCACCGCCACCGGAGAGCAACGCGAAATCGCGCTGGCAGACGGCACCCGGGTCTGGCTCAATACCGACAGCGCCCTGAGCGTCGATTACCGGGCCGACGCCCGCCTGCTCAAACTGGTGGCCGGGGAGATTCTCGTCCAGACTGCTGGCGATCGGAGCGGTCGGCCCTTCTATGTGGAAACCCGCTTCGGCCGCATGCAGGCGCTGGGGACCCGTTTCACGGTCAACCATAACCAAGACCGCACCCGGCTCGACTTGTTCGAAAGCGCTGTCGAAATCCGCAATGCGGCTGGCGGCGTCAAACGCCTTGAAGCCGGGCAACGGGCGGAATTCACCACCGATCGCATCTCCGCGATCGGGCCGGCCGAACGCGCGCGCGAAGCCTGGCATCGCGGGGTGGTCCTGGCGGAAAACATCCCGCTCAGCCAATTGATCGACGAACTTGCGCGCTACCAGCGCGCCCACATCAGCGTTGCACCGGAGGTTGCCGGACTCAGTGTGATGGGCGTCTATCCCGCCGACGATCCGGACCGCGCGCTGGCCATGCTGGAGAACACCCTGCCGATTCGGGTACGTCGAACCCTGGCCTGGTGGATCACGGCGGAGGCGCGTTGAATCTGGCGCACCCCGCGACAGTTTCTCGAGACTTTTTTCGCTGACCGGTTCCCCTTTTTTCACCTCATCCGATTTACCAGGTGAGAGGCAAGCCGCTCAAGCATCGCCAGCCACCCACGCGGCGCGTGGTACCCGCCCGGAGAGCCGGTGACCGTGCTGGCCGTTCGCCTCGTGCGCGCAGGTAGCCAGCGTGACTTTCTTGACGGCCCTCGACCCGATCAACACAGCATTTGAGGAAAACCGTCCCATGACCAGTCGTCGCGCCGACGCGGGGGATATTGCCAACCGCAACATCGCTTCCACCACGCCACATTCGCCATCTGCAATCGGACCGGCATTCAGGTTTGCACCGCGTCCGCTGGCCTTTGCCGTACACATCGCCATGGCCGGGACCCTGGTGGCTGCCGTCGGCTGGATGCCGGAAGCCTCGGCGCAGGAGCGCGCGGCGCAATCCGGCAGCGCAGGCCAGAACCTATGACATCCCCGCCGGACCGCTGGCCGGCGCCCTGAACCGCTTTCCATAACGAGCGAACCTTCATCGCACCGGCTTTTTCCTGGCGCCCGAGCGCGGCAACCGAGTTCACGCTCCTGGCGGAGTATCAAAAGCAAACGGGCAACTTCGCCAACGCACTACCCGCGGAGGGCACCGTCCTCGCCAACCCGAGCGGAACCTCCGCCCGCGACGGAGCGTCCGTGCCTGCAACCTTCATTGGGTGCTCTCTGCCTTTGTCTTGGAACGAAGGCGGGCTCGGAAGCTAAACATATCGCATGGCTCGGAAAGCATTCCGCATAGAGCATCCACGTCGGGCGTTGTGGGCGCCGTTGCCATCTTTGCACATCCACATAGCCCGGTGCGCGTAGCGCTACTTGATGCGGATAATGCTGCGAACCCATCAAACATAACCTCCAGGCGTAGTTACTTCACGCTGGAACGACCGTCACCGTACAGCCCAGGCAGTTTGGCAATATAGTGCTGATCTAAGTACCTCGGTGATTAGATGCCATTCGCCGGAGGCTGGTGAGCGAAAGGGGGGGCGATCAGAGCGCCCAAGGCTTCGATCAACGCCTGGATACGCTTGGGTGTGAATCGCTTCGGCTCGACCGGGTACATTAGGATCCAGCCATCACCCATGGCGCACAGCTGATCGGCCAGCACGTCAGCCGAAATATCGCGGCGAACGGTCCCCTGCTCCTGCGCGGTCCGGAGGATCGACGCGTAGACTCGTCGATAGCGCGCGTAGCGTCTGGCAATGACGTCAGCAAAGACGGGCTCATACCGGCCTTGCGCGAGCAACTCGGAAAGTTCAGGCAAGAAGCTTTCGCTGCGCTGATTCAGTCGCAGCCAGCAACCCAGAAGCGACTGAATATCGCCGCTTTGCCGAACGGACTCGAGCATGGCATCGTAGCGATCAAATGCGCTTTCCAGTAGAGCAACGACGAGCTCTTCCTTATTTGCAAAATAGTACGTCACGGCACCGGTCGTATGACCCGCTTGTTGTGCCACTGAGCGCAATGATCCTTTTGCATACCCCTCCCGCGCAATCACCAATGCTGCGGCTTTCAGCAATTCCTGGCGCTTCGCCTCACGGTCACCCGCAGGGCGGCCACGGGTCGTGACTTGATCGGTCCGACTATCGTCGTGCTTTGGCTTGACTTTTCTCTCTGGCATTTGTCGGGAATCTACAAACAACGGGGCGCGTACGTAATCATTCCTTCTGACCATTCCTTTCGTCAATACGCCGTCATTGCCCGCATTGCGGGAAAGCCGGCACGTCAATGGGGCACTGAGGAAAGGACTGCGCCGACTCTAGAGCGACAAGACATGTCATCGGCAATGAGTCGATAGGCGTTTGTCGATGCA
Organism: Cupriavidus phytohabitans; assembly: GCF_017815025.1. Classification (NCBI taxonomy): domain Bacteria; kingdom Pseudomonadati; phylum Pseudomonadota; class Betaproteobacteria; order Burkholderiales; family Burkholderiaceae; genus Cupriavidus; species Cupriavidus phytohabitans. Next base: position 39,215 of record NZ_JAGIQB010000049.1, read on the forward strand.
TGGCTCAGTAGATATCATTACGGCCTTGTGGCAGACGGTCAATTTTGCCACGAACCAGCATCCAATGGGAAAAGGCCCCCTCGGAAAACTGGAACTCCGCAGCTCTATGTGCAATGTTGCGGAGTCTACGCGATTACCAAGCCGCAGTGGACGAGCAACGTATCTACGATAAGGGGACCCCAGCTGCTTGTCAAAAAAGGGCACATACGTGCCCCGGTAAGTCTGCATCCGTGCTTCAGTTGTTTTCAGAACTTGTGGCGGAGGCCCATGGCAGTTCCCAACATATTGTTCCTGGCGCCGCCCGGCTGGTAACCATTAGCGTAGCCGATAGAGGCGGTATCCAGGCACAGGCCGGAATTCTTGGCGAACACCGTGGTCCAGTAAAGGTCCGTACGCTTCGACAAGCTATAGTCGACGATGAACGTGACTTGCCAAGGGTTGCCTGGCGGTTTCAACGCGGGCGTTGTCGAAGAGTGGAAAGCCTGGTAGTAGTAGTCCAACGTCAGGCTGAGAGAAGGTGCTGCCTCATAGGAAACCCCTGCCCAATACAAGTCGTCACGCACTTGCGTTTGTCCGGACGCGGCTGCTTTGCCCCATCGATAGCCGCCCATAATTTGGATGGGGCCAAAGGCGTAGCTGGCCGCGGCGGCAGCCTTTTTGCTGGTGGCGATATCAAGGAGCCCACCGTTACTGGCAATGCTCGGATTGACCTGGTCATAGGATAGCGTGGCGCCGAACGAGCCCGCACGATAGGTCGTCTGGCCACCGAAGCCACTATCGCGGCGGATCTGGCCCGGAACCTCTCCGCTGCCACTGATGTTGACGCCGCCCGGACTGCTGAAGGTGGGCCCGATACCGAATGACCAGTGGGCACCTACCGTAAGCGGCCCAAATGTCCCGGTGTACTTGACCGTATTGTCTTGTCGGTAGGCAGCGCCCAACAGGGCGATGACTGGCTCATACAAGACTGCCAGCGCGGCGGGCGAAAAGGGGGCCAATGCATCCAGCATCGAAGTGTACTGGCGGCCGAAGGTGACTTTGCCAAAGGTTGCGTTCTGCAGGCCTACGAATGCCTGACGGCCGAACAGGCGACCGCCTTGCAGAGATTTGCCGTCGTCCGCGCCAAAGCCGCTTTCCAGAACAAAGATACCGCTCAGACCGCCGCCCAGGCCTTCGTTGCCACGCAGCCCCCAGCGCGAACTGGACAGGCCGCCGCCATTCATCGCGTAGCGGGTACCTGAACCACCGCTCGGCGTCTTCATATTCGTGGTGACTTCGACGTTCGTGTCCAGCACGCCGTACAGCGTGACGGTGGGCTCAGCGTGGCCTACGCCTGCTACGGTGCCAAGTGTGGTAAGCGCGATCAGCCATTTCTTCTTCATGCTCGATGTTCCCTTCAGATAGGATTGGGCCCGGTGCGCGCAAAAGCCTCCGTCGCGCGCACATAACGTCATGTGAACCGAGACTGCCTTTACTCGACGGTCTTGCCGGAACCGGCCGCCGCCACTGCACGAACTTCGATACCTGGACTTAGCGCCGCCACTTTGCACAGCGCCAGCGCTTCCTTGGTTGAGACAGTCGTCGATGACAACAGCTTCTCGATCCGCGGGACAAGCTTCGCGCTTGCACTCATGCACGGTTGATCCTCTGATTCGGGCAGTTGCGTAGCCGTTACAGCACTCCAGCACGGCCGCATCCCTTGTCGATATCCCCTGACAGGTCGTCCGGAAGCGAATTCATATTTAGAGTAACAGTCGTTATGTTTAACGAAGAATGAGGGTATTCCCTGCGGAGACTCTTCGTCAGCATGCCAGTGCGCGATGTTGCAAATGAGGCTTCCAGTGCGCCAGCAGTGCTTCCCATCAGCCCGCCGCTCAAGGACAACCGATATCACAAAACGTATGTTGTGCAAATATGGGAATGTATTTACAAAACGATTGTTGTGTTAACCTCGGGCGAGGGCTAAAGTGAATCATCCTAGAGACGGAAGTGTGTGCCGTCCAAGCCACCAAGGAGCTTCACTATGCTGACCACCCCCGAGATGCGCGAGCAGTTCCGCAACGACGGTGTCACTATCTTCAGGAACTGCCTCAACGAAGCGCAACTGGCCCAGTGCTACGACGCCTTCAAGTGGGACATGGCTAACCCCGGCCCGCACGTCTACAAGGGCGGCCTCATCGGCACCACGTTGCACACCCACATCGACATTGCTAACCCCGAAGCCAAGTCCAAGCTGGACGACCTGGCGGCCTCGTTGCCTTTCGGCCAGATCTTCCAGGAACTGTGGGGCTCGAAAAACGTCTGGTACTTCGCTGAGGAAATCTTCGCCAAGGAAGGGGGAAAAAGCGGCCGAGGTCCCTGGCACCAGGACACAGCGAACCTGCCGTGGGCGGGCCGCCATTGGGGCAATGCCTGGATCAGTTTTCAGAAGTTGCCCAAGAAGAATTCGCTGGAGATCGTGCGAGGTTCGCATCTGGGTATCCAGTACGACGGCTCCAGCTTTGATAGCGCCGACGATCCGACCGATCCGCTCTATGGCGATGGCACCTATCCTCGTCTCCCGCACATCGACAACGAGCTTGCTCGGGATCCCAATTCCTGGGATATCGTCTCCTTTGACATCAATCCTGGCGACATCGTCTTGCTGCACCCGCGTTCGTTGCATGGCGGTGCACAGGTCGACGCCGACTGCCCGAAGCGCCACACACTGGTGCTGCGCTTCTTCGGTGACGACGCCACCTTTCGCGAGTTGCCCACGTGCAACCCCAAGTACGCCCGCAACGGCCCGCTCTTCCAGGAAGAAATGGCCAAGCTCAATCAGGGCGATGCGTTCCGCTCCCCGGTCTTCCGCCAAGTTGCCGGGGTCTGATATCACTACGGAGTACCAACATCGTGAAGCGAAAAATGATCAACCCCGCGCCATTCAAGGAGCGGCATTACGACCAACTGCATTTCTCGTCCGCCACCCGTGTCGGCGACATGATCTGGGTATCGGGCCAGGTGGGCCTTGATGTGGCCACTGGCAGGCCGGGCGAGGGCATGGCCGAGCAGGCTCGACTGGCCTTCCTCAACCTGAAGTGCGTGCTGGAGGAGGCGGGTGCGACGATGGCGGACATCGTCGAGATCATGACTTTCCACATCGACCTGCATGGCCCGGACATTCGAGACTTCGTGAGCGCGAAGGACGAGTTCCTGCCTGAGCGCTACCCCTCCTGGACTGCGGTAGGCGTGACCCAACTGGCGAATCCGGCGTTTCTCGTCGAAGTTCGTGCCGTCGCGGTGGCCGGCTGCGGCACCGATTGACTGGGGAGGCTCACATGCAGGTGACTGAACAAATGAAGCTGGACCTGGCACGGGACGGTGCCTTCGTTGCACAAGGCTTGTTATCTCCTGAAGGGCTCAAGCGGATGCGCGAGGCTTTCGATTATGGGATTGAACATCCCAGTCCGCAGCACGGTTACATATTCAAAGGCACGCCGGACGAGCATTTCAACGACTACGGCAACATCGCCAACCGAGATGTACATGTCGCGACGATCAAGGCGCTGGCGCTTGATGAATTCGTGGCGTCGCTATGGAACTCCCAGCATGTATGGTTCAAAGGCGAGGAGATCTTCATCAAAAAGGGCGGGAAGGCTGGGCGATCGCCGTGGCATCAGGATAACTCGTACACGCCAGTAAGCGGGCCGCAGATGCTCAACATTTGGACCTGTTTTGAACGGATACCTCGCAAGAACGCGCTCGAAGTCGTGCGCGGCTCGCATCTCGGCATTCAGTACAACGGCAACTCTTATACAGACCCGGGCAAGCCCACTAAGCCGTTGTGGCTCAACACCGACTGGCCGGATCTCCCGGATATCGAGGCTGAGCGGGCCAAGGATCCAGCGTCGTGGGACGTTCTTTCCTGGGATCTCGAACCTGGGGATGCTTTGGTGTTCCACTCCGGCGCGTTGCACGGTGGCGCTCCCGTGACCCCGGACTGCCCGGACCGCCACACCCTTGTCTACCGATTCTTTGGCGACAAGCTGTTCTACCGGCCACTGCCGACCGGGGGCTGCAACTACCCCTACGACATTAGCGCGCTCAACGAGCCGTCGCTGAAGACTGGTGAACCGTTTCGCGCCGCATGGTGTACGCAACTGCGCTGATACGAACATCGTCTGGTGAGGAAGGGAGGGAGTGAATGTTTCCGGATGCGGACGCGGCTGCATCACGGGAGCAGAAGACCAATATCGGCAGCACCGCCAACGGAGACAAACTGTGAATCACATCGACGGAACGAAGTCAGCCTCAGTCAGTACCTCTCACCCCTCCCACGTGTTGGCGCGGTTCGACCGCTTGCCAACCATGGGCGCGCATTACGCCTGGGCGGCACTGCTCGCGGTCAACTTGATGCTGGAGTACTACGACAACGCCATCTTTTCTTATGCCGCCCCGACCATCAAGGCACACACGGGCATGAGCACCGAGCAGATCGGTGTCATCAGCAGCGCCCTCTACGTGGGGATGGTGATCGGCGCGCTCGTCGGCGGTTGGCTTTCTGACAGGGTGGGGCGCCGTCCGGTGCTGGTGTGGGGTACGGTCATGTACTCGCTCGGCGTGATTGTGACGGCATTCGTGCCGGAGTACGAAATGATCCTGGCTTCCCGCTTCGTCACCGGCCTGGGCGTGCAGGCGGCCACGTCTGTGTTACTGGTCTACATCTCCGAGATGTTCCCACGTGATGCACGCGGACGCTTCCTCTCCCTCGTGACAATGGGCTACACGGCCTCGGCGGTGATCGCGGCGGCGCTGGCCATGTTCTACCTGCCCACTGGCGGACCGAATACCTGGCGTTACCTGTTCCTGGCCGGCGGCATCGGCTTGCTGATTGCGCCCGTCGTGCATTTCTGCCTGCCCGAGTCGGTGCGCTGGTGTATCTCGCGCGGAAAGGTTGAGCAAGCCGCGCAGATAGTCGCCCGCCTGGAAGCGCGTGCGTTGCGCAACGGTCCGCTCGACGAACCCGATCTGCTAGCAGCGCACGGCGGTGCCACACATGCCACCTTGCGGGACCTGCTGCGGAACAACGTGGTCCTGCGCAACCTGATCGTTCTGTTTGTGTCCTATTTCGGGGTGTACCTGGCTTACTACACCTGGATAAACTGGAGTGTGTACGCGCTGGTGTATGACCTCAAGTACACCCAGAAGGATGCGTACTTCATCATGTTCATCTGGGTCGTGGTCTACGGCGTCATGCCTTTCATCGCCATGCGGCTGCTGGATCGGTGGGAGCGCAAGAACACCATCCTCTGCATGTCGGTGTGCTGTGCTCTGGTGCTGGGAGTGCTGGGCCTCTCCACCAGCTATTGGGCCGTGGCCGCTATTGGTGGCGTGCTCGCCGTCTTTAGCGGCTTCGTACTCAACGCCTACTACACCTACATTCCCGAGACAATGCCCACGCAGTTGCGCGCCTTGGGCAACGGCATCGTGATGTCGGGTGCGCGAGTCGGCGGCGTGGTGTCCGGCGTGATGGGCGCGGCGCTGGTCACTGCGGGTGGCCTAAAGTACGTAACATGGACCGCCGCCGCAATCTACATCGCTTTCGCCATCCCCGTGCTTATTTTTGGCCCACGCACCACGAACCGTTCGCTGGAAGCCGTGGCCGACGAAGAACTGGGCCTGGGCAAGGAAGGCGGCGCGCCCAAGCCGGCCGCGCGCGCTGCGGTCTGAAATCCCTTCCACTTGCCCTGGCTGTAAGGAGTCGTTCATGTTGCCTGTTCAAAAAAACCGGGTGGTCTCCACGCACTGGGGCACCTACAACGTCTCGGTCGACCAGGGCCGGGTGTCCAATATTCGATCCTGGTCGGGCGACCCTGCGCCGGCTCCGGTCTGGGAGGGCCTGGATGGCACGCAGACCGGGTTGAGGGTTGCCTCACCCGCCATACGAAAGTCGTTTTTTGACAAGCAGCATCGTGCAGGTGGTGAGGGCCGCGGGCGCGAGCCTTTCGTCGAGGTGGATTGGAAGATCGCGCTTGACATGGCCGCCGAGCAGATGGAAAGGGTGCGCTCGACGCATGGCAACCCGGCGATCTTTGGCGGATCCTATGGATGGGCCAGCGCCGGACGATTCAACCACGCGCAAAGCCAGATTCACCGTTTTCTGAACCTCCTTGGAGGTTACACGCGATCGGTCAATTCTTATAGCTATGGCGCTGGGGAGGTGATCATTCCCCGAGTGGTCGGCTCCATGCACAGCCTCGCGGGCAGGCACACGTCGCTGAAATCCATGATTCGAAGTACCCGGCTGCTGGTCACCTTTGGAGGATTGCCAGAAAAGAATGCACAGATGAACGCTGGTGGCGTCACGCGGCATCACTACCGCGACACGCTCGGGCAACTCGCGCAGGCTGGCGTGCGCTTGGTATCTGTCAGCCCGCTTCGGGATGACACCAGCGCACCATGCGAATGGATTCCCATACGTCCGCAGACCGATGTGGCGCTGATGCTCGGCTTGGCCTACGTCTTGGAAGCGGAGAACCTGGTCAACCGCTCATTCCTGGACCGCTACACGGTCGGATACGACCGCTTCCGGCATTACCTGTTGGGCGAGTCCGACGGCGTGCCAAAGACACCGCAGTGGGCATCGTCCATATGCCGCATTCCCGCACCGGACATTACGCAGCTCGCGCGTGATATGGCACAGCAACGGACCATGATCACAATGTCATGGTCGCTGCAGCGGGCTGAGAATGGAGAGCAACCGTACTGGATGACTGTTGCCCTCGCATCGATGATTGGCCAAATCGGCCTGGAGGGCGGTGGATTTGGGTTCGGCTATGCCGCCGTCAATGGGATCGGGCTTGACTCGATCACCGTGAAGATTCCCGCGCTGCCGCAGGGCAGGAACCTGGTGGCTTCGTTTATTCCCGTGGCGCGCATCTCGGACATGCTACTCAACAAAGGGCAATCATTCCGTTACAACGGCGAGACCCTAACCTATCCCGACATACGGCTCATCTATTGGGCCGGCGGCAACCCGTTTCATCACCATCAGGATTTGAACCGCCTTCGAAAGGCCTGGGCGGTGCCAGAAGCCATCATCGTCAACGAGCCCTGGTGGACAGCAACCGCCAAGCACGCTGACATCGTGTTCCCCACGACTATCGCGTACGAGCGAAACGATATCGCTGGCGCCAGCACAGATCCCTTTATTATTGCCTCCGCTGCACATGTGAAGCCCTATGCGAATGCGCGGAATGATTATGAGGTTTTCTCTGAGCTCGCCGCGCGATTTGGATTCCTGGAGAAATTCACGGAAGGCAAGAGCGAAGAGGATTGGCTGCGATCGTTCTACGCGCAGATCAAAGAACAGGGCGACGCGCAAGGTCTGAACTTCCCGCAGTTCGATGAATTCTGGGCGAAGGGAATGATCGAGGTTCCGACCCAGGAATCCTCCGCGGTCTTCTCAGAATTCATCCAGGACCCGTTAGGGCAGCCTTTGCAAACGCCGTCGGGTCGAATTGAGATCTTCTCACAGACCATCTGCGACTTCGGGATCAAGGGCCAGCCCGGGCATCCGGTCTGGATCGAGCCTGATGAATGGCTGGGGTCTCCCCAGGTGCTCGAGTTTCCTTTGCATCTACTATCGAACCAGCCAACATCCAAGCTCCACAGCCAATATGACCATGCGCCGCACAGCAGAAAACTGAAAATCGCTGACCGGGAACCGATACGGATTCACCCCATCGATGCAGCGAGCCGAAACATTGAAACCGGGATGATCGTCCGTGTATTCAATGCACGCGGCAGCTGCCTTGCTGGTGCGGTGGTGTCTGATGCCGTGATTCCAGGCGTGGTGCAAATGGCCACGGGTGCCTGGCTGGACTTGGACTTTGATGATGGAGATGGCCCTCCTTTGGACAAGCATGGCAACGCAAATGTGTTGACGCGCGACGTTGGCACATCGGAGATCGCGCAGGGCAGCACAGCAAATTCATGCCTTGTCCAGCTCGAACGCTATGCCGGTGTTCTACCGGCGACAACCTGCTTCGAGCCACCTGAGATCGTCGGCTGATCATTGGTGAGTCCCCCTTGCCACCACATTGATTTAGCCATCGTTGGCGATGACTGCTCAGCCCGGCGCTGCGCGTTTGCCATGCTCACTACCATTCGCGGCAGAGCTACGGCATGGAAATTGGAAGGAAATGATGAAGAAAATGTCCCAACAGCTCGATATCGCAAGCCTGGAGCGCTATCTGGAGGACCGCGTTCCTGGTTTCGAGGGGCCTGTCTACGCAGAGAAGTTCGCTGGCGGTCAGTCGAATCCGACCTTTCTACTGCAGGCGCGCAGCGGCCGCTACGTGCTTAGGCGACAGCCCCCGGGTGAGCTGCTGAAGTCCGCGCACGCTGTGGATCGCGAATTCCGGATCCTGACTGCGTTGTCAGAGACCGAAGTGCCGGTCGCGCGCGCGCATCACCTGTGCGAGGACCGTGACGTGATCGGCAGCATGTTTTACGTGATGAGTTTCGAGGACGGGCGGATCTTTTGGAATCCGGCCCTGCCGGAGTTGCCGCGGCCGGATCGAGCCGCCTGCTACGACGCAGTTTTGCGAACAATGGCAGAGCTCCATGACGTCGACGTCGAAGCGGTAGGACTCGGTGACTTCGGCCGGCAGGGCAACTACTTCGAGCGCCAGATCGATGTCTGGACGAAACAGTACCGAGCGGCAGAGACCGAGCGGCTCGCCGCGATGGAAGCGTTAATTGACTGGCTGCCGGATGCGTGCCCCGAAGACGCTGGTCCGCCGACGCTAGTGCATGGCGACTACCGGATGGATAACGTAATGTTCGAGCGCGATAGCTACCGCGTGAAGGCGTTACTCGACTGGGAACTGTCGACGCTGGGAAATCCGCTCGCTGATCTCGCCTACTTTTGCATGTGCCTGCGGCTGCCGTCGGATGGACATCTCCCGGGGCTTGCGGGTAAGGATCGCGTCGCGCTCGGCGTGCCGCAGGAAACGCAAATTATCGAGCGCTATTGCGAGCTGCGCGGCATCGAACCGATCCGCGACTGGCATTTCTATCTCGCGTTCAGCTTCTTCAGGCTCGCGGCGATCGCGCAGGGTGTGAAGGCTCGTGCGCTGAAGGGCAATGCGTCCAGCACGGCTGCCCTGCAAGTCGGGGAGATGGCGGGTACGCTGGCCGAGGAGGCTGTGCGCGTGATCGATGCGCACGGCTGACATGCTGGTCGCTCACGACCCACGCGAACGGTATCGACGCAAATCATCGAATCTCGAATCAATTTGAAGAACAATATATGGCAACGAATCTATTCGACTTAACCGGAAAGATCGCGCTCGTGACCGGTGCGAGCCGCGGCATAGGCGAGGAAATTGCGAAGCTGCTCGCTGAGCAGGGCGCGTACGTGATTGTCTCGAGCCGCAAGCTCGATGACTGCCAGGCCGTCGCCGAAGAGATCGTCAAGACGGGCGGCCAGGCGGATGCGCTGGCGTGCCACGTCGGGCGGATGGAGGACGTTGCTGCGGCGTTCGAGCATCTCCGCAGCAAGCACGACCGTCTCGACATCCTCGTTAACAACGCGGCAGCGAATCCGTACTTTGGCCACATTCTCGACACCGATCTTGCCGCGTACGAGAAGACGGTCGAAGTGAACGTCCGCGGCTACTTCTTCATGTCAGTCGAAGCCGGCAGGATGATGAAGGCGCAAGGCGGCGGCGCCATCGTCAATACCGCGTCGGTGAACGCGCTGCAGCCAGCCGAAAAGCAGGGCATCTACTCGATCACGAAGGCCGCGGTCGTCAACATGACGAAGGCGTTCGCGAAGGAATGCGGGCCGCTCGGCATCAGGGTGAACGCGCTGCTTCCTGGCCTCACAAGGACCAAGTTCGCGGGCGCTCTGTTCGAGGACCCCCTGATCTACGAGCGATGGCTCGCGGAGATCCCGCTGCGTCGTCACGGGGAGCCACGCGAAATGGCCGGCACGGTGCTCTACCTTGTGTCGAATGCTTCAAGCTATACGAATGGCGAATGCATTGTCGTCGACGGCGGCCTGACAATCTGAGGCGGCGAGAAAGTCCGCTGTTGCGCGGGTGAGGTCGTGGTGTTAAGTAGGCCCGCCGCGCATGTTAGATGGAAGTCAGACGACCATGAACAACTTCAAAAAATTAGGCGCAAATGAATATCGGAGTGCCCGTTGAAACGCTTGCGTGCGAATCACGCGTCGCCGCCACCCCGGAGACCGTCAAGAAATACGTTGCCCAGGGCCACAAGGTGGTGGTGCAGGCCGGCGCCGGCCTGAACGCCAGCCAGCCCGATGGCGCGTATGAGGCGGTCGGCGCCACCATCGGCAGCGCCGCCGACGCGCTCGGCGCGCAACTGGTGCTGAAGGTGCGCGCGCCCGATGCCGGCGAGCTGGCGCAGATGAAGCCCGGCGCGGTGCTGGTGGGCATGCTCAATCCCTTCGATGCCGAGAACAACGCGCGCATGTCGGCCGCCAACATCACCGCCTTCGCGCTCGAAGCCGCGCCGCGCACCACGCGCGCGCAGAGCATGGACGTACTGTCGTCGCAAGCCAATATCGCCGGCTACAAGGCCGTGCTGGTGGCCGCGCACCACTACCAGCGCTTCATGCCGATGCTGATGACCGCCGCCGGCACCGTCAAGGCCGCGCGCGTGCTGATCCTCGGCGCAGGTGTGGCCGGCCTGCAGGCCATCGCCACCGCCAAGCGCCTGGGCGCGGTGATCGAAGCCTCGGACGTGCGCCCGGCGGTCAAGGAACAGATCGAATCGCTCGGCGCCAAGTTCGTGGACGTGCCCTTCCTGACCGACGAAGAGCGCGAGATCGCGCGGGGCGTGGGCGGCTACGCGCGCCCGATGCCGCCGGACTGGATGAAGCGCCAGGCCGAGCTGGTGCACCAGCGCGCGCTCCAGGCCGACATCGTCATCACCACCGCGCTGATCCCGGGCCGCAAGGCGCCGGTGCTGCTGCAGGAAGCCACCGTCGCGCAGATGAAGCCCGGCTCGGTGGTGGTGGACCTGGCCGCCGCGCAGGGCGGCAACTGCCCACTGACGGTAGCCGACCAGGTGGTCAACCACAACGGCGTGATCCTGATCGGACATACCAACCTCGCCAGCATGGTAGCGGCCGACGCCTCGGCGCTCTACGCCCGCAACGTGCTGGACTTCCTCAAGCTGATTCTGGACAGGGAAGGCGAGCTGGTGATCAACAAAGACGACGACATCGTCGCGGCCTGCCTGATGACAGGGCAAGCCGAAGCGGCGCTGGCCGGTTAAGGAGAAGTCGATGGTGATGGTGAACCACACGGTGATCAACCTGATCATCTTCGTGCTGGCGATCTACGTGGGTTACCACGTGGTCTGGACGGTCACGCCGGCCCTGCATACGCCGCTGATGGCGGTAACCAACGCGATCTCGGCCATCATCATCGTCGGCGCGATGCTGGCCGCGGGTCTGACCGAAGGCGCCACGGGCCGCATCATGGGCACGCTGGCGGTGGCATTGGCCGCGGTCAATGTATTCGGCGGCTTCCTGGTGACCCAGCGCATGCTGGAGATGTTCAAGAGGAAGGAACCGAAGGCCAAGGCGCCCGAGGCCAAGCCGGCACTGGCCAAGGAGGGCGCGTGATGGCGGGCCTTGTCAGCATGAACCTCGTCACCCTGCTCTACCTGGTGGCCTCGGTCTGCTTTATCCAGGCGCTCAAGGGGCTGTCGCACCCGGCCTCGGCGCGCAAGGGCAATGCTTTCGGCATGATCGGCATGGCCATTGCGGTGGTCACCACGCTGGTGCTGATCGTCAAGCTGAAGAATGAATTCCTCGCGGCGGGCACGGCCCAGTCGTCGGTGGGCACTGGCCTGACGCTGATCTTCGCGGCGCTGGTGGTCGGCGGCGGCATCGGCGCCTACGTCGCGCGCAAGGTGCAGATGACGAAGATGCCGGAACTGGTCGCGGCGATGCACTCGCTGATCGGCCTGGCCGCGGTGTTCATCGCGGTGGCGGCGGTGGCCGAGCCGGCGGCGTTCGGCATCAGCCCGGCCGGCTCGCACCTGATCCCGCTGGGCAACCGCATCGAGCTCTTTATCGGCTGCTTCGTCGGCGCGATCACGTTCTCGGGCTCGGTAATCGCCTTCGGCAAGCTGGCCGGGCGCTACAAGTTCCGCCTGTTCCAGGGCGCGCCGGTGGTGTTTGCCGGCCAGCACATGCTGAACCTGGCGCTGGCGGTGGCCATGGTCGGCTTCGGCATCGCCTTCTTCATGACGCAGGAGTGGCTGCCGTTCCTGGTGATGCTGGCGATCGCCTTCGTGCTGGGCGTGCTGATCATCATCCCGATCGGCGGCGCCGACATGCCGGTGGTGGTGTCGATGCTGAACTCGTACTCGGGCTGGGCGGCCGCCGGCATCGGCTTCTCGCTGAACAACCCGATGCTGATCATCGCCGGCTCGCTGGTGGGATCCAGCGGTGCGATCCTGTCGTACATCATGTGCAAGGCGATGAACCGCTCGTTCTTTAACGTGATCCTGGGCGGCTTCGGCGGCGACGCCGCGGCGGCCACGGGGGGCGGCGCGCAGGCGCAGCGCAACGTCAAGTCGGGCTCGGCGGACGACGCCGCCTTCCTGATGGGCAACGCCGAGACCGTGATCATCGTGCCCGGCTACGGCCTGGCGGTGGCGCGCGCCCAGCACGCGCTGAAGGAGCTGACCGAGAAGCTGTCCGAGAAGGGCGTGACCGTGAAGTACGCGATCCACCCGGTGGCGGGCCGCATGCCGGGCCACATGAACGTGCTGCTGGCCGAGGCCGAGGTGCCGTACGACCAGGTCTTCGAGATGGAAGACATCAACAGCGAGTTCGGCCAGGCCGACGTGGTGCTGGTGCTGGGCGCCAACGACGTGGTCAACCCGGCGGCCAAGACCGATCCCAAGTCGCCGATCGCCGGGATGCCGATCCTGGAGGCGTACAAGGCCAAGACCATCATCGTCAACAAGCGCTCGATGGCCGCCGGCTACGCCGGGCTGGACAACGAACTGTTCTACATGGACAAGACCATGATGGTGTTCGGCGACGCCAAGAAGGTAGTCGAGGACATGTTCAAGGCGGTCGAAGCATAACTCTGACGCGGGGAGTGAAGGCGTCTACGTTCTATAACGACATCTCAAGTTCGCTCTGGCCTGCGAATTGCAAGCATCTTTTATTTATGATGACTAATGTTATTATAAATAGACAGAGAACCAAGCTGCGCAGCCGATCCGATCGCTACCGGAACGCCCCGGCTGCGGTGAGATCGCTAACGACTGCCAGGGACGATGATCGACATGAGCACAGCTTTCAGCAATTCGGGCATGAAGCGAAACATCCAGCGCGTGGATTTCGGGCGCGTTTCGGTCTTCTTCGGCGAGAAGAGGGGCAAATACCCCGACGGAAACCAGGTATTGATACGAGGCTCCGAGACTCGCGCGGCGTTCGACACGCCGCTTGTCGCGAACTACATCGGCCCTGAGTTTGACGCGACCGAACTGGTGGTGATGGGCCATGTGCATGAGGACCATATGGCGGGGTTGCATCGCATTCCTTATGCATCCGTATATGTGCACGAACGGGACTTACCAGCGGCAAGGAGCTGGGAAGGCATGATCGCCGCTTTCGGCAATGCGGAGTTTGCGTCGGAGACGCTGCTCAAGTTCCAGCGCGAATTTTTTTATGAGCCGCGGCCCGACGCGCAGGGTTACGTAGACGGGGCGTGCTGGGATCTCGGGCAGACCGGAATTCGCGCTTTTCACCTGCCGGGGCACACCGCGGGCCATACCGTTCTTCTTGTCGAACCGGAGGGCGTGGCTTTCACTGGCGACATCGACATGACCGGATTCGGGCCCTATTATGGTGACGTGGGTTCCAGCCTGACGGACTTCCGTCGCAGCCTCGCGCGGTTGCCTGAGATTCCGGCCAAGGTTTGGGTCACGTCCCATCACCGAGGCGTCTACACCGATCGTGAACAATTCCTGCGTGATCTCGCTGCCTATGTGGCCAAGCTGGACGAGCGCGAACAGCGCTTGATGGCCTTGCTGCGCGAATCCCCAAAGACACTGGGGCAGCTGGTCGACCAACGGCTACTGTATCCGCCGGGCTATGAAGGCTTGTGGGTGGTCAACGCCGAAACCCGTACGATTTCCCAGCATCTGGCTGAGTTACTTGCCGACGGGCGGGTTGAGGTGAGTGCAGACGGCGTCTACCGAATGGGATGAATCCCTGCGGGCCACCTCGGTGCTGGCCCTCACGTCATGTTCCGCTTCGGATCGAAGTAGCAACATCGCATCGGGTATGCAGCGGCAACGTTTGACGAGTGGCGGGCTTCGTACCAGGCCTGGAAGCCTATTGTGGACATCCAGTTCCGAGCCAACCAGGTTCTAGACGGTGCGCAGCTTGTGCATGCGCGCACGCGTCAGCCAGACGCCGGCCTGCGCGGCGTCTGGCGCGGCATCAATGAGGGAGAAACCACCTATGCCGGCGCGCCGCATACGCAAAGGCGCTGCCTGTGCCTTTCAACTTACCTCACCTCACCATCGCCCCAGCCGGGCAAGCAGGGTGGCGGCCCGTCACGAACCACACGTTGCCTCAAACGCGTTCAGGTTCAGGCGCACGTGATAGAAACCCCGCCATCGGCCAGTGAGTCAGTGCCGGTGACTAACGACGAGTCATCCGACGCCGGGTACAGCACCGAACGGGCCAATTCTTCCGGCCGCGCCACGCGCTTGAGCGCATGCAGGCTGGTGATAAAGGCCTGCGACTCCGTTGTGTCACTCATGCTGCGTTACAGAAGCGGAAGTGAGGCATGAGCGAAAAAGGGGACGCAACTACCTTGCTGCGCCGGGGCGCCAACAGTGGGGTGACGCCGTGGCCGAGGCTTGGCGGACGCAGGTTTGGAAATTTCGGAAGAGAACGGGGCGGTGGCACGAATGATGATCTGCGACCGCATGCGAAGCGTTGAGAAGCCTTAGGAAATCAGAAATGCAATTAATCGCCAGCAAGCTAACCACAACAGCGATGTCAGCTACCAAGGAGGAAGGCGTACTTTTGAGCTGGAAGGTCGATGGTATATTTTCACTTACGTGAAAGTACTTTTCTATATATGCCGAGGCCGCTTCCTGAATCCAACGCTACTATCACGCGCGACCATCCGCAGCATTGACCAACTTGGCGACCGGATACGGGCAACGCGGGCAGGGGAAGGTATGCCCATTGACCAGGCCGCCATTTATTGCGGCGTTTCCGTCGGCATGCTGTCCAAGCTGGAGAACGGCAAGGGCGTCAATCTGGAGCACGCGCTGCGCGTGATGGACGGACTGGGTTTGACGATGCTCGTCGTGCCGAGGGCGTATGGCAACGCGCGGTCTACTAAACACCGAGCCGGAAGCGGTTGGCGAGCTCTTCCACGATCGATGCCTGCAGCCTGTCGCGAGAAATCTTGAGGGGATCGCGCTCTGCGGTCGATGCCATCCAGCGCTTGAAGTCAACGAATGCGGCTGGACTGATCGTCGTCATCCGCGCCATTCTTCCGGTCACGGAAACGATGGGCGCAGAGAATGGAGGCGACCCCAACAGGACATTTGCGCGTCGCGCCTGCACTGCCCAGAGGTCGTCCTCGTCGTCGGTTAGCTGGAGCGGATGAGGGTCAAGATCGGCGGCCTCGCGGCGCAGGATGTCCACCTCGAAGCCCTTTGCATTCACTGCCGTAAAGAGTTGATCATCCCGAATCTCGAACGTGCTATCTACCTTGCGTAGGACATCCAGCATCGAGAGGTCCAGGTTCTTCATTCGGGAAGCAAACTGGAGGCGTTTGCGCGTATCCCAAAGGAGATCAACGTCGCGAGTTGCGAGGGCGCGTTCTTGCAGGCGGACCCCGGCTGCGGCTTCATACGCATAGAGGGCATGTGTCCCAATCACGATGAAATGCTCGGCGATATTGAGCCGAGTCATCATGTGAAGGATGGCCACGAGGATGTCTGGGGCCCGGCCGACGCGGATCGCGCGGTTCAGCCGCCGGTGCCGGTCGAGCTCGTCCGCGAGCGTCTTGAGCCGAGCCTCGGCGGCTTCCTTGCGTGCGTTGAACCGCGCGTACATGTCTTCAGTCGTTTCCGAACGCACCCCGAGGCTTTTCTGTTTGTTGTCGACGCTGGTTCGAATCAGGTACTCGCGGCCCTTCGTGGTTCGCCAAAGCATGCCGCCGCGAACCTCTGCAGCCTTGGCGCGCGCCGATTCCCACGCTTCGAACACCGCCTTCGCGTCGATATACTGGCGCAGCGCATCCTCATCCAACTCGATCCACGGATCCATGGGTTTCAGTATAAAAAAGCTACATGCTGATTTTATACTGAAACCCAAACATTGCGCCGTGTTGGCCTTGAGCATCGCAGGCGCGCCGAAATCGCCCAAAGAAGCACGCCGGCTACAGCGGGCTCGGACATCGTGCGACCGGCGCTCACGTATGCGCGACTAATCACACGGTCGCAACACTTTGATTTCTGTGGGATTTTCCTGCTCAAGTACGCTTTTCGACAGTTGCTGAAAGGCAACGCCGAGGCCATGAATGCTCAGTATTCCTGAGACTACGTCGAACTGGCCAAAACCGCAGCTGCTTCACAGCGCGTGCGAAACGCCCCACAGGAACGCTGTTTTGCATTGAAAAGCTACAGTCGCATCAATGATGAGCGTAAAAAGCCTACGGTCGCACGAATGTTGAGCCTGGGTCGCACGAACCTCCTTCTTCAACAGTAGGGAAGCGGTACGCGGGGGATCGCGAACCGTTATGAAGCCCCCTTGGCACGCCACGGTCGCAGTATTAGGGATGGTCTGAAAAACCTCTGCCAACGGAAGGGCGGCAGAGACGTTAAATGAGGATCACGAAAGCTGCATGA
>NZ_JAGIQB010000004.1:0-234868 GCF_017815025.1 Cupriavidus phytohabitans
TTCAAGTCATTGAATGTAAACACTTTTCCGGGGCGCCAGGATCGCTTCGGTGGGTCAAAGATGTGTATAACCGCATGCACTTAGGTAGGGGATGCGTGCGATATACCCGATGGAGTTAGGTGAAAGCCATTAGCGTGGCTGCGCTTCGCGCCAAGGTAAGCTTGGCAGCGCGCTGCGCAGGCTGCATCCAATAGCGAAACCCTCAACGGGCAGGTCGGGACAATGCGCAGTGATGGCGACGGCGAGCAGGTCTCAACCCCGGGTCGTCCGGACGGCGATCAGGAAGCGAAGCGCAAGGCGTTGCTGAGGGCGGCATCATCGGTGATTGCGGAGGAGGGATATGCCAATGCATCGCTGCGTAGCGTAGTCAGGCACGCGACCGCCCGCCATCCAGTGCGCGGCCAATGTGCCCGTTAACACGGATCAGAGTCAAGCCGGCCTTCCGCTGCCTTGACGCCCCCGCCATTGGTGTAGCACCATCGTTTGCTAGCAAAACCTGGTCGACCTCGCCATGAACGAACCCCGCAAGCTTTCGTCTACCATCGCCGATGAATGGCAGTCACCGCCGGACCGGACCAGCGTGACTGACGACGCCCATGTCGAAGACATCATCCCGCTGCCGCCGCCTGAACACCTGATCCGCTTTTTCCCGATCCGGAACACGGCCGTCGAGTCGCTGATCACGCAGACGCGCCAGCGCATCGCACGTATCCAGCATGGCCAGGACGACCGGCTGCTGGTGATCATGGGGCCTTGCTCGATCCACGACCCGCAGGCGGCACTTGAATATGCGCGGCTGTTGCTGGCGCAGCGGCAGCGCCATGCCGGGACGCTTGAGATCGTGATGCGCGTGTATTTCGAGAAGCCCCGGACCACGGTCGGCTGGAAAGGGCTGATCAATGACCCATACCTGGATGAGAGCTATCGTATCGACGAGGGCCTGCGCATTGCGCGCAGCCTGCTGGTCGACATCAACCGACTCGGCTTGCCTGCGGCCGGCGAGCTGCTGGACGTGATCTCGCCACAGTACATAGGCGACCTGATCTGCTGGGGCGCGATCGGCGCCCGCACCACGGAAAGCCAGGTGCATCGCGAGCTGGCTTCGGGGAGTTCAGCGCCGATCGGCTTCAAGAATGGCACCGACGGCAACATCAGGATTGCGATCGACGCGATCCAGGCCGCATCGCGTCCGCACCACTTCCTGGGCGTGCACAAGAACGGCCAGGTCGCGACGGTGCACACCAAGGGCAATCCGGACTGCCACGTCATCCTCCGCGGCGGCAAGGTCCCCAACTACGATGCGGATTCCGTGGCGGCGGCGTGCAGGGAGCTGCAGGCGGCAGGGCTGGGCGACGCGCTGATGGTGGATTTCAGTCACGCCAACAGCAGCAAGCAGCATGAGCGGCAGATCGATGTGGCGAGAGATGTGGCACAGCAGATTCGTACCGGCAGCCGGTCCGTCTTCGGGGTCATGGTCGAAAGCAATCTGGTGGCCGGCGCGCAGAAGTTCACGCCAGGGCAGCATAGCCCGTCCACCTTGACATACGGGCAGAGTATTACCGATGCCTGCATCGGCTGGGATGATTCCCTGGCCATGCTGGAAATGCTCAGCGACGCGGTCGACGAACGCCGCGGCCTCAAGCGCAATACTTAGCCTGCAAGCTACCGGCCTGCGCGCCGTGCCTTAGCGCGGCGTACCCGCCTGCTGCGCCTCGGCCACAATTTCCCGGATCGCCTGTTCGAAAGCCTCGACCGGCTGCCCGCCCGTTACCAGGTAGCGGTTGTTGAAGATCACCGACGGCACCGACTGGATGCCCATCTGCTGGTACTGGCGCTCTTCGTCGCGCACGTCGTCGGCGTACTGGCCGCTCTCCAGCACCTGGCGCGCAGCGACCGCATCCAGGCCAACCGACGCCGCTGCCTCAAGCAGCACGGCATGGTTGCCCGGATCCTTGCCATCGGTATGGTAGGCGCGCAGCAGCGCCAGCTTCAGCGGGACTTGCTTTCCTTCCAGGCCGGCCCAGTACAGCAGCCGGTGGGCGTCGAAAGTGTTGTAGACAAAGGCGCGCTCGCCGAAGCTGAAGCCCACGCCGGCGCCGCGCTCGCGGATCATGGCCTGGGTTTCGGCGATCTGCGCGGGCGTGCGGCCATACTTCTTGCCGAGGTAGTCGACGATGGCCTGGCCTTCCGGCCCCATGTCGGGGTTCAGCTCGAAGGGATGCAGCACGATCTCGGCGTCGACGTGGTCGCCCAGCCGCTGCAGCGCCAGCTGGAGCGAAGACAGGCCAATGGCGCACCAGGGGCAGGCGATGTCGGAGACGAAGTCGATTCTGAGGGGTTGGGTCATGGCGATTTGCTGGCAGGCTCAAACGGGATGTTGGCCGACAGGGTAGCCTGACTTGCGGATCTTTGCTGGAAGGGTCTTTTGCGCAGCGGCCGGGCTGGCGGGCCCGGCCGGCAGCGGCGCGTCAGTCCCAGTGGCGGCCCGGACCGCGGTGATCGTGGTGCCCGTCATGGCGACGGGCCCATTCGCGCTCGCGCCATTCGCGGCGAGCCTCACGGTATTCTGCGCGGTGATAGCCGGGGTGGTAGTCAGCCCGATAGTCGGGGCGATAGCGCACCGGCACCGGGGCGACCACCACCGGGCGCGCCGGGGCATAGGCGACGGGGGCAGGGGCATACGCAACCGGCGCCGGCGCGTAGACGGGGGCCGGGCGGTAGACCGGCGCGGGCTCGGCCACCACGACGGCGGGCGCCCCGATATTGATACCGACGCTGACGCCGGCATGGGCCGCGGCGCTCGCCGCCAGCAATGCACCGCCTGCTACTGCCATTGCTAGGATTCGTTTCATGGCTGCCTCCCAAGGGGCGTTGGACATGGGCTCACTGTAGGGGCAGGGTCCGTAATATTGGGCGCTCGAAGTGTTGCAAGTGTGACGTGGTGTAACCGGTCCACGCAGCCGCGGGCCTGTATCATGCAGCCTCGCAGTTCATTGCCCCGTGTTGCCCATGCGTCGTACCATCTTGCCCGCCGTTCCCGCCCTGGCCTTGTCCATCCTTGCCGCAATGCCTGCGGTTGCGCACGCCGAGCCTGACCTGCAGGCGGGCAAGGCACTGTTTGCCACGCGCTGCGCGTCGTGCCACTACGTCGGCCGCAATGCGCGCGGCGCGTTCGGGCCGCAGTTGAACGGGATCTTCGGGCGCGAGGCGGGCACCACCACGGACTTCCAGTATTCGGAAGCGATGCGCAAATCCAGGGTGGTGTGGTCGCGCGACACGTTGAGCGCTTTCCTGCGTGCTCCGGCCAAGGTCGTGCCGGGCACCAAGATGCGGTTCTGGGGCCTGGGCAACGACAAGCAGATCGAAGACCTGCTCGGCTACCTGCAGACCTTCCGCTAAGGCGTTGGCTTACAAGGCGTTCGCCTGTCCCTGCTCGCCGGGGAAATGCGGCCCCGGCCCTGCTCCGGCCAGCGCATCCTGCGGATTGCGCAGCGGGCACGCCTTCAGCGACAAACAGCCGCACCCGATGCAGCCATCGAGCTGGTCGCGCAGCAGCGTCAGCGTGCGGATGCGCTCATCCAGGTCATCGCGCCAGCTGGCCGACAGCCGCCGCCAGTCCGCCACCGTCGGCGCGCGCCCGTCGGGCAGCTTCTGCATCGCCGCCGCGATCACCGCCAGCGGCAGCCCCATGCGCTGCGCCACGCGGATCACCGCCAGCCGCCGCAGCACGGCGCGCGCATAGCGGCGCTGGTTGCCGCCGCTGCGCGTGCTGGCGATCAATCCACGCGATTCATAAAAATGCAGCGCCGAAACCGCGATGCCGGTGCGTTCGGCCACCTGACCGACCGACAGCAGTTCTTCGGCAGGTCCTGGCCGGCGCCGGCGCGGCGCATCTGCCGTGGCAGGCGCGGGGGGAACAGGTTTGGAAGTCTTGGGCATGGCTGGTAGCGGGCGGCGGCGGGAATGCCCATGCTACCACCATGGCCGCGCTTGACCTTAACCTAACTTGAGGTTTGATACTTGCGGCTCCATTGTTCGCCTTCGCTCAACACAGAGTTGATGACCATGCTGACGCTTGCCCGCTCCAATGCTTCGCTGAACCTGATCAATCCCCCCGCGCTGTATGACCCGCGTCCCAACGGCTATTCGCACGTGGCGGTGGTGGAAGGTCCCGCCCGCATCGTCTTTGTGGCCGGGCAGGGCGGCGAGGATGCCGCCGGCTGCCTGGCGGCGGATTTCCCGCGGCAGGTGGCGCGGGCCATGCAGAACCTGCGCATTGCGCTGCAGGCCGCGGGCGCCGACGTGGGCGATGTCGCCAAGCTCACGGTGCTGGTGGTCGACCACTCGCACGACCGCCTGCGCACCTTCGGCGCCGCGCTGCGCGAGATGTGGGGCGACCGGCCGGCGCCGGCCTGCACGCTGATCCCGGTGCCGCGGCTGGCGCTCGACAACATGCTGTTCGAGATCGAAGCCACCGCGGTGCTGCCCGGCTGAGCCGCGCGGGCAGCCGTCGCGTGCGTTACTGCTGCGGGCGCGGCGCCGCGCTGAAGGTCTTGTTGACGATCTTCCACGCGCCGTCGATCTGCAGCAGCGTCATGTAGTCGGTAAAGACCACGTCCGGATGCTCCAGCACGACCTTGGCCTCGCCGGCATTGCCGACCACGTCGAACTGGGTGATGAAGCGCCGGCGCTGCGCTTCGTCGGCCGGCGGATGGCCGGGGCAGCGCGCGGCGACAAAGTCTTCCACCGTCAGCGAATGCAGCTTGCCGTCGCGGAACGAGACGATGCGGGCGTCGGCATGGAAGGCGCGGCGCATCACCTCGGGGTTGCCGGTCGCGTGGCCCTGCAGGTAGTCCTCGATCGGGGCCAGCGCGGCCGTGTGGCGGGACGTCAGGCCGGTTGCACTGTAAGTCATGGTCTCCTCCAAGACTGAGGCGGCGGGGAAAGCACCCGGCCGCTACGTTGAAAGCGTTGATTGTATTCCAGTTTTGTATGCAAAAATGCGTCGTCGCGTCGCGTCGTCAAGTTACGCCTGTCACAGTGACGCCACGATCTGCTCCCGTAGCCAGCGATGTGCCGGGTCGCGATGCACGCGCTCATGCCACAACATCGACATCTCGTAGCCTGGCACTTCAACGGGCGGCTCAACCACGCGCAGTGCCGGCGCATCGCGCACCAGCCGCTCCGGCACCATCGCCACCAGGTCGGTGCTCGCCAGCACGGCGGTGACAAAGAGGAAGTGTGGCACCGACAGCACTACGCGGCGCTGCATGCCGGCCAGCGTCAGCGCCTCGTCGGTGACGCCGGAGAAGCCGCCGCCGTCGGGCGACACCATCACATGCTCCAGCGCGCAGAACTGCGCCAGCGTCGGCCGCCGCTTCAGCCGCGGATGCCCGGCGCGGCCTGCCAGCACATAGCGCTCGGTGAACAGTGCGCGCCGATGCAACGCGGGCGGTGAGCCTTCGGTCGTGTGGAAAGCCAGGTCCAGCTCGCCCTGCTCGCACTGGCGGGCGATGCGCGACGGCACCATCTCCAGCACCGCCAGCCGCGCGCCTGGCGCAGCGCGGCGCAGCGCCTGCATGGCCGGCAGCACGATGGTTGATTCGCCATAGTCGGTTGCCGCCACGCGCCAGGTATGCGTGGACGCGGCGGGATCGAACGGGCTGTCGGGCGACACCGCGTGCTCCAGCGCGGACAGCGCTTCGCGCAGCGGCTCGCGCAGGGACTCGGCCTTGGCCGTCGGCCGCATGCCGCGCGGTCCGGGCAGCAGCAACGGATCGCCGAAGTAGTCGCGCAGCTTGGCCAGATGGACGCTCACTGATGGCTGCGAGAAGTGCAGGCGTTGCGCGGCGCGGGTCACGTTGTGCTCGGACAGCAGCACGTCCAGTGTGACCAGCAGGTTGAGGTCGAGCCGCCTGAGATTAGTCATGACAATACCTGTGATATTGGATATTCATTTCCAATATACCGTGCGGCGGCCTAAGCTGGCTTCTCCCTGATCAATGCTTACGCAAGGAAGCCGCTGTCATGAACGTTCTGATTGTCTACGCCCACCCCGAACCCACTTCGCTCAACGGCGCCATCCGCGATTACGCGGTGCAGCGGCTGAGCGATGCCGGCCACCAGGTCCAGGTGTCCGACCTGTACGCGATGCAATGGAAAGCCCAGCTCGATGCCGCCGACAGCAAGGCGCGCCGCGGCGACGCGCCGTTCCATCCGTCGCTCGATTCAAAGCATGCGTTCGAGAACGGCCTGCAAAGCGACGACATTGCGCGCGAGCAGGACAAGCTGCGCTGGGCCGATACGGTGATCCTGCAATTCCCGCTGTGGTGGTTCTCGATGCCGGCGATCCTGAAAGGCTGGATCGAGCGTGTCTACGCCTATGGCTTCGCCTACGGCGTGGGCGAGTACTCGGACGAACGCTGGGGCGACCGCTACGGAGAGGGCATGCTCGCCGGCAAGCGCGCCATGCTGGTCGTCACCACAGGCGGCTGGGCATCGCACTACAGCGCGCGCGGCATCAACGGGCCGATCGACGACGTCCTGTTCCCGATCCAGCACGGCATCCTCTACTACCCCGGCTTCGACGTGCTGCCGCCGTACGTGGTGTACCGGACCAGCCGGGTCGATGACGGGCGCTTTGCCGCGATCCGCGAAGAACTGGGGCAGCGCCTCGATACGCTGGCGACCACGGCGCCGATTGCGTTCCGGCCGCAGAACGCCGGCGACTATCGGATTCCGGCGCTGACGCTGCGCGAAGACGTGGCACCCGGCCTGGCAGGATTTGCCGCGCACGTCGCATAAGCCGCGCGCTGCAACGGCAGGCAGGCGCCTGCCGCCGTCATTCCGCGCGGATATCCGCGCGCGCTGCCACCGCGCGCATCTCCGGCAGCTCCTTCTCGACCCGCGCCCGGACCGCGGCGCCATTGCCGTAGGCCGGCGTCAGCGCCAGCTCGACCATGCGCGCGCGCGTGGCGGGCGCATTGGCGACTTCGGCCAGCGCCTTCTCCAGCTTCTGCTGCACCGGAGCGGGCAGTCCCGCCGGCGCCAGCAGTGCGAACCAGGTGCCCATCTGGAAGCCGGGGTAGCCGCTTTCCGCCACCGTTGGCACCTGCGGCAGCGCCGGCAGCCGCTGCGGCGACAGCACCGCCACCGGCCAGATCTTGCCGCCCTTGATCAGCGGCAGGCTGGCCACCACGGTATCGACCGCCACCTGCACCTGCCCGCCGGTGAGCGCGGTCAGGCTCGGCGCGCTGCCATTGAAGGGCACGTGGACCATGCGGATGCCAGTGGCGGACTTGAGCATCTCGCCGCCGAAATGCACTGACGAACCCGTGCCGAACGAGCCATAGGAGAACTTGTCGGGATGGGCTTTGGCCTGCGTCACCAGGTCTTTCAGCGAGTTGACCTGCGCATCGGGATTGGCAACCAGCACAAGGCTCATGTCGGCGACCAGGCCCAGCGGCGTGAAGCTCTTGATCGGGTCGTAACCCAGGTGCTGCCGGATCGCCGGGTTCAGCGTCAGCGTGGTGCTGGCCGCCAGCAGCAGGGTGTAGCCGTCGGGCGCGGCCTTGGCGACCTGGTTGGCGCCGACCACCGTGCTGGCGCCGGGCTTGTTCTCGACCACCACCGGCTGGCCCAGCTTTTCGCCGAGGCCGACGGCGAGCAGCCGGCCCAGGAGGTCGGTGGCGCCGCCGGCGGCGAACGGCACCACCAGCCGCAGCGGGCGCTCGGGCCAGGCCGGCGCTTGCGCCATGGCAGGCGCCGTGGCCATTGCCGCGCTGAATGCGGCACAGGCGAGGAACAGCTTCGGGGGCATTGCGGTCATCGGGATCACTCCTGCCGGCAGTTATGGAAAAGCGAAGCGTGGGGCGCCGGCCCGAACCGGATCGGGCCGCGTGGTGTCGTTGTGGTTGCTCGTGAGTGCCGTATCAGGTGGCCTGGTCCAGCCACGGGCTGCGCACGCGCGAGAAGCCGCCGGCCTGGTCGTAGGCATGGCCCAGCTGCAGCACCGCCGCGTCGGCCTGCGCCGGCCCGATGATCTGGATGCCCGCGGGCAGCCCCTGCAGCCCCTGCGGGCCGAAGCCGGCGGGCGCGGCCAGCGCCGGCAGCCCGGCCATGGTGGCCGGCACCACGGCCTGCATCCAGCGGTGGTAGGTGTCCATGTCGCGGCCGCCGACAGTGCGCGGCCAGTCCCATCCGGCGTCGAACGGGAACACCTGAGCGGCCGGCAGCACGAGGTAGTCGAAGCGCTCGAACAGCACGCGCAGCGCCTGGTACCACGCGCTGCGCTCGCACAGGGCTTCATAGACGCGCGTGCCGGGAAGCGCCAGGCCGCGCTCGATTTCCCAGGCTGCCTCGGGCTTGAGCAATGCGCGCGTGGCCGGGTCGCGGTACAGCGCGGCATTCGCGCCTGCCACCGAGAAGCTGCGCAGGTCGATCCACGCATGCCACAGGCGCTCCAGCTCGAAATCCGGCAGTGCGGCGTCGACGTCGCAGCCGAGCGCGCGGAAGTGGTCCAGCGCCTGCTCGCAGGTTTCGAGCACGCCGGGCTCGGTCGGCAAGTGGCCGCCCAGGTCGCCAAGCCAGCCCACGCGCACACCTTTCCAGTCGCGCGCGGGCGGCAGCGTGAAGGAGCCGGGCGCTTCGGCGCGGCGCGTCAGCGGCATGCGCGCATCGAAGCCGGCCTGCACCGACAGCAGCAGCGCCAGGTCGGGCACGTTGCGCGCCATCGGCCCGGCCACGCTGAACTGCTGGAAGAAGACCTCGTCGGCGGGGCCGTGCGGCACGCAGCCGACCGAGGTGCGCAGCCCGTACACCTGGTTGAACGCCGCGGGCGTGCGCAGCGAGCCCATCATGTCCGATCCATCCGCCACCGGCAGCATGTGCAGCGCCACGGCCACCGCGGCGCCGCCGGAGCTGCCGCCAGCCGAGCGCGCCGGGTCGAAGGCATTGCGGGTGGTGCCGTAGACGGGGTTGTAGGTATGGCCGCCCAGGCCGAACTCAGGGGAGTTGGTGCGGCCGATAAAGACCGAGCCCGCGGCGCGCATGCGCTCGAAGATTGCCGCATCGCTCTGGCTGACCTGCCCGGCAAAGATCGGCGAGCCCTTGGTGGTGACCATGCCCGCCGCCGGGCTGATGTCCTTGGGCGCTTGCGGAAAGCCGTGCAGCGGGCCGCGGCTGTGGCCGCGCGCCAGTTCGGCGTCGAGCGCTTGCGCCTGGGCGCGCACCGCATCGCGGTCGGCCGGCGCGACGATGGCATTGACGCGCGGGTTGTGGCGGTCGACCTGGCCGAGGAAGGCCTCCAGCACCTCCACGCAGGAGACCGCGCGGGCATGGATGGCGCGCGACAGGGCGACGGCATCGAGTTCGGTGATCGGGTCGGTGGAAAGCGCGGTGGAAGGCGTTGTGGAAGGCGCGGTGGAAGGCATATTCGCCATGGGTTCTCCCGGTGTCTCCTGTGGTGTCGGGAAAAAGCATACGGGCGCGGCGGGGCTTTACGCAATCGATGATTTTTTCAAATATCCTTGCGTAAAACGCAAAGCAGCGGAGCGCTGCACCGCCGCAATCCAGGGAGCCGCCCCATGCTGTCGCACCGCCTGCAGGACACTTCGCTGCGCTACTTCCTGGAGGTAGTGCGCAGCGGCTCGCTGACCGAGGCGGCGCAGCGCCTGAGCGTGACCGTGTCGGCAGTGAGCCGTCAGGTGGCGGCACTGGAGGCGCTGCTGGGCGTGCCGCTGTTCGACCGGCGCCCGCGCGGCATGGTCGCCAGCGCGGCCGGCGAACTGCTCGCCGCCTATGCGCTGCGCGGCGCCCTGGAAGCGGACCGCGTGGTGGCGGAGATCGCCGCGCTGCAGGGACTGCGCCGTGGCCGGGTGCGCGTGGCCAGTTCCGCCGGGTTTGCCATCGAGTTCCTGCCGCGCATCATTGCCGAGTTCCGCCAGCGCTATCCGGGGCTGCAATTCCATGTGCGCGTGGCGGCGCCGGCGGAGGTGACCGGCATCGTGCTGCATGGCGACGCGGACATCGGCATCACCTACAGCCGCGCGGCCGAGCAAGGCATCCGCATCGAGCATCGCCAGCCCGCGCCGGTCATCGCCATCATGCCGCCCGACCACCCGCTGGCGCGCTTTCGCAGCATCACGCTGGCGCAGATGCAGCCGTACCCGCTGGCGCTGCCGGAAGGCGACAACACCGTGCGCCAGCTGTTCGACATTGCCTGCGGCGAGCGCGGCATCGTGTTCGAGCCGGTGCTGGTGACCAACCACTTCGAGACGCTGACCAGCTTCGTGCTGCACGGCGGCGGGCTGTCGATCTCGGGCGCGGTGACCGTAGGCGACCGCCTGCGCCGCGGCGAACTGCATGCCGCGGCCATCCGCGAGCGCGGCATGCGCAGCCGTGCGGTCGAACTGCAGACGCTGGCTGGCCGCACGTTGCCCGAGGGCGTGCGCGCCTTCCTGGGCTTCGCCCGGGAGCGCCTTGCGGCCGAGATGGGCGCGGCGGCCTGAATCCTAAGCTGGCCTATGCCGGGCGCTTGCGCCGGGCGGCGGGCCGATTCAGCACCACCCACGCCGGTGCATGGTCGCTGGGGTGATCCTCGCCGCGGACCCAGGTGTCGACGCCCGCATCGCGCAGCCGCGGGGCCAGGTCCGCGCTCAGCAGCAGGTGGTCGATGCGCAGCCCGGAGTTGGTCTGCCAGTGCTGGCGGAAGTAGTCCCAGAAGGTGTAGATGCGTTCCTCGCCATAGTGCGTGCGTAACGCATCGGTCCAGCCTTGCGCCAGCAGGCGTGCGTAGGCCTCGCGGCTTTCCGGCTGCAGCAGCGCGTCCTTGCGCCACGAGCGCGGGTTGTAGATGTCTACGTCGGTGGGGACCACGTTGTAGTCGCCCGCCAGCACCACCGGGTGGCCGCTGTCGAACAGCGTCTGCGCATGGTCGATCAGCCGCGCGAACCAGGCCAGCTTGTAGTCGAACCTGGGCCCGGGCTGCGGATTGCCGTTGGGCAGGTACAGGCAGCCAACCAGGATCCCGTGCACGGCTGCCTCCAGGTAGCGGCTGTGGCTGTCGTCGGGATCGCCGGGCAGGCCCCGGCGCACTTCCACCGGCTCGGCGCCGCGCGCCAGGATGGCAACACCGTTCCATGACTTCTGGCCGTGCCAGATGGCGCCGTAGCCGGCCTCGCGCAGTTCGCGCGCGGGAAAGCTCTCGTCGGCGGTCTTCAGTTCCTGCAGGCAGGCCACGTCGGGCGCCTCGCGCTCCAGCCAGTGGCGCAGCGCGCCGATCCGGCTGCGGATGCCGTTGATGTTGAACGTGGCGATCTTGATGGCGGGCATGGGCACCTTGCGCGTGGGAACGAGGCCGGCCGGCACAAGTGCCGGCCGGGGCATCTGCGGCGCGCGCCGGCGCTACGCCGGCGCGCTGCTGCCGCACCTCACGCGCGCCACGTGCTGCCGGTCGCCTCGGACGTGCCTGTGCTGCCGGCGCTGGTGCCGTGGTCCTCGCGCCGCACCCGGATGTCGTTGTTGACTTCCTTCACGCCGTAGGTGCCGTCGGCCAGGTCCTCAATGTAGTACTTCTGGCCGCGCTCGCGCACAGAACCTGTCAGCGACACCACGCCTTCCTTGACGTCGACGCTGACATCGCTGACGTCGACGCCGCGCGCATAGCTGAGCCGCTCGCAGATCTGGTCGCGGATGCGGTCATCGCTGCGCTGGTAGCCACGCGGGCCAGCCTTGCGCTCGTGCTCGCGCTGGTCGGTGCCGAACAGGTCGCCGACCGCTTCGCCGATGCGGCGGCCGAGGTTGTAGAGCACGCCGCGGTCTTCGCGGCCATCGTCGCGATAGTCTTCCCGGTCATCGGTTTCCCAGCCACGCTGCCGTGCCGCCTCGCGGCTGTAGCGCTGGCCGTACCGCTGCTCGTCCTCGCGCTCGTCGCGGTCCTCGGTCCAGTAGCGGGTGTCGCTGCGCAGGTCGCGGAAGTAGGCGTCGCGGTTGCGCGCGCGCGCCGACTCATATGGGTCGCGCGCGCGTTCGACGCTTTCGCGCCACTGGCCTTCGGCGTAGTCGTCATCGCGCTGCCAGGCTTGCGGATCGCGCCATTCGCCGGCGCGTTTCCAGCCATAGCCACCGTTCAGGCCGTAGCGCAGGCTGCTGCCGGCGCGGCGGCGATAGCGCTCTTCGTCCTGGTCGCGCTCATACTGGCGTCCTTCATCGCCCTGGTAGCGCTGAGAGCCCTGAGAGCCCTCATAGTCCTGTTGGCCTCGATAGTCCTGGCCACCGCGGTAGCGCTGCTGGCCGCGGCTGCCGTAGCCACTGCGGTAACCGCTGCCGTAACCGCTGCGGTAATCACTGCGGTAATCGCCGCCGCCGCCGTACTCACCTTGCGTCGGCCGTTCCGGATACCGGCGGGCGCCGTACTCGTCACTGTAGCCGCCGGCCTGGCGCGCCGGGCCACCGTAGCTGGTCTGGCCCGGCGTCAGCTGCTGGCGACGGCGCTGCGTTTGCCAGCGGTCGCGTTCGGATTCCGGTTGCCAGTCGTCGTCGTCCCACGCCTGGCGGCGTTCGCGTTCGTCGTAGTAGTAGCTCATGCTGGTTTCCTGATATGTGAATGACGCCATATACGGACAGGCACAAAGGTGCCCGCAGGTCCGCGCTGACGGGTAATCAGGAAACGGCAAGATTCGTACCGTGCGGCAGCCGCGCGCCTGCGGCGCAGGTGACGCCGCGGGCCATGCAAGCCTTGCAGACCTTGTAAGGGATGCAGGGTGCGGAAGCGGGACAAATGCTTCGATGGCCACAACCAGCGCGGCGCGCGGACTAGCGTACGAAAGGCAGCGCCAGCAACGCATTGCGCAGCGCGGCGTTGGCGTGTTCGCGGCCTGACTCCACAGGTTCCGCGGGCCAGGGCGACGGATTCGCCACGCGGCCGTGCTCGGCATCGAAGGCGGGATACTCGCGGCTCCAGGCGAGCGAGCACTCGCCGTGGCGCGCCTTGGGCAGCGCCGGGCGCGCCTTGCCGCCAGTGGCGGCTGCTGCGCGCGCTGCGCGTCGAGGATCTCCAGCGCGGCGGCGATGGACGCGGCAGCAATGGCGCTTTCGCCGTAGTCGGCCTGCGTGCGCGGCGCCAGCACCAGCGTGCGCCAGGCACTGGGCGGCTCGGCCGGCCCCGGCTGTACCGCGTTGCCGAAGCGCGTTCGCACCAGCAGTACCACGTCGGTATCGGTGCAGTTGTGGAAGGCGGCGTGCACGGCGCTCAGCCCGCTGCCGGTGCGCGCGGTGCCGACCTGCCGCACGCCGACCATGTCCGCGAGTTCTGGCGACAGGAACGACACCGCCAACGCCGGGTGTTCCTGCTGCTGATGCCATGGCATGCAGCCGGTATAGGCGGCAGGCGTGGCGGCGCAGCCGGCCAGCGCGAGCACGGTCGCGGCCAGCAAGACGGCGGCACTGCGGCGGCGCCGAGCCGCTTCAGCGATAGACGACGTCATCGGCGGCCGCGCGCTGGAATTCATAGATGCCGCTCCAGACCACTTCGCCGGTCTCGACTTCCACCAGCTCGAACGAGATCTGCATGTAGCGCTGCACCATGCCGGTGGCGGCGCTGCGGCTGTCCAGCGAGCCGATGCGCCCGGTCAGCCGGTAGTCCGCCCCGAGCCGCGCGCGCGTCAGGCCCAGCGTGCCGGCATCGGTCGCGCCGCTGCGCTTGAGCTGGCGTTCGCGCTCAACCATGCCGGCCTCCGCGCTGATGAACTGGATGCGCGCCTGCGCGGCGCGGTTGAGGTTGATGCGCAGCCGGTCGACGATCAGTTGCCGGTCCATCGGCTGGGCGCTGTCGTTGACGAAGTAGGCGCTGTCCAGCGCGATGCGCGGGCGCTTGCCGTCCGGTCCCGGTGCGAAACGTGCCTGGGCCAGGATGTCGCGCATCATCAGGTCGGACATCGAGACGATGTCGTGGCCTTCCAGGCCGACGCCGGAGACCGGGCCCTTGCGGCCCGCGTCCAGGTCGGTGGCGGCCACGCCGGCGGCGTTAGGCGCCGTGGCTAGACAGCCAGCGAGCAACGCTGGCAGCATCAGTGCCAGCCCGCAAGCGGCCATCCCGGCAAGCCGCCGCGTCGTGGCGGCTGCCGGGATGGTGCCCGCGGGTTCCCCCCGCCTTCCCTGCCGCCCATGGCATGTGCCCTGGCGGCTCCCCGTGTTGCCGGTGTGCCGGCTTTTTGCTTGTCCACGGTTCCTTCCCCGTATTTCCCGATGTCTGCCGCGTCCGTTTGCGCCGCTCTTGCGGCTCATTTGCGGCTCATTTGCGGCTATTTTGCGGCGATGATAGGAGCGCGTGCGCGGCGGCGCCTCCCTGCAACATGGGATGGGCAAGCGACGGCGGCTGTGCCATGGATAGGGCTGGTGCAGGCACGCCGCGGCGGCGCTTGTGTTTACCCTGAAAACCGGCCCGTGCCACGCCCGCGACTCCGGGGGATATGTCAGAATCCGCCGGCAACCCGTCGCGCCGGCGCAACGGCCAGGCCCCGCAACCACACTGGCATGACAAGCACAACCAGAGTCCTGATCGTCGAGGATGACCCGGCGGCGCAGAGCCGCCTGGTGCAGGCCGTCGAGATGCATGCGCCCTTCAGCACCGTGACCGGCCGCGCCGGCAGCGTCGCCGACGCGCTTGCCTGGCTGGCGTTGCACCAGCCCGACGTGCTGCTGTGCGACCTGGGCCTGCCGGACGGCAGCGGCATTGCCGTGATACGCCAGGCGCGCGAACGTTATCCCGCGTGTGAATGCATGGTGGTCACGGTGTTCGGCGACGACCAGCACGTGCTGGCCAGCATCGAAGCCGGCGCCATCGGCTACCTGCTCAAGGACGAGACCACCGACCGCATCGCCGCTTCGATCGGCGAACTGCGCGCCGGCGGCTCGCCGATGAGCCCGCTGATCGCGCGCCAGGTGGTCAACCGCCTGCGCGGCGAGCCCGCCGAGGCCGCAGGCCGCGATAACGCCGCCCAGCGCAGCGTGGCGCTGTCCGCGCGCGAGAGCGAGATCCTCGACCTGATCTCGCGCGGCTACACCTATGCCGAGACCGCGCGCTATGTCGGGCTGAGCGTGCATACCGTGCAATCGCATATCAAGAACATCTACGGCAAGCTGGCGGTGCGCTCGCGCGGCGAAGCCGTGTTCGAGGCCGCCAAGCTCGGCCTGCTCAAGTCCCTGTAGCGTCCCGCGCCATGCCGCCAACCTGGCTGCGACTCACCCGGACCGTGCTTGCCGTGCTTGCGTTGCTTGCCGTACTGCTGCCGCTGTCGTGGCTGGCGTCGCCGGCCCGCGGCGCCGCGCCGGCCGCAAGCGACGGGCTGGTGGAGCTGGCGCGGGCCGTGCGCAGCGCCACGCTGCGCGACGGCAGCGTGCTGCCGGCGCAGCCGCTGACGCTGCCGGACTACTGGGACCGTGCGCTGCCGGGCAAGTCCGGCACGGCGGTCTACGACCTGCGCTTCGACCGCGGCTGGCCGGCGGCGGCAGCGGCAGGGCTGTTCGTGCCGTGGGCGGGCGGCAGCTACGAGGTGCGCCTGAACGGCATATTGGTCGCGTCTGGCGGCAGCCTGACCGCGCCGTCATCCGCGCTGGCCAAGCGCCCGTACTATGTGCCGTTGCCGCCGGAGCTGGTGCGCGAGCACGGCAATACGCTGCGCATCACGGTGGCGGCGCGCGCGTTTTCACGAGCCGGCCTGCTGCCGGTCACGGTGGGGCCGGCCAAGGCGGTGCGCGCGCGCTACCAGGACGCGTTCATGGCGCGCGTGGCCGGGCCCTTCATCGTTGCCGTCCTCAGCGCCGTGCTCGGCACCATCGCGCTGCTGATCTGGTGGCGCCAGCGCGATCCGCTGTTCGGCCTGTACGGCCTGGCCGAGATCGCCTGGAGCATTCGGCTGCTCGACTATTTCGTCGATGACCTGGCACTGCCGCCGGAGCTGCGGGGCTATATCGTCGCCGCCGCGCGCGAGGTCTTCCTCGGCGCCATCGCCAAATTCTGCCTGCTGGTGATCCGCGTGCCCTGGCGCTGGCTGCACCGCACGCTCAACGCCTACCTGTGGCTGGCGCTGCCGGTGCTGGCGCCGCTGGCCGCGCTGTCGAGCCATCCACTGGTGTTCCCACTGAGCTGGCTGGCCAAGGTCGGCATCATCCTGACGGTGTCGGTTGCGCTGGTGTGGGCCGCGCTGCGGCATCCGAGCCGCGAGGCCAGGCTGCTGGCCGCCACCGTGGGCGTGTCGGCGGTGCTGTTCCTGGGCGACTGGCTGCGCGTGTGGCTGACCGGCGACTACTACTGGGTGCGCTCGATGACCCGCTACGTCTCGGTGCCGTTCAGCGTGGTGATGGCGTGGATGCTGGTGGAGCGCTATACCAGCGCGGTGCGCAGCCTGCAGCGCGCCAACCAGGTGCTGAGCGAACGCGTGGCGCAGCGCGAGGCCGAGTTGCGCGCGGTATTCGCACGCGCGCAGAAGATCGCCGCCGAGCAGACCGCGCTGCGCGAGCGCAGCCGCATCCTGCGCGACATGCACGACGGCCTCGGCAGCCAGCTGGTCACCACGCTGTCGATGCTGGAGTCGGGCCAGCCCAGCCGCGCGCAAATCGCCGGGCAGGTGCGGCATGCGCTGGACTCGCTCAAGCTCTCCATCGATGCCATGCAGGACACCGGCGGCGACCTCGCGGCGGTGCTGGGCAACCTGCGCTACCGGCTGGGGCCGCGCATCGAAGAGGCCGGCATCGCCATCCACTGGCAGGTCGAGCGGCTGCCGGTGCTGCCCCACTTCACCGCGCGCAAGGTGCAGGAGCTGCAGTACCTGCTGCTCGAGGGCATCACCAACGTGCTGCAGCACGCCAACGCCAGCGCGATCACGCTGGCCGCGCATGCCGACCCGGTGGCGCAGGTGATCCGCATCAGGCTGGCCGATGACGGGCGCGGCTTCGACACCGGCGCCACGCGCGGCGGGCGCGGGCTGCGCAATATGCAGGTGCGTGCGGCAGCGATCAGCGGGCGGCTGCAACTGCAATCGGTGCCGGGCCAGACCACGCTGACGATCGAGCTGCCGCTCGCGCCGCCGGCGGAAGAGGAGGACGGCGAGGAAGGGGAGGCGCTGGCACCCACGGCATGATCGTGCCGTGGCGGCTGCATGCCAGGGCGCAGGCCGGGCGATGAGCGGAGCAGCCCTCCGTCACCGCCCGCTGGAAGCCTTGCTTGCTACTTCTTGGTGGCAGGCTTCGTCGACGAGGTCTTGGCCGTCTTGCTGCTCGCCGCCGCCCTGGCCGGCGCTGCGGCGCTCGCGGTGGTGGCCGGTGCCGGTTCGATCTTCGACTTGCTGAAGGCGAAATAGCACTCGGTGTTGCTGTTCTGCGCCCATTCCGAGTCGCTCGTGGCCAGCAGGCCGGTGACATTGATCTTGTCGCCGGTCGACAGGTTGCTGATCTTCTTCTGGTTGACCATCAGCGCGTCCCGCATCAGCGCCTTGCCGGTGCAGCTCGGGTTGACCGAATCCTTGAAGTAGACCGCGATCTTGTCGCTCGACACGCCGGCCAGCCCGTCGACCCGGGTGATGCGGGTAACCGTGCCCGACACCAGGATCGCCTGCTGGTCCCACTTCTTCTTGGCCGTGATCTCGTTCTTCTTCCAGTCTGTCCAGATATCGCCCAGTGATGCCTGCTTCGGATCCGCCAGCATGCGGAAGTCTCCGCTGAGCACGTCGCCCGTGCTGTCCAGCGCGCCGCTGATGCCTGACATGGCCCCGTCCATCGATTCACACCCCGCCAGCAGGCTGGCCAGCGCCAGTGCCAATACCACCTTTCCGGATTTCATTTCTTGTTTTCTCCTCGATCGGGTCAGCCCCGTCGGCCGACGCCGCGCATTGTAGCGTACGCACGCCAAAAGCTGACAGAAGTGGCAAAAAGGCGATAAAACCCGGAAATAACCCCCGTTCGGGGGATCAGCGCCCCCCGTTTCCTGACGGCAGCATCCGCACCGCCAGCGCGGCCAGGGACGTGGCCGTGGCGAGCGCTGCCACGCCCGTCCAGCCGGCATGCGCCAGAGCCAGGCTGCCGAGCGCCGCACCTGCCGCCATGCCGGCAAACATGCAGACGAACAGCACCGCGTTCAGCCGGCTGCGCGCGCCCGGGTCGATGCCATAGACGATGGTCTGGTGCGCGACCAGCGTCACCTGCACGCCCAGGTCGAAGCCGACGGCGGCGGCCACCAGCAGCCCGAGTTGCGCCTGCGGCGACAGCCATGGCGCCAGCAGCATGGCGGCAAAGGACAGCGCGGCGAGCGCGGCGCCGAGCCGGGTCACCGCCTGCGGGCCGCGGTGGTCGGCGATGCGGCCGGCGATCGGGGCGCCCAGCGCGCCTGCCGCACCGGCCAGCCCGAACGCGCCGGCGGCTTCGCTGCCAAGGTGGAACGGGGCGCCATGCAGCATTACCGCCAGCGTCGACCAGAACGCGCTGAAGCCGACCGACAGCAACGCCTGCGCCAGCGCGGCGCGGCGCAGGTCGCCATGCCGGCGCCACAGCGTCAGCAACGAGCCGAGCAGCGCGCGGTAGGGCATCACCGCGGTCGGGGCGAATCGCGGCAGGCTGCGCTGCGCCACCAGCGCCATCGCGGCGATGCTGCCGGCGGCGGCGATCAGCATCGCGCGCCAGCCGAAATGCGCGGCGATAAAGCCGCTGACCACGCGCGACAGCAGGATGCCGAGCAGCAGCCCGGTCATGACCGTGCCCACCACCTTGCCACGCTGCGCGTCGGGCGCCAGCGCCGCCGCGGCGGGCACGATGTCCTGCGCCATCGTGGCGGACAGGCCGATGGCCAGGCTCGCCGCCAGCACCATGCCGATGCCGGGCGCCAGCCCGGCCAGCAGCAGGGCGGCCGCCAGTGCCGCCGACTTGGCCAGGATGATGCGGCGGCGGTCGAAGCGGTCGCCGAGCGGTGCCAGCAGCAGGATGCCCAGCGCATAGCCAAGCTGCGTCAGCGTCGGGATGGCGCCAACAGCCGTGCCGGAGGTGTGCAGGTCCGGCCCCATGATGCCGAGCATGGGCTGGCTGTAGTACAGCGAGGCGACGGCGAGGCCGGCGGCAGTGGCAAGCATCAATACCAGGCGCGCCGGCAGTGCCGGCGCCGGGGCCGGCGATGGCGTCGCGGCCGCAGTGGCGGGCGAGGTGGAAAGGCAGGACATGGTCGGTATCCCTGAATCAGGTGATTTCGTTGAAAAAGGCAGATCCGCAATCGGTGCAATCGATGCAATCTGTGCGATGGATGCGATGGATGCGATGGATGCAGATGTTGTCCCGCCCCCGCCTTTTCTGGTAGAGGTGTGCGGTGAACAACGGCTATACGAGGCGCGCATGACCAGACCGCGAACCATCGCAGTGCCCAAGGCACGGGCCGACAGCCTGGAACCTGCTCCGGCCAGCGCCGGCGCCGACCGCATCGAACTGCTGCAGACCTTCGTGCGCATCGTGGAGGGGGGCAGCCTGTCGCAGGCCGCCGCGCAACTGCGGACCACGCAGCCCACGGTCAGCCGCCGCCTGCAGGCGCTGGAGCGGCAACTGGGCGTGCGCCTGCTGCAGCGCTCCACGCATGCGATGAAGCTGACCGAAGACGGCGAGCGCTGCTACGAGCGCGCCAAGGCGCTGGTCGGCGACTGGGCGACGCTTGAGGCTGACCTGCGCGGCGCCGGCTACGCGCCCGAAGGCACGCTGCGCGTGGTGGTGCCGCATGCCTTCGGCCAGGACCTGATGGTGCCGCCGCTGGCAGCCTACATGCGCCAG
Source organism: Cupriavidus phytohabitans (assembly GCF_017815025.1). Taxonomy (NCBI): domain Bacteria; kingdom Pseudomonadati; phylum Pseudomonadota; class Betaproteobacteria; order Burkholderiales; family Burkholderiaceae; genus Cupriavidus; species Cupriavidus phytohabitans. The sequence goes on from NZ_JAGIQB010000004.1 coordinate 19,798, forward strand.
TACGGCCAGGTCGCGGTGGAGTGGCTGCTGCATGACCGCACCCCGGACTTCATCGCCGAGGCCATCGATTGCGCCGTGCATGTCGGGGAGGTACGCGAGCCTGGAATGGTTGCTGTCAGGCTGGCCGAAGTGCCGCGCCTGGCGGTTGCCGCGCCGGCGCTGTTCGAAGGCCGGCGGCTGCCGCGCCAGCCCGAGGAACTGGAGGCGCTGCCCTGGCTGGCGCTGCACACCTTCTACCGCCAGGCGATGACGCTGTCGCACGCGGCCAGCGGCGACTGCCGCGAACTCCGGTTCCGGCCGCGGCTGAGTACCGACAGCCTGTACGCGTTGCGCGCTGCCGCGTTGCAAGGGCTGGGCGTCGGCGTGGGCTCGGCGTGGATCTTCGCCGACGACATCGCGCGCGGCGATCTGCTGCACCTGTTGCCCGAGTGGCAGGCCGAGCCGCTGCCGGTCTACCTGGTCTATCCCTACGCCAGCTTCTACCCCGCCAGGCTCAGGTTGTTCATCGATGCGATGCGCGAGGCTGTGCCTGCCATGGCTGGCGTGCAGCCCCCGCGCGCGCGGCGCAGGCAGGCACAGGCCGCGGCCGGCAAATCCACGGCCGGAAAGCGATAGGCGACGCTCGCGGCGACTGCGCGAAGCGCTCCGGCGGCATCGCCGTCGCTGCGCGTGCAAGCACGATTTCCTGCCCCCGGCGCGTGCATTTTGCCCTGATGCGGGGCATTTTCTGCACCCCGTTTGCGCATCGTCAAAATGATCGGAATTCTTGCTTCAGGCCTGGAAAACGCAACCGATAGCCGGGGGGAAAGCCAATCCCTTGCCAGCCCTTTCCTGCCAGTCCAGCCGAGCCGATGACCGCCTTTTTCCGCCCCGCCGAGCGCCTGATGGCGCGCCTGAACATCAACCAGAAACTGACCCTGATCGCAGTGCTGTTCCTCGTGCCGCTGTGCGGGGCAATGTACGTCGTGCTGCATGGCTCGGCGCAGTCGATCCGCACCACCGACAGCGAACGGCGCGGCCTGGCCATCGTCGGCCACGCGCTCGACTTCATGCGCGAGACGCAGGTCCGGCGCGGTGCCGCGAACACCGTACTGGCCGGCAACGCCGGCTTCCGGCCGACCTTCGACGCGGCCGACGGCAAGGCCGCGGCCAACCTCGCCGAACTGCTGCGCGCCACCATCGCCAATCCCGGCTTTGCGCTCGAGCCAGCGGCGCGCAAGCTGGAGCAGGACTGGCAGCACCTCCGGGGCCTCGGCCTGAACACCACGCCCGGCCCGCTGTTCGAGCGTCACAGCGCGCTGGTCAGGCAGACACAGCTGTTCATCGCCGACGTGGCCGAGCGCTCAGAGCTCGCCCTCGACGGCGAAGCCGGCGCGTACTACCTGATCAGCCTGATGGTTGGCCCGATGCCGCGCCTGGCCGAGCACAGCGCGCTGGCGCGCGGGCGCGGCGCTGGCATCATCGCGCAGGGCGGCTATGCCGATGCCGCGCAGCAGGCCAACCTGGGTGCGCTCGCCGAGCAGATCCAGGAAGGCCTGGAAGCCGTCCGGCGCGATGTCGCGCGCGTGGGCAGGCATGCGCCGGCATACCAGCCGCAGGTCGACGCGGCCATGCAGCAGCTGGCGGCGATGGACAACTTCTACCGCACGCTCAAGGTGCGGATGCTCGGCGCCAGCGGCATTGGCATCGACGCCAAGACCTATTTCGATGAAGCCAGCGCGGCGATCAACGGCGTGCTGGCCGCCAACAACGAGTTTTCGGCGATCGCCGGCGCCATGCTGGCGCAACGCATCGCCGCGCAGCGGCGCCAGTTCGCGCTGCTGGCGGCGCTGGGCGTGGTCGCGCTGGCCCTTGCCTTCTATTTGTTCGGCGGCTTCAGCCGCGGCATGCGCGGCGACGTGCGCACCGTGGGGAACATGGTCGACCGCATCAATGCCGGCGACCTGAGCCTGCGCATGGCGGTGCACGGCCGCGACGAGTTCAGCGAAGTCAAGCGCCACCTGCTGTCGCTGGTGGACAGCTGGCGCGGGCTGATCGGCGATACCAAGGCCGGCGCGCACAACGTGCTGGCTGCCGCCGGCGAGATCGCGCAGGGCAATATCGACCTGTCGCAGCGCACCGAGGAGCAGGCCTCGTCGCTGGAGCAGACCGCGGCCAGCATGGAGCAGCTCACCGCCACTGTGCAGCAGAACGCCGGCAGTGCCGCACAGGCCAGCGAGCTCGCGCGCGAAGCGTCGGACATTGCGCTGGCCGGCGGCGCCGCGGTAGGGCGCATGCAGCAGACCATGCAGGACATCGAGGCCGATTCGCGCCGCATTGTCGACATCATCGCGGTGATCGATGCCATTGCCTTCCAGACCAATATCCTGGCACTGAACGCGGCGGTGGAGGCAGCCCGCGCGGGCGAGGCCGGCCGCGGCTTCGCCGTGGTGGCGTCCCGAGGTGCGCGGGCTGGCGCAGCGCGCCGGCAACTCGGCCAGGGAAATCGGCACGCTGATCTCGCAGTCCGCGCAGCGGGTGGCCTCTGGCACGTCGCTGGCGGTGGATGCCACCGCCAGCATGGACAGCACCGTGGCCGCGATCCGGCGCGTGACGGCGATGATGGACGAAATCAGCCATGCCTCGCGCGAGCAGAGCAGCGGCATCGCGCAGGTCAACCAGGCGGTGGCGCAGATGGATCAGGTCACGCAGCAGAACGCGGCGCTGGTGGAGGAGGCGGCCGCCGCGGCGCAGTCGCTGCAGGCGCAGGCGCAGCAGATGCAGCGCGCGATGGCGGTGTTCCGCACCGACGCTCGGTCGGCCTGATTCCGGTGGCGCGGGGTCAGCGCCGCAGCAGCCAGATCACGATCGAGACCACCACCGACACCAGGATGCAGGTCGTGATCGGGAGGTAGAAGCTGAAGCCGTCGCGGACGATATGGATGTCGCCGGGCAGGCGGCCAAGGCGCTCGAACGGCAGCTTAGACAGCCAGGGCCAGGCTGCTGCGGCGGCGATCAGCAGGCAGCCGAGGATGAGGAGCACGCGTTGCATGGCGGGTTGAGGACAGGGTGTCTGGTATCGGGACGATGCTGAGCAGTTCGACCAGCGCGGGCGCCGTGGATTCCGCCCATGCGGCGCCGGCGGCCCATATCGTCGCTTCCGACGAGTCGTGCGGCGGCGCAGCTTCGCGATACTGGCCCCTGCGCATCCCGCGCCGCCGCAACCGGAAGCCGCCCCCTCATGACCCAGAATCCCATGCCGCTCACCGCGCTCACGCCGTTTGAGAATGCCGATATCCGCACCCTGGTCGACGAACAGGCCGCGCTGCGCGGCGCCCACCCGTTCCTGGTGTGGGAGCCGTTCGAAGGCGAGGGCCGCACCTGGACCCATGCCGCCTTCGGCCAGGCCGTGCGCCGCTTTGCCGCCGGCCTGCAAGCACGCGGCGTGCAGCCGCGCGAGCGCGTGCTGGTGCACCTGGACAACTGTCCGGAATCGGTGATCGCGTGGCTGGGCTGCGCCTACGCCGGCGCGGTGCCGGTCACCACCAATACCCGCTCGAGCGCCGACGAGCTGGCCTACTTCGCCCGCCACAGCGGCGCGGTGGCCGGCATCACGCAGCCGCGCTTCGCCGCGCAGGTGCGGGACGCCGGGCCGGCGCTGGCGTGGATCGCGGTCACCGCCACCGACAACGGCGCGCCGGCTGTCGCGCCCGGCGACGGCTTCCTGCGCTTCGACCAGGTCGAAGCGGACCCGGCCACCCTGGCCGAGCGCCCGCACGACCCGATGGCGCCGTTCGGCATCCAGTACACTTCGGGCACCACCTCGCGGCCCAAGGCGGTGCTGTGGACCCATGCCAATGCGCTGTGGGGCGCGCGGCTGTGCGCGCAGCACGAAGACCTGCGCCCGGACGACGTCCACCTGGTCCACCTGCCGCTGTTCCATACCAACGCGCAGGTCTACTCGGTGCTGGCCTCGCTATGGGTCGGCGGCACGGCGGTGCTGCTGCCGCGCTTCTCGGCTTCGCGATTCTGGCCGGTGTCGCTGCGGCATCGCTGCACCTGGACCTCGATGGTGCCGTTCTGCGTGCGCGCGCTGCTGGCGCATCCGGTGCCGCCGCGGCACAGCTACCGGCTGTGGGGCAGCGGCGTGAGCTCGCCGCCGACCGACGCGCATTTCCGCGTCAAGACCATCGGCTGGTGGGGCATGACCGAGACCATCACGCACGGCACCATCGGCTCGGTGCACCGTCCCAATCCGCCACTATCGATGGGGCGGCCCGCGCCGGGCTACGAGATCCATGTGCTCGATGCCGACGGCAGGCCGGTCGCGCCCGGCGAGACCGGCGACCTGTACGTGCGCGGCCGGCGCGGCGTCTCTCTGTTCCTGGAATACGCCAACGACCCCGAGGCCACCGCCGCAGCCTTCCGCGATGACGGGCTGTTTATCACCGGAGACCGCGTGCGATTGGGACACGACGGCGCCCTCTACTTTGCCGACCGCGCCAAGGACATGCTAAAGGTGGGCGGCGAGAACGTCGCCGCGTCCGAGATCGAGCGCGTGATCGCGGCCGTGCCGGGCGTCGCCGAGGTGGCGGTGGTCGGCCGCAAGCATCCGATGCTGGACGAGGTGCCGGTTGCGTTCGTCATCGCCGCGCCGGCTCCCGAAGGCGGCCTGCCGGCGCGCATCGCACAGGTGTGCGCGGCGCAGCTCGCCGACTTCAAGCAGCCGCGCGAAATCCGGCTGGTGGACAGTCTGCCGCGCTCGACGCTGGAGAAGGTGGCCAAGGCACAGCTGCGCGCGCTGCTGGCAGAAGGCTAGGCCGACGCTGCGTTGCGGCGAGCTTCGGCGGGACGCCTCGCAAACAACAACGAAGCGCAGCGCGGCAAGGCCGCGCTGCGCTTTTCTTCCGTGGATTCCGTTCAGCTTGCGTTCACCGCCACCGCCCGCTCCGCCTGGGCCTGCTGGCGCAGGCTTTCGGTGGTGTCGCCGCTGCCGTCCGGCGTCCAGCCCGGGGGCATCACCAGGTAGCCGATTGCCTTGGTCACGCTGCCGGCCCTGGCCATGTCGCCGAACAGGCTGACCCAGTGCTCGAACTGGTTGACGAGCGGGTTGTGCGTGGTGGTCGGGTGGACCAGTCCGAAGCGGCAGGGCTCTTCTTCACGCTCTTCCACATAGGTACCGAACAGGCGGTCGAAGATGATCAGCACGCCGCCGAAGTTGGCATCGAGGTAGTCGATGTTCGAAGCATGGTGCACGCGGTGTGCCGACGGGGTATTGAACACGTATTCGAGCCAGCCCAGCTTGGGGATCCAGGTGGTATGCAGCCAGAACTGGTACAGCAGGTTCAGGCTCACCGTGGCCAGCACCACGTCGGGACGAACGCCCAGGAAAACCAGCGGCGCGAAGAAGATGGCGGTGCCGGTGATCTTGCCGGTCCAGCCCAGGCGATAGGCGGTGCCCAGCGTCAGCTCGTTCGGTGAGTGGTGTACCGCGTGCGTGGCCCAGAAGAAGCGGATGCGGTGCGAGGCGCGGTGGTACCAGTAGTAGCAGAACTCTTGTCCGAGAAAGAGCAGCAGCACGGCCAGCGCACTGTTGATCTCGACCGTGAAGATGCGGTGCTGCCAGGCAAACGCGAACACCGGCGTGGCCAGCGACAGCGGCAGCAGCGCCAGCAGCTTGCGGCCTGCCAGGTCGGCCAGCGACAGGGCGACTTCATGCCAGGGGTAGGCCTTGCCCTGGCGGTTCGCCTTGCGTGCCAGAACGAAGGCTTCGACCAGCGATACCGCCACGATAAACGCCGTGACGTAGAGCGTGAATTTTCCGAGGTTGTGCATGTCGGGTCCAGTGCGGTGAAGTGGGACGCTTGGCTTGCGGGGTTGGCTGCTTGCTGCGTCGGTGAGGCAAAGGTAGTGGCTGGACCCTTGCGGCGCCATGCAGCAATTATTTCGCCGTATGTCATGCGTGGCGGGCCGCGGGCGGTGTAACACCGCGACATCTTTTCCACCGCGAAAAGCCGTGGTCGCTTGCCTATAGTCCGACCGTCGCCGCGACACGGTGCGCGGCATGAACCGAACCAGAAGGACCTGCCATGACGAAACGCCCCGCCCATACCGAAAGCTCCCTGCGCCCGACTCGCAAGCTGCGCCTGCCCCGCCTGCTCGGCATTGCCGGCGGTGCGCTGGTGATCCTGTCGAGCACGCCCGCCTTTGCCGCATTTGGCGGGCACGGCACGGCCTGCACGCCGCGCGGCACGTTCAACACCGGGCATATCGGCGCCTGTGGTGGCGGCAGCTGCTCGCACGCCGGCGGCATCGAAGGCCCGCGTGGCGGCCTGGCCACCAACACCGGCACCGTCACACGCAGCGCGCCGGGCCAGTTCAGCAACAGCGGCACCGCCATCGGTCCCGACGGCCGCTCGGTGCAGCACGACGGCAGCACCAGTTGCGCAGGCGGCACCTGCTCGCACAGCGGCGACCTGACCGGCCCCAATGGCCAGACTGCCACCACCTCTGGCAGCCTGACCCGCGAAGGCATGGGGCAGTACTCATCGTCCGGCACCGTCACTGGCGCAAATGGCAATAGCTACGGGCACGCCGCTTCGACCAGCTGCGCCGGCTCGACCTGCTACCGCTCGGGTACCGTGACCGGTGCGCAGGGCGGTACCGTCACGCACTCGGGCAGCGCCACCAGCGTGGCGCCTGGGGTCGTGACCACCGGCGGCGGCACTACGGTGGTCCACGGCGCGGCGGTAGCGACCGGCGGCACGACAGTCGCCACGGTCGGAACGGTAAGCACTGTGGCTGCCGTCGGCACGGCGGGTACGGCGGGTACGGTGGTGGCGGTCGGCACGCCGCCGGTGGTGGTCACGCCGCCGCCCCCGGCGCCGGTCTACGTGCCGGCCCCGGCGCCCGCCACGGTGTACGTGCTGCCGCCCGCTAAGGTCGTGCTTGCCCCGCCGCCGCCGGTCCGTGTCGTGGTCGCCGCACCGGTGCCGCGCACCGCCTATTTCGCACCGCGCGCGGTCTACGTCGGCCGCCCGGCCGTCATGATCCCCGGCCACTGGGCCGGCGGTGTGTGGGTGCCCGCCCACGTGGTCTGAGCGCATCGACGTGCTTCCCCCATCGATTTCCCCTTGCCAACTGCCCTGACTATCGCCGGCGGCGCCGGCCGTCCCACGGAGTCCACCATGAAGAAGATGATTGCAGTGCTTATGTTGTGTATTGTTTCTGCAGGCGCCTGGGCACAAAGTGCCGAGCTGCCCGCAGCGGCAGGCGCCGGTGGAGTACGGGCCGAGCGTGCGTTGCAGCAGCTGCAGGAGCGTTTCGCCGGCGCGAACACCACGCGGGACGGCAAGTTGACCCGCGAGCAGGCGCAGGCCGGCATGCCGATGGTCGCGAGCCACTTCGACCAGATCGATACGCAGCGGCTGGGCTACGTGACGCTGCCGCAGATCGAGGCGTTCATGAAGCAGAGGATGATGTCGCGCTGATGTCATGCGCTGATGTCATGCGCTGATGTCATGCGCTGATGTCATGCGCTGATGTCATGCGCTGAAGCCTGGCGCTGAAAGTTGGGACAGCAAGCCGCCGGCACGCCGGCATCGCCGGAGACCCGTGATGGAACAGGTGAACAGGATTGTCGTGCTCGACGATGAAGCCGAGCTGCGCAACATGCTGCAACGCTTCCTGACCGGGCACGGCTTCCGCGTGCGCGCGGTGGCCGACGGCAAGCAGCTCGACAAGTACCTGCAGCGCGAGCCGCACGACCTGCTGGTGCTCGACCTGATGATGGAGCCCGAGGACGGCCTCACCATCTGCAAGCGCCTGCGGGCCGAGGGCCACACGCTGCCGATCCTGATGCTGACGGCCAGGGGCGACCCGATGGACCGTGTCGCCGGCCTGGAAACGGGTGCCGACGACTACCTCGCCAAGCCCTTCGTGCCGGACGAACTGGTGGCGCGCATCCGCGCGCTGCTGCGCCGGCAGAAGATGTCGGCCGGCGACCCCACCGTGACCACGCAGAGGCTGCGCTTCGGCGACTTCACCTTCGATGTCGGCAAGCAGACGCTGCTGCGCGGCGGCGAGCCGGTCGAAGTGCATTCGGCGCAGATGCTGCTGCTGCACGCGCTGGGATCGTCGCCGAACCGTGCGGTCAGCCGCGAGAACCTGCTGGCGCGGGCGCGCGGGCGCGACCATGACGCGCTCGACCGCAGCATCGACGTGCAGATCCTGCGGCTGCGCCAGATCGTCGAAGACGATCCGTCCAAGCCGCGCTTTATCAAGACCGTGTGGGGCGTTGGCTACATGCTGGTCGCCGGTGTGGAATCGTGACGCGTTCGTCGCCCATGTTCAGGCGCCTGCTGCCGCGCTCGCTGCTGGCGCGCAATATCCTGCTGCTGGTGGCGCTGGTGGCCGTCACCCAGGCGTGCTCGCTGACGGTGCTGCTGCATTACGTGCAGCGCCCGCGCATCGAGCGCGCCGCCATTGTCTTTGCCGATTACGTGCGCACGCTCGACCGCGTGGTGGCGGCAATACCGCTTGACCCCAGCGGTGTCGCGGCCACGCGCATGGGTGCGCAGGCGCAAGAGCCCGAGCATGCCGCCGCGAAACCCGCGGCCGACCTGCAGCACCTGTTGCGCACCTGGCAACGCGATGTCTTCATGGAGGCGCTGCGGCGCCACCTGCCCGCCGACATGCCGGTGCGATGGCAGGCCGGCGAGGCCGAGCAACTCTGGATTCGCATGCATGTGGGCGGCCAACCCCGCTGGATCGGCCTGCCGATCAGCGAGGACGTGCGCGCCGGCGGCATCGCCACGGCGCTGGCGCTGTCGACCGCGCTGGCGCTGCTCGCGGCACTGACCGGCTACCTGATCCAGCGCCACCTGAACCGGCCGCTGCAGGACCTGGCGCGTGCCGCGCAGGACATTCGCGCCGGATCGACACCGCCACCACTGCCGACCGACGGCCCGACCGAGATTGCCCAGGTCAGCGGCGCCTTCAACCAGATGACGCAGGCGTTGCAGCAGGCCGAGCAGACGCGGGCACTGATGCTGGCGGGTGTCTCGCACGACATCCGCACGCCACTGACCAAGCTGCGCCTGGCCATGGCCATGTCCATCCCGCGCGGCGCCGACGACGCGTTCGTGGCCTCGGCCGAGGGCTACCTGGACCACATCGAGACCATCCTGCAGCAGTTCATGGACTACGCCGGCAGCGGCGAAAAAGAGCAGCCGCAGCCCGGCGACGTCAACGCGCTGGTGTCGCAGCTCGCCGCCGACTTCGCCGGACTGGGGCATGAGTTCGAGCTGTCGCTGGCCGAATTGCCGCCGGTTCCCTATCGCCCTGTCAGCCTGATGCGGCTGCTGATGAACCTGATGCAGAATGCTGTCGTCTACGGCAAGTCAGGCTTCAGCGTGCGCACCTGGCGCGATGCCGCGTGCGCCTACGTGGCGGTCGGCGATCGCGGCACCGGCATCGCCGCGCATGAGCTGGAGCAGCTCAAGGCGCCCTTTAGCCGCGGCGCCAATGCGCGCGGCCACGCGGGCGGCACAGGGCTTGGGTTGGCCATCGTCGAGCGCATCGCGCGGCTGCACGGCGGCTCGCTGCAGTTCCGCCCGCGCGATGGCGGCGGGCTTGAAGCGGTGGTGGCGCTGCCGCTGCAGTCACCGGCGTAGCGCCCCCCCTTGCTGCCCGGCCCGCCGCGCCGTGACATGGCGCGAAATAATTCCCACATGGCGCCGCGCGCGGGTTTTTCCCATACTCCCGTCACCGCGATGCCACACGGCAACACCGAACCAGGCAGCGCGGCAAGACGCTCCCGATGGTTTGCGATTCCCTGATGCAACAAAGTCGGTGACAGCTCTTCCAGACCACTGACGGCACGAATCGCCAACCCAAAGGAACTGATATGCGCAACGCTCTCCAGACCATCGCCAAGCAAACCAAGCGCCTGACCATCGCCGCATTCGCCGCCACTGCCATGCTCGGCGCCGGCTGCGCCAACGCAGGTGTTACCGGCATCAACCAGATGGGCCTGATGCAGGCCGTGCACGCCGACGTGATCTACGTCCACGCGTTCGAGGCCGATGCCGGGCAGGTGAAGCTCGACGGCGGCCTGGTGCAGAAGGTCAGGATGATGGCCACCGGCGGCTCGTCGGCCGACGCCCAGGGCCAGACCGCGGCTGAAGCGCGCGAGCAGGTCGCCAACGAGGTCGTGCGCCAGCTGCGCGGCATGGGCCTGAATGCCGTGCGTTCCGATGCGCCGGCGCCGGCTGGTGCCAGCGCACTGATCGTCGAGGGCGATTTCCGCAAGATCGACGAAGGCAGCGGCCGGCGCCGCCTGCTGATCGGCCTGGGCGCCGGCAAGAGCGAAGTCGGCGCCGACGTGCGCATCTCGTACAAGCCCGCCAACGGCGCCCCGGTCCCGCTGCAGAGCTTCGTCGCCGATGCCGACAGCGGCCATATCCCGGGCGTGGCGGAAACCGCCGGCATCGGCGCCGCGGCCGGACATGTAGCGATGGCGGCTGCCGGCGGGGCCGGTGTGCGCGGCGCCACGGAACTCACGCATGACTCGGTCAATGCGGATGCTACGCGCCTGGGTGATTCGATCGCCAGGCAGGTCGCGGCCGCGAGCGCCGAAGAAGGCTGGCTGACTGCTTCGGCGGCGCGCTAAGCGGCTGGCGCGCGGGGCGGGACGGCTCGCCCCGCCCCGGCCTCGAGCATCAAGCCCCGGCCCCGCCTTGCGCGGGGCCTTCGCTTTCCCGATGGTGCAGCGCGTTGGTCACCACCCTGGAGAAGAAAGCAAAGTACAAACCGGTCGACAGGCCGCACATCAGGATGCCGGTCAGCGCTTCCACGCCGCCGACCAGGCGCCATGGCTGCGGCAGCACCACGTCGCCATAGCCGGTGGTGGTGTAGGTCACTGCGCTGAAGTAGAGCGCCGTATGCAGGTCGGGCAGCCCCGCGCGCCAGTAGTAGAACAGGCCCCAGGCCACGATCTGCAGCAGGTGCAGCAGGATCGTGCAAGCCGCCAGGCTGATCAGCGCGCGCGTGGCGCGCCAGAAGTAGCGCGGCCCCGGCGGGATCCGCCACTTGAGCCAGTGAAAGGCCGCCAGGATGCCGATCGCGTGAATCGATACGCAAAGCGCCATCAGGAGGAATGCGGTGAGAGCCTTGGTGAGCATGGTCGTGCCTGTCGGTATGGCGCGGCCCGGGCCGGTCGCGCGGCACCATGCTACTCCAGCGGCGCGGCGGATGAGAGCGCCATCTCCTGCGGCATCGCCTCCGCCATCACGCCTCCCACCAGCACCACCGCCGGGCTGGCCAGCCCGGCAGCTAGCGCATCAGCCAGCGCCTGCACCGTGCCAGTCCACGAACGCTCCTCCGCGCCGCCGGCATGCATCACCACCGCCGCCGGCATGTCGGCGCGCATGCCGGCCGCCAGCAGCCCGTCGCGGATCGCGGCGAGCCGGCTCATGCCCATGTAGATGACCAGCGTGGTGCCGCCGCGCACTAGTGCCTCCCAGTCGGGCGAGCCGTGTTCGCTGGTGTGCCCGGTGACGAAGGTCACGCCGTGGCAGTGGGCGCGGTGGGTCAGCGCGACGCCGAGGGCTTGCGCCGCCGCCATGCCGCTGCTGATGCCGTTGACCGCTTCCACCGGCACGCCGTGCGCGCGCAGGAAGGCGGCCTCTTCGCCGCCGCGGCCGAACAGCAGCGGATCGCCGCCCTTGACGCGCGCGACGGTGCGCCCGGCCAGCGCGTGCTGCAGTGTCAGCTGCTGGATGCGCGCCTGGGTGACCGAGCAGCGGCCGCCACGCTTGCCGACCCACTCGACATGCGTGCCGGGCCGGGCATAGCAGGACATCTCCGGCGCGACCAGGTCATCGACCAGCCATACGTCGGCGGATGCGAGCGCGCGTACCGCACGCACGGTGACCAGGTCGGGGCTGCCGGGGCCGACGCCGACCAGCCAGACCTTGCCGGGCTTGAGGGGAGAGTTCATGCGAGGGACTCCTGCGTGCGCGCGGCATGGCGTCAATGACTGGTGCCGGCCGAACGCGTGGTCTTGTTGTAGACGTTGTACTTGCCGATGGGCTTGTCCATCGGGATGCGCTTCACTTCCTGCAGCGTGGCGGCGTCATAGACCACGATCGCGCCGTCGCGCTCCATCAGGCTGACCAGCGCATGGCGCCCGTCGCGCGTGAACTCCACGTGCGCGGCGGTGCGGCCCGGACTGGGTGTGACGCTGCCGGCGACCTGCAGGGTCTGCTTGTCGATCACCTGCAGCGTGTCGCGCCGCGGGCTCATCATCGCGTCGGCCCAGGCATAGCGGCTGTTCTCGTGGCTGCGCAGGAAGAAGCCCGCGCCGTTGGTCGGGATGGTGGCGACGGTGTGCCAGTCCTGCATGTCGATCACCGAAATGCGGCCTTGCCCGAGGTCGGGCGACGCCATCACTTCATGGCCGTCCCGTTGCCACGTGATGCCGCTGCCGAGGTGAGGCATGCCGCCGAGCGCCAGCGCGGCCACCTTGCGGCCCTGGTCGAGGTCGATCACCTGGCCGCCGCCGCTGCGCGACGCGCCGAGGATGTGCCGGTAAGACTGGTCGAAGAAGAAGTCGTCGAGCACGTCGTCCAGCACGATCGTACGCGGTGCCGGCGACGGGAGTGGCTTGCCGGCGGCATCGGCATACGGGATTTCCCAGACCTCTGCAATGTCCTTCAGCGCCGCGATAAAGCTGTGGCGCGGCGCCGCGTCGTAGACCGCCGATACCCGCGAGGCGTCGCCGCTGCGGCCCCTGACGTCGAGCACCCGCGCCAGCGACAGGTCGTCGGCGCGCAGCAGCACCAGCGTGCGCGGCAGTGTATTGCCGGCCAGCACCCAGCGCCCGTCGTCGCTGACGGCAACGTTGCGTGTGTTGATGCCGACGCGGATCTCGGCGACATAGGCCAGGTTCCACAGGTCGTACTTGCTGACCCAGCCGTCGCGGCTGGCCATGTAGACATAGCGGCCATCGCGGCTGAACTTGGGGCCGCCGTGCAGCGCAAAGCGCGTGGCAAAGCGATGGATCGGTGCCAGCCGGTCGCCGTCGAGCACGGTCATGTGATGGCTGCCTGCCTCGACCACCACGAACAGGTTCAGCGGATCGGCGCTGAACACGGGACGCGCCGGCAGCGTGCCAGGCGCATGCGTGACCACGTGGCTGGCACGGATCGCCTCGGCGCTCCATTGCGGCGCGGCGGCAGGTGCCGTACGCAGCCAGCGCGCCAGCGCCTGTAGTTCCGGCGCCGCCAGCGTGGCGCCGAAGGGCGGCATCTGCGTCGCGGCGCGGCCGTCGCGCAGCACGGTGTCGAGTTCGCTGGCACGCAGCCGCTCCAGGCTTTCCGGCAGCAGCGCGGGGCCCATGCCGCCGAGGCGGTCGGCGCCGTGGCAGGCGGCGCAGTGCTGGCCATAGAGTGCGGCAGGATCGAGCGCGGATACGGATTGCATGCCGCAGGCCAGCGCCAGGGACAGGAGCCATCGGGCGATGCGCGTCATGCCGCCACCTCCGTGCCGGGCGCGTTGGCGATTTCGGTGTCGCTGAGGTAGCAGCCCGGATCTTCCGCCCACGCGTTGCCGGTCAGTGCGAGCGCGCGCACTCGGGTATTGCCGTTGCAGATGGCACGCTGCGCGCAGTCCGCGCAGCGCCCCTGCAACGGACGCGGCCGGCTGGCCAGTCCCGCCATCAGGGGATCGGCGCGGCTCGCCCAGATCTCGCCGAAGGGCCGTTCGCGCACGTTGCCCAGCGTGACGTGCCACCACATCGTATCGGGATGCACGTTGCCGAGGTTGTCGATATTGGCCACGCCCACGCCAGTCGCGTTGCCGCCCCATTGTTCCAGCCGCCGGCGCATATCGGCGACGCGGTCCGGGAAGCGCTGAGCGATCCAGTACAGCAGGTAGACCCCGTCGGCATCGTTGTTGCCGGTGACGAAGTCGCCGGCATGGCCCGCGCGCGTGCGCTCCCAGACATGGTCGAACAGCCAGTCCAGCGCGGCGCGCGTGCGCGCATGCCGTGCATCCTCGGCGCGATGGCTGCGCGCGCGGCCGGCGTAGTTGAAGTGGGACAGGTAAAACTTGTCGATGCCTTCGCCTTCGGCCAGCGCCACCACGTCGGGCAGCTGCGCGGCGTTGGCTTCGGTCAGCGTCATGCGCACGCCGACGCGCAGGCCGGCGGCGCGCGCGGCGCGCAGGCCCGCCAGCGCCTGCGCGAAGGCGCCGTTGCTGCGGCGGAAGCGGTCGTGCGTGGCGGGCAGCCCGTCCAGGCTGACGCCGACATAGTCGAAGCCCGCGGCGGCCAGCCGCGCGGCATGGCCGGCATCGAGCAGCGTGCCGTTCGACGACAGCGACAGGTGGAAGCCAAGCACGCGCGCATGGGCGGCGATGTCATACAGGTCAGGCCGCAGCAGCGGCTCGCCACCGGACAGGATCAGCGCGGGCACGCGCGCATCGCGCAATTGCGCCAGCACGCGCAGCGCCTCGGCGGTATCCAGCTCGCCCTTGAAATCGGTATCGGCCGAGGTGGCATAGCAATGCCGGCAGTTGAGGTTGCAGCGGCGGATCAGGTTCCAGATCACGACCGGACCGGCGGCCTTGCGGGCAGGCGGCACTGGCCCGGCGTCGCGCAGGGCTTCCATGAAGCGGGACAGGCGGAACATCAGCGTGGCTCCTGTGGGGCAGGTCCGGCCGGCGGCAGGCGCAGGCCGGTTTTCTTCAGGATGCGGGTGGACCACAGCACGTCATGCGAGCGGCAGGCGCCGCCCAGCAGCGCCGCGATGCGGCCGATCTGCGGCGCCGCGTCGGCGCGCGTACGCGCGTGGACCATCGCGAAGAGGTTGTAGGGCCAGTGCGGCAGCCGGCGCGGGCGCAGATAGCAGTGGCTGACGAAGGGCAGCGCACCGATGCGTTCGCCGAGCGCATCGACGCAGCGATCATCCACGTCCCACACCGTCATGCCGTTGGCGCGCCAGCCCAGCCGGTAGTGGTTGGGCACCGCGCCGATGCGGCGCAGCATGCCGCGCGCCTGCATCGCCGCCAGCCGGGCGATGACTTCGGCCTCGTCGAGTCCCAGCATGGCGGCCACTGCCGCGAACGGCGCTGGCTCCAGCGGCAGGCCCGCCTGCGTGGCGCGGATCAGGGCAAGATCGATGACATCGTGGGCGTCGGCGGACATCATGCGGGAAGATATAGGTTGACGAAGAACTCGCGCTCCTTGGGAAACGGCAGGATCTCGACGCCCGCCGCGGCGGCGATGCGGGCGAGCGCCGGGGCCACCTCGTCGGCCCGCGCGACCGCCAGCACGAACCACAGGTTCAGGTGGTGGTTGCGCTGGTAGTGGTGCGCGACTTCCGGGAAGGCGTTGATCGCGCCGGCCACCGCGTCGAGACGCTGTTCCGGCGCGTGGCAGGCGCACAGCACAAAGCGGCCGCCCGCACGTTCGATTTGATAGAGCGGGCCGAATCGTGTCAGCACACCGTGGTCGAGCAGCCGGCGCAGCCGCGCCAGCAGGTCGCCCTCCGCGATGCCGAGCGAGGCGGCAGCCTCGGCATACGGCCGCGGCACCAGCGGCAGGCCGCGTTGCAGTGCGTTGATGATGCGGCGGTCGGTGGCATCGATGGTGCCGCCGGTGTCGGCAAGCGCGCCGCCGCAGGCATCGGCTGCCATGTTCATGCCGCCTCCTGCGTGGCGTAGCGCGTGCCGCGCTGCTTGTAGCAACGTGTGCCGACCAGCACCGCGCCGGGCGTCTGGTCCAGCCCGACGGTGGCGCGGATGTGGTCGAGCGCCGGCTGCAGGTCGCGCGCGTCGCGGGCATGGATCATCGCGAACAGGTTGAAGGGCCAGGCCGGCAGACGCCGCTCGCGCCGGTAGCACAGCGTCACGCGCGGCTGGCGCGCCAGGCGCAGGCCGATCGCGTCGACCCGGGCGTCCGGCACGTTCCACACGCACATGGCGTTGTGCCCGTAGCCGAAGCGGCCATGGCGCAGCACCACGCCCAGCCGGCGGATGACGCCCTGTGCCGACCACTGCGCAATCCGCTCCAGGACGCGCGGCATCGGCAGCCGCGTGCGCAACGCCAGTTCCTGGAACGGGCGCGGCGTCAGCGGCAGGCCCGCCTCCAGCGCCGCCACCAGGCGCCAGTCATCCGCGTCCAGCGCGACCGGCGGCACGGGTGCGGCGATCCGGCGCCGGCGGCGGTCGCCGGTACCGAGCGCAAAACCCAGGTCGATGTGGTATTCGCGCGCCATCGGCAGGTCCAGCGGCACTTGCCCGGCCATGTCGGCAATGGCGGCCAGTGTGCCGTCCAGCGTGCTGCGCTCGCGCGCGCCCGCGACGAACCACAGGTTGTATGCGTGGCCGCTGCGCGCGTAGTTGTGGCTGACCGAGGCGCAGGTGCTGATGCGCGCGGCCATGCGGTCCAGCTGCGCCGTCGGCACGCTCAGCGCGGCCAGCGTGCTGACGCCGATCACGTTGGGCGCGAACACGGCGCCGACGCGGCTGATCCGGCCCGCGCCCAGGTCGCGCGCCAGCAGCGACAGCAGCGTGTGCTCGCACAGGCCGAGTCCTTGCGCGAGCGCCTGGTAGGGGCGGGGCTGCAGCGGGAAGTCATGCTGCAGCGTGTTGTACAGGGTGCGTTCGTCGAGCATGGCGTCCCCTTACATGCCGAAGCGCTGCGCCCGCGCGGTGAAGAAGATGCCGCTGGGGTTATCGGCCGGCAGCGTGGCGATGCGCGCGAGGCTGCCGGTGTCAAAGACCTCGACGCGGTTGTCGTCTCGGCAGGACAGCCACAGCGCCTCCCCCTTGGGCGTGAATTCCATATGCAGCACGCCGCGGCAAGGTCGCAGCGTGCGTACCACCTCGCGCGTGGCGGTGTCGATGACCTGCACGGTGTCGTTGTGCGGGAAAGCGAAGTTGACCCAGACCTGCCGGCCGTCCGGGCGTGCCATGACAAAGACCGGCTGGCCGGCCAGCGCCACGCGCGCGGTCTGCTGCCAGCCGCGCGCCGGGTCGGCGACCAGTACTTCGTGCCGGCCGATGGCCGGCAGCCATGCCTGGCCCTGCGCCATCGCCCAGCCGCGCAGGTGCGGCATCTTGTAGACCGGCAGCGGCTGGCCGCCGCGGCCGTAGCCGGAGAGGATACGGCGCGCCTGCGGCGGCGCCTGCCACAGGTCGACCAGCGCCAGCCCGTCCTCGCCGAACAGGCCGGCCAGGTACCAGCGTCCGTCGGGCGTGACCAGGCCGTCGTACGGCTCGCGCCCGGCCGGCAGGCGCGTCACTTGCGGATGGCGCGGATCGGCGGCATCGATGATCCAGATCTCGCCGGACTCGAACAGGCTTGCGGCAAAGCGCCGGCCCGGCAGGTCGGCCAGGCCCACCACCTTGGCGCGGCGCCCGTCCTGGCCGATGGCCGGCAGGTCCGCCAGCGGCTCAAGCGTCCGGGCATCGAACAGCCGGATCCCGCCCGGCGCGTAATTCTGCGCGGCCACCACGCGGCCATCCTGCGAGATCGCGCCGCCGATGCTGTTGCCGGCCTGCAGGATGCGGTGCGTGATGCGCGCGTCCAGCAGGTCCACGCGCGTGAGCCCGCCATCGCGGCCGAAGACGTAGGCGTAGCGCGCATCGCGCGAGAACACCACGCTGGCGTGCGACAGGTCGCCCAGCCCGTCGACCGTGGCCAGCCGCGTCATGCCGGTGGTTTCCACGATCTGCAGCCGGCCGGCGGCACGTTCCACCACCACGCCGAGATCGCCGGTGCCGCGCACCGCCCCGGCACAGCCGGCCAACAGCGCGGCGGCGCAGGCGAGCGCGGCGGCAAGGCGGCGCATCAGCGTGCCGGTGCCGCGTTGACTGGCATGACGGCCGGCGGGTCGCCGGCCCGGAGTCGTTCGATCAGCCATTGGGCTTCATCCTGCGTCATGAAGGGGTGCCAGGGCGGCATGGCGGTGCCGGGCCGCCCGTACAGCACGGTGGCGACAAGGCTCTCCGGCGGCTTGCCCGCCAGCGCCTCGCGCGTCAGCGGCGGACCCAGGCCGCCGCGCAGCGTCATGCCGTGGCAGGCGCCGCAATCATCGCGCAGCCAGTGCGCCAGTTGCGCCTGCCGGGCGTGCGTGGGCGTGGGCTGCGCCGGCGCCATGGCCGGCGCGGACAGCAGCGCCGCGGCCAGCATGTTCACCGTGGCGCCACGCCACGCCCGGGTCATCAGAGTGACAGGATCCATTTGGCCAGCGTATTGGCCTCGGCTTCGCTGACGGCGTTGGCCGGCATCGGCATCGCGCCCCACTGGCCGTTGCTGCCCTTCAGGATCGACTGGACCATATGCGCCTGCCCGTCCTTCTTGCCCGTGTACTTCGCCTTCACGTCCTTGAAGGCCGGTCCGATCAGCTTCTTGTCGACGCCGTGGCAGGACAGGCAAGCTTTGCTGGAAGCAAGCTGCTGGCTGGCATGGGCTACGCCGGGGACGGCAGCGCCGAACGAAAGGACACAGCCGGCGGCTGCCAGGAGCGCGGGCAGGCGCGCACGCAGGTGGGTAGGGAGCTTCATCGTAATTTCTCCGTTGGGGGAATGGAAGCGGACACCGCACCGAGAGAGCGGTGCGGTGCCGCGGGTTTTTAGTAAACGTCGTGCTGCGTGTTGTAGGCGTTGAACTTGCCGGTTGGCGTGATCAGGCGCTTGTCCCTGATCACGGTCTTGAGCGTGCGGGTCTTGTCATCGACCACCACCAGTGCGGACTCGCCGTCCTTGGTGCCCCAGACCGAGAACCAGACCTCGTCGCCGGCCTTGTTGTACTCGGCCTGCACCACCCGCTTGGCGCCGGCTCCCTTCAGCCCGGCCCAATCGGCGACCGGCAGCACCTTGAAGCCGTCTTCCAGGTTGCGCGTATCAAACACCGCCACCGACTGGTTCAGCTTGGCATCGGGATTCAGCGGCGTATCGACCCACAGGTTCGAGGACTTGGGATGCGTCTTGATGAACAGCGAGCCACCGCCCTGGCCCTTGAGCGTCTGCACTACCTTCCACGCCTGCGCCGCATGGCCGGCGGGATCGGTGCCGATCAGGCTGATGGTCTCATCGCCAAGGTGGCTGGTGGCCCAGACCGGGCCGAACTTCGGATGCGTGAAGTTGGCGCCGCGCCCCGGGTGCGGGGTCTTGCCCACCTCGATCAGCGCGGCGAGCTTGTCTTCCTTGGTATCGACCACGGCGATCTTGTCGGAAGCATTCGCCGCGACCAGGAAGTAGCGCCCGGTGGAATCGAAGCCGCCGTCATGCAGGAACTTGGCCGAATCGATGGTGGTGGTCTTCAGGTTGGACAAGTCCGAGTAGTTGACCATCAGGATCTTGCCGGTCTCCTTGGCGTTGATCACGAACTCGGGGTGGAAGTGGCTGGCGACGATCGAGGCGACGCGCGGCTCGGGGTGGTACTCGTTGTCGACGGTCATGCCGCGCGTGGACACCACCTTCAGCGGCTTGAGCGTGTCGCCTTCCATGATCACGTACTGCGGCGGCCAGTACGAGCCCGCCACCGCGTACTTGTCTTCATATCCCTTGTACTTGGAGGTCTCGACCGAGCGCGCTTCCATGCCGATCTTGACCTCGGCGACGATGTCGGGCTTGGGCAGCCACAGGTCGATCAGGTCCAGCCGCGCATCGCGCCCGATCACGTAAAGGTAGCGGCCCGACGCCGACATGCGCGAGATATGCACCGCGTAGCCGGTCTTGACGATGTTGATGATCTGCTTGCTGTCGCCGTCGACCAGCGCGACCTCGCCGGCGTCGCGCAGCGTGACCGAGAAGAGGTTGTCCAGGTTGTACTGGTTCATCTTCTTCGTCGGCCGTTGCGCGACGGGCAGGATGTCCTTGCGGCTCTTCTCGATGTCGGCCAGCGAAAATTCCGGCGGCGTCGGCGGATCGAGCTGGATGTAACGGGCCATCAGGTCGACTTCCTTGTCGGAGAGATCGCCGGAAGTGCCCCAGTTCGGCATGCCGGCCGGGCTGCCGTACTTGATGAAGGTCTTCAGGTATTCGGAGCCGCGCGCGCGGGTGATGTCGGGTGTCAGCGGCTTGCCGGTAGCGCCCTTGCGCAGCACGCCGTGGCAGCCGGCACAGCGCTCGAAGTAGATCTGCCTGGCGTGGTCGAACTCGGCCGCGGTGAGCGTGGGGATCGCCGCCTTCTGTTCGGCTTTTGCTTCAGGCTTCGGCGCGGCCTTGGCCGTGTTGGTGGCTGCCTGGGGAAGTCCCAGCCAGAGCGAGAGCGGCAGTGCCGCGAATGCGGGGTAAAGCCATTTTCTTGCTTTCATGGTGCCGTGGTTCAGCGGGTTGTGGAAAGCTGTTGTCGCGGTGCTTGTGGGGCGCGAACTGGCACCAGGCGCTTGCAGTGATGATGCGGACACTCTGCGAGAAGGGGCTTGACTGGCATCAAACCGTGCTGGATGTCACGCAACGGTTTTTTTTCCTGGCAGAAGGCGTGGTTTGCCTGCGCGGCAGGCGCGCGCGTTCCCGGGGCGGCGCGATCTCGCGGAGCCGCGCGCCGCCCTGATGGCAGGGAGCCTAGCGTAGTGCGATTGCGCTGCTAATCCTTGATCAACAGCACAGGGCAGTGCGCATGGGCCAGGACTCGTCTTGCCACCGACCCGATGATGGCATCGAGGAAGCCGCCCCGGCCATGCGAGCCCATCACGATCAGGCTGGCGCCGATCTGGCTCGCATACTCGACGATGCGGGCCGGCGCGAAGCCCGTGAAGCCATGGCGCTCGAACGCGATCCCTGCTTCGCCGAGGATGGTGGCCACCGAGCCCATCGCCTTCTCGTTCTGTTCGCGATGCCAGTCGTCGAGCGTGGCGCGGTCGATGAAGGACTTGATGTCGCCGGGCACATCCGGCTCGCAATGCACTACGTGCACGACGAAGTCGCGGGTAAGCAGCGGGCTTTGCGCCAGGTAGCGCGCGGCCGCGTCGCTATAGGACGACCCGTCGGTCGCCAGCAGGATTTTATTCATGGCTTGCTCCTCATGTGCGCCGGTTCCCGGCCCCGCGTCCGCGCGGTGCGCCGCTGCGGCCCGGCTGATCGCCTGCTGCGGCGGCTCGCCTGGTCCTGGCCTGGCTGAGCAGGACGGAGACGAACAGCGTCATCGCGACCGCGCCCAGGGACCAGTGCACCGGTACGTGGAACCACGGCTCGACCAGCATCTTGGCGCCGATGAAGGCGAGCACGATGGCGAGGCCGTACTTCAGGTACTGGAAATGCGCCGCCAGGTTGGCGAGCAGGAAATACAGGGCCCGCAGGCCCATGATCGCGAAGATGTTCGAAGTGAAGACGATGAACGGATCGGTGGTCACGGCGAAGATCGCCGGGATGCTGTCGACCGCGAATACCAGGTCGGTGGCCTCGACCATCAGCACCACCACGAACATCGGGGTGGCATGACGCAGGCCGTCGATGCGCACGAAGAAGCGTTCGCCGTGATACTCCGAGGTGATCCGCATATGCGCGCACAGGAAGCGCACGATGGGATTGCGCGAGAGGTCGGGCGCGTGCCTGGACATGAACAGCATCTTGATGCCGGTGATGACGAGAAACACGCCGAACACGTAGAGGATCCAGGCAAACTGGCTGATCAGCCATACGCCCACCAGGATCATGGCGGCGCGCATCAGGATCGCGCCGAGCACCCCGAGCAGCAGCACCCGGCGCTGCAGCTCAGGCGGCACGGCGAAATAGCTGAAGATCATCGCGAACACGAACATGTTGTCGACCGACAGCGACAGCTCGATCAGGTAGCCGGTGTAGAACTCCAGCACCTTGCGATAGGCGGCGTCGTGGCCGGCATCTTCGGCCACCACCCACCAGAGCGCGAGGCCGAACAGCGCGGCCAGGGTCATCCAGGTCAGGGTCCATCCCAGCGCCTCGCGCGAGGAGACCCGGTGCGCATGCCGCCCGCCAAGGACAAAGATGTCCACGAGCAGCGTGCCCAGCACCAGGACGAAAAATCCGGCCCACATCGGGGCGGTGGCAAAGGTGTCCATTGCCTCAAGGTGTGACGGCCGGAGGCTGGCGCGCGGTCCGGCGAGCAGGGATCATGGCAGTTGGCGCGCGAGGTGGGGCCGCGCAGGCTGGGCCTTCACGCGCAGTGCATCGGGTTCGCCGCAGTAGTGCAGGATCTCGGCGCGGGCCGCGTTGCGCAGCCGCATTGCCGCCGGCCAGTCCTGCCCGTCAGGCGGCAGGGGCCGGCCGATGACGACGCTGATCGGGCCCCGGCGCGGCAGCCACTGGCCGTCGCGCAGCACCGAGCGGGTGCCACGCAGAGCGATGGGAACCACCGGTGTGCCGGAACGGGCGGCGGCGACGAAGGCGCCCGAGCGGAAACGTTGCAACCCCGGCTCGCGGCCGAAGGTGCCTTCCGGGAACAGCAGGGCAGACCGGCCGGCGCGCAATGCCGTGACCAGTCTCTCGATGGCCTCGGATTCGCGCACATTGTCGAAGCGGTCGATGAAGTCGGCCCCGATGCTGGACAGGTAGGCGCCCGGGATGCCTTGTCCTTGCAGCTCGCGCTTGGCCACCACGCATACCGGCCCGGGCAGTGCGGCGATCAGCACGATGCCGTCCAGGTAGCTGGCATGGTTCGATACCAGCACGCAGGCGCGATTGCGCGGCAGGTGCTCCAGCCCCTGCACGAGCCATGGCACCGCGGCCAGCCGCAGCAGCAGCCGGGCGGCGTGGTGGCTGAGCGCCCAGCCCATGGCAGGCTTGTGCATCGCCACCGATGCCAGGCACGTCACCGGCGCCATCGCGGCGAACAAGAGCCAGGTGTACAACGCATAGGACAGACCGGCCGCGGCATGCCGGCCGCGCCGCAGCTGCGGCAGCAGTGCCTGCCAGCCGAAGCGCGCTATCTGCAGCCATGGCGCGGCTTCGCCCAGGCCGGTGCCGCCATGCTCGAACCGCTCGCGGCAAGCGGCGCGCCGGATCTTGCCGCTCGACGTCTTCAGGATGGTGTGCGGCGGTACCAGCACAACATGGTCCGGCGGCATGCCCAGTACATCGAGCGCGGTCTTCAGCGCCTGCCGTTGCAGCGCGCTCCGCGCCGGTTCGTCCGTTGCAGCGGTTTCCGCCATCACCACGATGTGCTCGGTGCCGCTGTCCGGATCGGGGCTGCCGAACACCGCGACGCAGCCCTTGCGGATGCCGGGAATTGCGCCGATGGCCTGCTCCACTTCATAGGGATAGAGATTGCGGCCGCCGCGCACGATGGTTTCCTTGGCGCGCCCGGTGATGAAGAGCTCGCCGTCGGCGATATAGGCGTAGTCGCCGGTGTTGAGCCAGCCGCGGTCGAAGAGCTGGCGCGTCTGTGCCGGGTTGCGGAAATAGCCGCTGGTGGCCGACGGCCCGCGGAACTGCAGCAGGCCCTCCTGCCGCTCGGGCAGCTCGCAGCCGCTGGCATCGACGATGCGGATATCGTGGCCGGGCAGCGGCCGGCCGCAGGAGGGGATCTCCAAGGCGTCCCGTTCGCCCGCTGCGCGGTCCACGTCCGCACCGGCGGGAACGGCCCGCGATGTGCGTACAAAGGCGGCGCGATCGATGCGGTCGGCGGTCAGGCTCTGTCCGGGCGTCGGGAACGTCAGGCCAACCGATGCTTCCGCCAGCCCGTAGACCGGCGCTGCCGCTTGTGCGCGCAGTCCATGCCGGGCGAAGCGCGCCGTGAACTTGCGCATGGTCTGCAGGCTGACGGGCTCGGCACCGTTGAAGGCGAAACGCCAGCTCGACAGGTCCAGCCCCGACAGGTCCGCCTGGGCCAGCCGGTGCAGGCACAGTTCATACGCGAAGTTGGGACCGCCCGACAGCGTGCCGCGGTATTTGTGGATCGCCCAAAGCCAACGCTCGGGCCGTGCCAGGAACGTGAGCGGCGACATTACCACCAGCGGGAAGGCGTAATACAGGCTGCCCAGCCAGGCGCCGATCAGCCCCATGTCGTGATACAGCGGCAGCCAGCTGACAAAGACGTCGCGCGAGTCGACCGACAACGCCGTGCCCATGGCGCGCAGATTGGCTAGCAGGTTGGCATGCGTCAGCACCACGCCCTTGGGCGAGCCAGTGCTGCCTGAGGTGTATTGCAGCAGCGCAATGTCGTGCGCGCGCAGCATCGCATGGACCGGCGCCGCGGCGGTGTCCTCGACCTCTTGCGGCGTCAGCACGCTTTGCAGCGTTCCGGTGCTGGCCTTGAGCAGGGTGGCAAGCGGTCGGGCTTCGGCCACCGCAATAAGGATCGGCGCCTGTGCGTTGGCCAGGATGCCGGCGTGGCGCTGCAAGTGGTCACCGATCTGCGCCAGCCGCGCCGGCGGGTAGAGCGGCACGGGTATACCGCCTGCCAGCAGGATGCCGGTGAAGCAGTAGAAATACTCCGGGCTGGTTGGCAGCATCAGCGCCACGGTGGTACCGGCGCGCACGCCGCGCGCGGCCAGGCCGGCGGCCACGGCGCAGGCGCGCCGGTGCAGTTGTGCAAAGGTGATCGACGCATCTTCGCCGTCGCCGTGCAGGATGATATGGGTACGGTCAGGGTGGCGGTGCAGGTGCCAGCGCAGCACGTCCGTGACCGTGGCGGCACCCTCGGGCGCCTGCGCCGCGGCATCCGCCGGTGCCGGGCGTGCCAGCCGCGCGGGCGCATCCTCGGCGCCGGGTGGCAGGTCCCTGGCGGCGAGCACGGCGCGCAGCAGCGCGCGCGGCGTGTCGGCCTGGGCCAGTACCTGCTCCGGCAGGCTGACGCCGAAACGTTGCTCGATGCGGGTGAGTAGCTCGGCACGCGTCAGGCTATCAAAACCCAGTTCGGCCTCGAGCGCACTGTCCAGCGAGGGCGCGGCCGCCGCGCCGGATTCCGTCTGCGGCCGCATAGCGGTAGACATCTCCCCCACGATGCCGAGCAAGGCATCCTCGTAGTTCTGCCGCGGGGGCGAGTCGTCGTTCATTCGCTTATTGCTTGTGTCCGGGCAAATCGGCGACCGCCGCCTGCCCCGTACGTGCAAGGCAAGGCGGCACCACCGACGGCGACGGTACTGACACCCTTAAGATAGGCGGCGTGCGGAAATTGTCGAGGCGGGTGGCGGGGCGGGCACAAGCGTGGAGGTTCCGGTGATGCCCGGACGCAGCATCGCGCACATGCCACTGGGGCCGTCAGGCGGCGACCATCTCCACCACTTCGGGGAATGCGCCACGGTCAAGCGGATCCAGATGGTTGCGGCCGCGCATGGCGAGAATGAACCGCCCCACCTGCGCGGCATCGTCCAGCGGCAGGCATGGCAGCAAGGTGTCGAGCCGCGCATCGGTAGCCACCGCGACGATCGACGGGTCGCAGGGATAATAGGGCGCACGCCCATGCGCCGGCCGATACACTTCGATGCGCGGAATATCTTCTCGGCGGAAGCCTTCGACCAGCGTGAGGTCCGCCGGGCGCAGCCGCGCCACCTGTTCGGCAAGCGTTGGCTCCGCTTCGCCGCCCAGCTCGCGCACGATGGCGTAGCGATAGGGCGAGGCCACCATCACCTCCGTCGCGCCGGCCGCGCGAAAGCGCGCGCTGTCCTTGCCGGGGGGCTCGAGTTCCAGTGGATGGTGGCTGTGCTTGATCACGTTGACGGTCAGGCCTTGCGCACGAAGCCACGGCAGCAGTGCGGTAATCAGCGTGGTCTTGCCGCTGCCGGAGGTGCCGGTGATGCCGAAGATATAGGGATTCATGTTGTGACGGGTTCGGTTTGTGCGGCGGTAATGGGCAAAGGGCATACCAGCGGCAGGAAGGCATCGGCGCGTTGCGAGTAGGCCAGCAGCGCACCGGCCTGCAAGTCGAAGTACCAGCCGTGCAGCGTCAGCCTTCCCGCCTCCAGTGCGCGCCGCACGAACGGGAAGGTCTGCAGGTTGCGCAGCGAGACCAGGATCGCCGCCTGTTCGCAGGCGCGCTGGCGCTGCGCCGGGCTGGCGTCGGCAAGCGTTTGTTCCACCTGCCGGCGGGCTGGCGCGGCGATGCGCACCCAGGCGCCGAGGTAGTCGGCTTCGTCGCCTTCGTCCGGCGGATGGTCGCCGGCATCGGCAGGCTGTGCGAGCAACGCGCGGATGCCGCCGCAGCCGCCATGGCCCATCACGATGATGCGGTCGACGCGCAGCTGCTCGACGGCAAACTGGATCGCGGCGGACACGCCGTGCAGGCTGCCCTCATGACGCCCGGTGCAGGGCGGCACCAGGTTGCCGATATTGCGTACGGTGAAGAGGTCGCCCGGGTCGCAACCCAGCAGCAGGGCCGGGTCCACGCGCGAATCGCAGCAGCCGATCAGCAGCGTGGGCGGTTGCTGCCCGGTACGCAGTGCGTCGAACAGGCTTGGCGCGTCGTCGAAATAGCGTTGCTGGAACCGCTCGAAGCCCTTCAGTAGATGTTCGATCTGATGCATGGCGGTTTCCGTTGGTCAGATGTCGGCGCTACTGCACCAGCGGGCTGTCGGCGCCTTCCAGTTCGATGCCTTCGATGCGGGCGCGGCCGATCAGCAGGCTGGCGTACTGC
Source organism: Cupriavidus phytohabitans (assembly GCF_017815025.1). Classification (NCBI taxonomy): domain Bacteria; kingdom Pseudomonadati; phylum Pseudomonadota; class Betaproteobacteria; order Burkholderiales; family Burkholderiaceae; genus Cupriavidus; species Cupriavidus phytohabitans. Next base: position 46,340 of record NZ_JAGIQB010000004.1, read on the forward strand.
TTCCAGGCGCGGTCGCGCGCCGCCGTGGCCAGCGCGCAGGCGATGTCGCCGCGCACGGCATCGAAGGGCAGGCGGGTGCCGGTGCAGCGCTCCAGGACGCGCACGATATGCAGCCCGAAACGGGTCTCGACCAGCTGCGGCAGCACGCCGTCATGCTGCGCGGCAAAGAGCGCGCGCTCGAACTCCGGCGCGGTCTCGCCGCGGAACACGCGGCCCAGGCGGCCGCCGTTGTTGCCGCTCGGGCAGTTCGACAACGCGCGGGCATGTTGCGCGAAGCTCGACGGATCGCCGCGCACCAGCGCCAGGGTTTGTGCCGCGATCTCGCGCAGCGCGTCCAGCGGCACGCGCGGCGTCACCTGGAACAGGATGTGGTCGGCCTCGACCCATTCGCCGTCGCGGAAGCGCTCCGGACGGCTGTCGTAATGGCGGCGGCAGCTGGCTTCGTCCGGCTCCGGGATGCCGGCCTCGCGTTCCAGCAACGCCATGGCGAGCGCATCGTCGTCGTGGCCGGGCACGCTCAGGCCGATGCGGCCGGCCTCTTCGCGCACCAGCAGGCGCAGGATGGCCGAGATCGTCGCCATCTTCGCGGGATTGGCCGCGTCGTGATGATGGTCCAGCTCGCGTTCGATATCGGCGTCGCGCAGTTCCACGCCGTTGACGGTGACAGGCATGTCGGTTCTCCTTGGGTCGGCGTGGGTCAGCGGCCGCGTACCAGCTGCCAGGCGCGGCCGACGTAGCCGACCGACGCAAAGCCGCTCCACACATGCACCAGCCGCGTGAACGGGAAGATCGCGAACAGCGTGATGCCCATGAACAGGTGCGCCTTGAACAGCAGCGGCGCGTCGGCGATATAGCTGGCGGCATCGCCGCGCAGCGTGACGAGGTGCTGGGCCCACGTCATCAGCTGCACCATCATGTGGCCGTCCATGTGGCTGGCCGATTCGAAGATGGTGGACAGGCCCAGCAGCAGCGTTACCAGCAACCACAGCAGCAGCACCTTGTCGCCGGTGCGGGTCACGGCGGACACGCGGGCATTGGTCAGGCGGCGGTGCAGCAGGATCAGCAGGCCGGCCAGGCACATGGTGCCCATCACGCCGCCGGCGGCCATCGCCACGCCTTGCTTGAAGCCGTGCGAGACACCCAGCGCGTCCCATACCGCCACCGGAGTCAGCAGGCCGACCAGGTGGCCGAAGGACAGGCCCAGGATGCCGACGTGGAACAGGATGTTGCCCATGCGCAGGTTGCCGCGGTAGAGCACCTGCGAGCTGTCGGTCTTCCAGGTGTACTGCTCGCGCTCGAAGCGGGCCAGGCTGCCGAACAGGAAGATGGCGGCAGCGATGTAGGGGTAGATGCCGTAGAGGAATTGATGAAGCGTTGCCATGGTGTTAGCCCAATGTCTGGTGTTCGGGTTGCCTTGCCGGGTGTTTCAGCAATGCGCGGGAACCGGCGCCGTGCCGCGCGGATAGAACTTCACCGCCTGCGGCCCGGCCTGCGGCGCCAGCAGCGGCTCCACGCCATCGGCGCCCGGACCGAAGGTCTCCAGCGCCTCGTCCATGTCCCGCACCGGCGGCTCCTGCTGCGGTTGCGGCTGCACGTCGGTCAGCGTGCGCAGCACGGCGAACACGCCGGCGTACGGGCTCTGGTTGCGCGCGAGCCGGTCGCCGATCGCGGCCAGCACGTGGATTGCCTCGCCCAGCAGGTACTCGGCGCGTTCGTCCTTGCCATCGGCGCTCAGCGCGCCGAGGAACTCCAGGAACAGCGGCACGTAGTCCGGCAGCTCCGACGCCGCCGGCTCGAAGCCGTCGCGCCGGTATTCGTCGATCAGGTCGACCATGGCCTGCCCGCGGTCGCGGCTTTCGCCGTGTACATGCTCGAACAGGTGCAGCGAGTGCGATGGGTTGCGGTCGAAGGTGGCGACATAGTTTTCCTGCAGCGTGATCAGCGTCTCGCCGCGCAGCATGCCGGTCACCGGCGCCAGCATGTCGCGCGCCTGCGGCCATTCGGCCAGGAGGGCGTCGATCTCGGGCAGCGCGTCAAGCAGGTCCTGCTCGGGATAGCCGAGCAGCGCGCTGAGGATGGGATAGAGGGACATGTTCTTCTCCGGTTCGTTCGCGAGCGCTCAGCTCATCACGGCCTTCTTGCGCGATTTGGGCATGTCGACAAAATGCACGCTGCCCTGCGGCTTCTTGCCGAACAGCGCGCCATCCGAGGTGCCGCCCGAGCAGCCGTTGCCGAAGGTGAAGCCGCAGCTGGCCTTGTCATTGAAGCTGTCCTCGACCATTTCCTTGTGCGAGGACGGGATCACGAAACGGTCCTCGTAGTTGGCGATGGCCATGGTCTTGTACATGTCCTCGACCTGCGCGGGCGTCAGGCCCACTTGCCTGAGCACGTCCAGGTCCTGCACGCCGTCCACCACCTGCGAGCGCTTGTAGGCGCGCATCGCCAGCATGCGGTCCAGTGCCGACAGCACCGGCATCACGTCGCCCGCGGTCAGCAGGTTGGCCAGGTACTTGACCGGGATGCGCAGGCTCTTGACGTCGGGGATGATGCCGTTCATGCCCATGTGGCCCGCTTCGGCCGCAGACTGGATCGGCGACAGCGGCGGGATGTACCAGACCATCGGCAGCGTGCGGTACTCCGGGTGCAGCGGGAAGGCGACCTTCCACTCGCACGCCATCTTGTAGACCGGCGACTTGCGCGCGGCATCGAGCCAGCCTTGCGGGATGCCCTGGCGCAGCGCCTCGGCCTGCACCGCCGGGTCGTGCGGGTCGAGGAACACGTCGAGCTGCGACTGGTACAGGTCGCGCTCGTCGGCCACCGACGCGGCCTGCTCGATGCGGTCGGCGTCGTACAGCATCACGCCGAGGTAGCGGATGCGGCCGACGCAGGTCTCGGAGCAGACCGTAGGCTGGCCGGCCTCGATGCGCGGATAGCAGAACAGGCATTTCTCGGCCTTGCCGCTCTGCCAGTTGAAATAGATCTTCTTGTACGGGCAGCCCGAGATGCACATGCGCCAGCCGCGGCACTTGTCCTGGTCGACCAGCACGATGCCGTCGTCCTCGCGCTTGTAGATCGAGCCGGAGGGGCACGAGGCCACGCAGGCCGGGTTCAGGCAGTGCTCGCACAGGCGCGGCAGGTACATCATGAAGGTGTTCTCGAAGGTCGAGTACATCTCCTTCTGCACGTCATCGAAGAGCTTGTCGCGGCCGCGCGAGCTGAACTCGCCGCCGAGGTCGTCTTCCCAGTTCGGGCCCCACTCGATCTTTTCCATCTTGCGGCCGGTCAGCACCGAGACCGGGCGCGCGGTCGGCGGGGTCTGCGACAGCGGCGCCTTCTGCAGGTGCTCGTAGTCGTAGGTGAAGGGCTCGTAGTACTCGTCGATCTGCGGCAGGTTGGGGTTGGCGAACAGGTTCGCCAGGATCTTCAGCTTGCCGCCCTGGCGCGGCTCCAGCGTGCCGTCGGCATTGCGCTTCCAGCCGCCCTGCCACTTGTCCTGGTTCTCCCATTCCTTGGGATAGCCGATGCCGGGCTTGGTCTCGACGTTGTTGAACCACGCGTACTCGACGCCGTCGCGGCTGGTCCAGACGTTCTTGCAGGTCACGGAGCAGGTATGGCAGCCGATGCACTTGTCGAGGTTCAGCACCATGGCCACCTGGGCGCGGATCTTCATTGCGTTGCTCCTTCCTTGTTCGATTCCACGAGCGGCCCTTCGAGCCAGTCGACCTTCTTCATCTTGCGCAGGATCACGAATTCATCGCGGTTGCTGCCCACGGTGCCGTAGTAGTTGAAGCCATAGGCCAGCTGCGCGTAGCCGCCGATCATGTGCGTGGGCTTGGTCACGGCGCGCGTGACCGAGTTATGGATGCCACCGCGCATGCCGCTGGTTTCGGCCCCGGGCACGTTCACGATCTTTTCCTGGGCGTGGTACATCAGGCACATGCCCTTCGGTACGCGCTGCGACACCACCACGCGAGCCGTCAGCGTGCCGTTGACGTTGAATACCTCGACCCAGTCGTTGTCGCGGATACCGTTGGCCTTGGCCTCGGCTTCCGAGATCCATACGTGCGGGCCGCCGCGCGACAGCGTCAGCATGCGCAGGTTGTCGGAGTAGGTGGAGTGGATGCCCCACTTCTGGTGCGGCGTGATCCAGTTCAGCACCAGTTCCGGGTTGCCGTTGGGCTTCTTGCCCAGCATCGGCGCCACGGTCTTGGTGTCGATGGCCGGCTTGTACACGCAGGCGCCTTCGCCGAAGTCCAGCATCCAGCGGTGGTCCTGGTAGAACTGCTGGCGGCCGGTCAGCGTGCGCCAGGGGATCAGCTCGTGCACGTTGGTGTAGCCGGCGTTGTAGCTAACCTCTTCCGACTCCAGCCCCGACCACGTCGGCGCGGAGATGATCTTGCGCGGCTGCGCCTGCACGTCGCGGAAGCGGATCTTGTCGTGCTCGCGCCCCTCCGCCAGGTGGGTGTGGTCGCGGCCGGTGATCTTCGACAGCGCTTCCCACGCCTTGACGGCAACGTGGCCGTTGGTTTCGGGCGCGAAGGTCAGGATCATCTCGGCGGCGTCGATTGCCGTTTCGAGCTTCGGCCGGCCGTGGCTCACGCCGGGCTCCGTCACCGTGTGGCTCAGATCGCCGATTTCCTTCACCTCATGCTGGGTATTCCAGTTGATGCCCTTGCCGCCATTGCCGAGCTTGTCGAGCAGCGGGCCGATCGAGGTGAATTTCTTGTAGATGTCCGCGTAGTTGCGCTCGACCACCGTCATCGACGGCGCGGTCTTGCCCGGGATCAGGTCGCACTCGCCGGCCTTCCAGTCCTTCGGCTCGAACGGCTGGCCCAGTTCGCCCGGGGTATCGTGCAGCAGCGGCGTGCAGACGAGGTCCTTGCGCGTGCCCAGGTACGGGCCGGCGATCTCGCTGAACTTCTTCGCGATGGCCTTGTAGATCTCCCAGTCGGTCTTGCTTTCCCACAGCGGCTGCACGGCTTCGGACAGCGGGTGGATGAAGGGGTGCATGTCGGACGTGTTGAGGTCGTCCTTCTCGTACCAGGTCGCCGTCGGCAGCACGATGTCGCCATACAGGCAGGTGGTGCTCATGCGGAAGTCCAGCACGGTCAGCAGGTCGAGCTTGCCTTCGGCGGCCGGGCGCACGGTGACTTCGCTCGGCGTGATCGCATCGTTTTCGTCGCCGAACACGGCGTTCTGGGTGCCGAGCAGGTACTTCAGGAAATACTCATGTCCCTTGCCAGAGCTGCCCAGGATGTTGGAGCGCCACACGAACATGTTGCGCGGGAAGTTGGCAGGATTGTCCGGATCATCGCAGGCAAACTGCAGTGCGCCCGACTTCAGTTGTTCGACGGTATAGGCCACCGGATCCTTGCCCGCTCGTTCGGCGGCGTCGACCACGTCAAGCGGATTGGTGCCGAGCTGCGGCGCCGACGGCAGCCAGCCCATGCGCTCGGACCTGGCGTTCAGGTCCAGCAGCGACAGGCCGTCATAACGCTTGCGGTCGGCGGTCGGCGACAGGATCTCGTCGACGGCCAGCTTCTCGTGGCGCCACTGGCTGGTGTGGTTGTAGAAGAACGAGGTGCCGTTCATCTGGCGCGGCGGGCGCGACCAGTCCAGGCCGAAGGCCAGCGGGGCCCAGCCGAATTGCGGGCGCAGCTTTTCCTGTCCGACATAATGGGCCCAGCCGCCGCCGCTCTTGCCGATGCAGCCGCACATCATCAGCAGGTTGACGATGCCGCGGTAGATCATGTCGTTGTGGTACCAATGGTTCAGCGCGGCACCGACGATCACCATGCTCTTGCCTTGCGTGCGGTCGGCGTTGTCGGCGAACTCGCGCGCCACCTGGATCACCAGGCGGGCCGGCACGGAGGTGTGCTTTTCCTGCCAGGCGGGAGTGTAGGGCACGTCGTCTTCATACGAGGTCGCCACATTGGGGCCGCCCAGGCCCTGGTCGACACCGTAGTTGGCCATCTGCAGGTCGTACACGGTCGCCACCAGCGCGGTGCTGCCGTCGGCCAGCGTGATGCGGCGCGCCGGCACGCGGCGGCGCAGCAGTTCGTCGTGTTCGCCGCCGAAATAGGGGAAGCCGACTTCCACCACCTCATCGTGGTGGCTGAGCAGCGACAGGCGCGGCTCGACCGCGCGGCCGCTGCCGCCGTCCTTCATTTCCAGGTTCCAGCGGCCCACCTTCTCGCCGCCGTTGTGCGCGGCCTCGCCCCAGCGGAAGCCGATCGAGCCGTTGGGTGCGACGATCTCGCCGGTGGCCTCGTCGATTTGCAGCGTCTTCCACTCGGGATGGTTGGCTTCGCCGAGGTTGTCGGCCAGGTTCGAGGCGCGCAGGAAGTGGTCGGGCACCAGCGTATCGCCGTTGTCCTGGTTCTGGCGCAGCAGCACCAGCATCGGCATGTCGGTGTACTGTCTGATGTAGTCGCGGAAGTAGGCGGACTTGCCGCTGGCGTGGAATTCCTTCAGCACCACATGGCCCATGGCCATCGCCAGCGCGGCATCGGTGCCTTGCTTCGGCGCCAGCCAGATATCGCCGAACTTGACCATCTCGCCGAAGTCGGAGGAGACGGCGACGGTCTTGGTGCCCTTGTAGCGGACTTCGGTGTAGAAGTGCGCGTCAGGCGTGCGCGTCTGCGGCACGTTGGAGCCCCACACCATCAGGTAGGTCGAGTTGTACCAGTCGGCCGATTCGGGCACGTCGGTCTGTTCGCCCCAGATCTGCGGGCTGGCCGGCGGCAGGTCGCAGTACCAGTCGTAGAACGACAGGCAGGCGCCGCCGAGCAGGCTCAGGTAGCGCGCGCCGGCGGCGTACGAGACCATCGACATGGCCGGGATCGGCGAGAAGCCGACCACGCGGTCCGGGCCGAACTTCTTCACGGTGAAGGCGTTGGCCGCGGCGATCATCTCGGTGGCGGTGTTCCAGTCGGCGCGCACGAAGCCGCCCTGGCCGCGCACGCTCTTGTAGCGCGCCGCCTTCTTCGGGTCCTGGCTGATCGATTCCCAGGCGGCGACCGGGTCCATGGTCTTGCGGGCCTCGCGCCACATCTCCATCAGGCGGCCGCGGATCATCGGGTACTTGACGCGCTGCGCGGAGTAGACGTACCAGCTGTACGACGCGCCGCGCGGACAGCCGCGGGGCTCGTGGTTGGGCAGGTCCGGGCGCGTGCGCGGGTAGTCGGTCTGCTGCGTTTCCCAGGTGATCAGGCCGTTCTTCACGTAGACCTTCCAGGAGCAGGAGCCGGTGCAGTTCACGCCGTGGGTGGAGCGCACGATCTTGTCGTGCTGCCAGCGGCTGCGGTAGCCGTCTTCCCACTTGCGGTCTTCGTTCACCACCGCGCCGTGGCCGTCCGCATAGGTGGACTTGACGCGCGACATGAACTTCAGTCGATCCAGGAAATGACTCATTTGCTTGTTCTCCGCGAGGCTTTTCTGCGGCGCTCCGGAGGATGCGGGAGCGTTTGCAGGGACACCTTGAGCTTATGGGGGAGCGGGGCGGCAGCCAATTCGCTGGTGGAACTGCCGCCGCATGGCGATCGGGGGAGGTGCCGGGCGCGGGACTAGTTCCGAAGAACTAGTCCGGCCGGCAAGGGGGTCAGCAGGGCATCGGCGCGTTGCGGCGCGCGTAGTACCACCACGTCACCAGCACGCAGCTGACATAGAAGGCGATGAAGCAGTACAGCGCGGTATCCGGTGCGCCGGTCAGCTCCAGCGAGGTGCCGAAGCTCTTGGGGATGAAGAATCCGCCGTACGCGCCGATTGCCCCGGAGAAGCCCAGCACCGCGGCGGATTCCTTGGCGGCATCCTGCAGCGCCTGGCGTTGCGCGATGTCGCCCTTGCCCCTGGCGGCGCGCTGGCGCTCGGTCAGGAAGATCACCGGGATCATGCGGAAGGTCGAACCGTTGCCGATGCCGGTCAGCGCGAACAATGCGATGAAGGCCGCGAGGAAGTAGGTGAAGTTGCCGCCGGCGCCGTCATGCGGCAGCGCTGCCAGCACGGCGAACACCGCCGCGATCATGCCGACGAAGGTCCAAAGCGTGACGCGCGCACCGCCGAGCTTGTCGGAGATCCAGCCGCCCACCGGACGCGTCAGGGCACCCACCAGCGGCCCCAGGAAGGCATAGGCGGTGGGGTTCACGCCTGGGAACTGCGACTTGGTCAGCAGCGCCAGCCCGGCCGAGAAGCCGATGAACGAGCCGAAGGTGCCCACGTACAGCCAGCACATCAGCCAGTTGTGCTTGCGCTTGAAGATCACGGCCTGCTCGGCGAACGACGCCTTTGCATCGGCGATGTCATGCATGCCGAACCACGCGGCCAGTGCCGACACCACGATGAACGGCACCCAGATAAAGCCGGCGTTCTGCAGCCACAGGTTCTGCGTGGTGCCGTTGGCCTGGTATTGCTGCGGCTCGCCGCCGAGCGCGCCGAACACCACCAGCGACACCACCAGCGGCGTGACGAACTGCACCACCGACACGCCCAGGTTGCCGATGCCGGCATTCAGCCCGGTGGCCAGTCCCTTCTTCGCCTTGGGGAAGAAGAAGCTGATATTGGCCATCGACGAGCTGAAGTTGGCGCCGCCCAGCCCGCACAGCAGCGCCAGCACCAGCAGCGTGGGATAGCCCGTGGACGGGTCGCGCAGCGCGAAGCCCATGCCCAGCGCGGGGATCAGCAGCAGCGCGGTGGAGATCGCGGTGAAGCGGCGCCCGCCGAACACCGGCACCAGGAAGGAATAGAAGATGCGCAGTGTGGCGCCGGATAGCGCCGGCAGCGCGGTCAGCCAGAACAGCTGGTTCTTGGTGAACTGGAAGCCGGCGCGGTCGAGGTTGACGGCGACCACGCTCCACAGCATCCAGACCACGAACGCCAGCATCAGCGCGGGGATCGAGATCCACAGGTTGCGATAGGCGATGCGCTCGCCCTCGCTTTGCCAGAACGCCACGTTCTCGGGCTCCCAGCGGGTGAGTACGGATGAGGTCATGATAGGTGTGCCTTGGTGGTGAAAGCGCGGAGGCGCGGTTGGAGGTGAGCAATCAGGCTGCTGCCTGTGTCAGGCCGACGGCCTGTGCCTTGCGCTGGCGTTCAGCGCGCTGGCTGTAGTGCATCCACACCAGGCTCACGCATACCGTGCCGTACATCAGCATGAAGCAGCTGCTGCGCACGCCGGTCAGGTCGGCCAGCATGCCGAACAGGATCGGCAGGATGAAGCCGCCCAGGCCGCCGGCCAGGCCGACCACGCCGGAAACCGCGCCGATGTTGTGCGTGAAATCGTTGGAGATGAACTTGAATACCGAGGCCTTGCCGATGGCGAAGGCGATGCCGACCACGAACAGCAGGATGGTGAATACCGTGGGCGTCAGCGCGATGCGGAAGCCTTGCGGGCCGCTGGTGGTCTGGACGATGAAGTCGGTCTGCGGATAGCTCAGCAGGAAGAAGCCGACCCAGCTCAGCCACATCACCCACCAGGTGGTGCGGTGTGCGCCGTAGCGGTCGGAGATCCAGCCGCCGATGGCGCGCAGCACGCCGCCGGGCAGGGAGAAGCAGGCGGCCAGGAAGGCGGCGGTCCTGATGTCGAAGCCGTACTCGCCGATGTAGTACTTGGTCATCCAGAGCGACAGGCCGACATAGCCGCCGAACACCACCGAGTAGTACTGCGAATAGCGCCACACGCGCGGGTCGCGCATGACCGCCAGCTGCTCGCGCCAGCCCACGCCGGACTTGACCACGTGCGCCGGGTTGCTGCGCGAGAACACCCAGAACAGCAGCGCGGTGACGAGCATCGCCACCGAATACACGCGCGGGACGATGGTCCAGGTGCCGGCCGCCAGGATCATCGCCGGCGCGACGAACTTGGTCAGCGCCGCGCCCGAGTTGCCGGCGCCGAAGATGCCCATCGCCAGGCCCTGGCGCGAGCGCGGGAACCAGCGCGCCACGTAGGGTGTGCCGACCGAGAAAGAGCCGCCCGCGAGCCCGACGAACAGGCCCAGCACCAGCAGTTGCCACAGGCTGTGCGCGTAGGAGATCAGCCAGATCGGGATCACCGTCGCCAGCATCAGCGCGAAGAAGACGATGCGGCCGCCGAAGCGGTCGGTCCAGATGCCCAGCGGCACGCGGATCAGCGAGCCGCTCAGCACCGGCGTGGCTGCAAGCAGGCCGAATTCCGTGTCGTTGAGGCCGAGTTGCTGCTTGAGCGGGATGCCGAGGACGGCGAACAGCATCCAGACGGCAAAGCAGATGGTGAATGCGAAAGTACTGGACGCCAGCGTTATTGCCGCGCCGGCCGGAACGGGTTCCAGCGCGCGTGTTTGGGTGGCCATGGCCATGCTCCTGTGTCAACTTTGGCGGGGGTGATGCCAGAGTAGGGGCCGCCACTGGTGCTGCCTATTCGCCGGCAGCACAGCGCGCCACATGTAACGATCTGTCGTTGGAGTTAGTTCTACCGGCGGAGGTTGGTGGCGCGGCGCTGGTGCTATCGTGATTGCGGCACGCATGGCACCCGTTTGCGTGCTTGCGGCAATCCTGCGCCAGATCAAGAATCTGACGTATGCCGCCCCGGCACTGCCGGATTCACCAGAGATACCGACCCGTTCCGCCCGCCATGGAAACCATCCCGATCCTTCCTCCCCGGCCATCGCCCTCGGGCAAGACACCTGCCGGACCGCCGCCACGCGGCTTCGCCTTGTTCGCGCTGGGGTTCCGGCCGTTCTACCTGGGCGGCGCGGCCTTTGCCGCGCTGGCAATCGCGGCATGGTCAGCAATGCTCGCGGGAATGCAGTCGGTCGGGTCGGCGCCGGTGCTGCCCGCGATGTTCTGGCACGCGCACGAGATGGTGTTCGGCTTTGCCGCGGCGATCGTGGTGGGCTTCCTGTTCACGGCGGGACGCGCCTGGACCGGCCAGCCGACGCCGACCGGCGCGGCGCTTGCGGTGCTGTTCCTGCTGTGGCTAGCGGGACGCGTTGGCATGTGGGTGGTGCCGGGCACCATTGCCTTCGCTATTGAAGGCGCATTCCTGCCGCTGGCTGCGCTGGCCTTCACGCGCACGCTGGCCAGGGCCGGCAACCGGCGCAACTACCCGCTCGCGCTGGCGCTGTGGCTGCTCGCCGTGGCCAACATCGCCGCACTGTGGCTGCAGGCCGGCGGGCATGACGCTGCGGCGCTGCATGCCTGTCGCGCCGGCGTGGCGCTGGTGACGCTGTTCGTGGTGGTGATCGGCGGCCGCGTGATCCCCATGTTCACCACCAACGCGATTCCCGGCTTCCGCCTGCGGCAGTACCAGCAGGTCGATCGGATGGTGATCCCGGCGACGGTGCTGGGGCTGGCCTCGGGATTGCTGCCGTTGCCGGGATGGCTGGCCGCGGCGCTGTCCCTGCTCGCCGCCGGCGTGCTGGCGCTGCGCGTGGCGGGATGGCGCGGCTATGCGGTCGGCAACCGGCCACTGCTGTGGGTGCTGCACCTCGCCTATGCATGGCTGCCGGTAGCGTTGCTGCTGCAGGCACTCGGTGCGCTGGGCCTGGTGATGGCCGGGCTGGCGACCCATGCGTTCACGGTGGGCGTGCTCGGCGTGGCCATCATCGCCATGATCACGCGCACCGCGCTGGGCCACACCGGGCGCATGCTGGTAGCCGGCCGCACGGAAACGGTGGCGTACTGGCTGATTGCCATGGCCGCGGTATTGCGTGTATTCGGTCCGATGGCGTGGCCCGCCGGCTACCTGCACTGGATCTGGGGCGCCGGGGCGTGCTGGGTGGCAGGGTTCGGCCTCTATGCACTGGCCTATGCGCCGCGGCTTGCGCGCCCACGGGTGGACGGCAAGCCGGGTTGAACCAGAGGATCAGGGGCAAGCGTGCGCCGCCGAGCGCCGGTAGTCGCCCGGTGTCATGCCCGTCCAGCGGCGGAAGGCGCGGAAGAACGAATTGGCATCGTCGAAGCCGAGCCGGAAAGCGATTTCTCCGAGTGACATATTGCCCTCGGTCAGGTATCGCCCGGCCAGCTCGCGACGCACATCCTCGCACAACGCGCGGAAGCCCGTGCCTGCCGCCATCAGCCGGCGTTGCAGCGTGCGTTCGCTGATGTCGAGGTGGCGCGCCACCGCGGCCAGGCTCAGCGCGCGCACGCCGGCCAGCTGGTGCAGGGCGGCGCGCACGTCGTCCAGCGATGCCGCCGCGTGCCGTGCGTCGCGCGTGGCGGCGGACGCCGCCGGCCGGCTGTGGGCGCGGGCGACCAGGCGCAGCGCCAGGTCGCGCCGGCCGAACACGATCGCGTCTTCCGGCTCCCCAAAGCGCACCGGGCAATCGAAGGCCTCGGTATAGCGCAGGTGCCAGTCGGGCTGGCCGATGCGCAGCGAGACCCGCAGCGGATGCAGCGGCTTGCGCGTGAACTGGCGCCCGAAGGCCAGCAGCGAGCACAACTCCATGTCGATGCGCGGGCGGGTGTCAGGCGCCTCCGGTTCGCTCGGGCGGATACAGACCCAGGCCTCTTCGCCCTGCCGGCGCAGTTCGATGCGGTCGCCCATCATCAGCTTCTGGTAGCGTGCGATCCGCCGCAGCGCCGTGCCCAGCGACGGGCCCGCCATGGCCGGCATGCCTGCCAGGCCTAGCAGGTCGGGCTGCATCCGGCTGCCCAGCCACAGGCCGATGGCGGGATCGCCGGTGGCCCGGTAGACCGCGCACAGCAGGTGGCTCGCCTCCTGGGGCCCGGCCTCGGACGTGTCCGGGGTGGAAGAGGTTTCGGGATCGGATTCCGGAGCAGGCACGAGCGCCGACACGTCGTAACCGCCTTCACGCAGCGCGTGCAGCAGGTCACGAGGGAACGGCCTGGCCTGGATTGGCTCTTGTAGTGGCATCGTTATTGGCTGGCAAATCGGCGCAAGGCGCCTGTGCTAGCCCCCGGTAAGACTGAGATTACGCGGTGGTCGCGGCGCCTTCAAGGGCACGCGGGGGGAAGATGTGTGGTCAAGGCAGCGCAACCAGCGGGCTGGCAAGGGGCGGGGCGCGGCTCTGCGGGAGGGCGTCGACCGGGGGTAACGAGGGTCGATGCGCGGGTCAATACAGCTGTTGCCTAAAATTTGTGCGGTCCGGTGCGTTTCCGCACAGACCAAGGCTTCCGGGGAGGAGGCGGGCAGGATATCCACAGATTCTGTGGATATCACGGCAGGGTTTTCAACATGGGTTTGTGCGGCTGCCGGAATCCGCCGGAAACCGGTATGCTGCACAGTTTTGGGGGCAGGGTAACCCTGCGCAAGCGGTGACGGTGTCTGCACCGGATTCCGTTCGTGCCGATATCGCGCATGATCCTGGTCTATCTTCGCGGAAGTTGCCGCTTTCCTGCTGCCAGCTTTCTCGACTGGCATAACCGCAATGCCAAACTGCCTGCCGCCATGCGCCATGAACGGTCGTCCGCAGTGCCCTCTCGCCTGACATGCCTGGCCACCTTGGCCGCGAGCGCGACGCTATGTGGCTGCGTGGCGCAATACCGGGTGCCGTCGGGCGCCCCCACGGCCAGCGTGCGGTTGCTGACCAATACCGAAGAAATCACCTCATTCGCGGTGGTCGACCCGGCCAGGTGCCCGGTGCCGGCACGGCCGCTGGTCCTGGCTGGCACGGGCAAGCAGTTGTCGGCAATGGGCCGGGAGCGCGAGCTGGGCCTGCCGGGGCGCTCACCCGAGCCGCCGGCACGCACGCGCGAACGTCTGGTCGAGGCAGGCCGGCGCATCTACGTGGCCGTGACCTCCGTCGCCGAGCCGCCGTTGCCGGAGCAGCGTTGCGCGGCCGGGGTGTCGTTCGTGCCAGCGCCGGGGGCGCTCTATGAAATCCGGTATCAGCGTGACGAGGCCGCGAGCCAGTGCTCGGCGCAGGTATTGCGGATGCAGCCACTGGAAGGTGGCGGCGCGCGCCTGACGGCGGAGCCGACGCAGAAGGGATTCCGCGCGCTGCGCAAGGAGTATGTGTGCCAGACGCTGTGACGGCGCCCTGGGCGGGGGCGGAACGATAGCGCGCAGGCAGGCCCTCGCCTGCCCGGCGGGCGGGATTACTGCTCGATCAGGAAGCGCTCGGGGCGCTTGCCCAGCCATGCCGGGGCGCGGCCACGGCCGGACCAGGTCTTGCCGGTCTTGGGATCCATGTACTTGGGCGGCAGCGCCGAGCCCGAAGCCGTCTTCTTGACGGCGGAACCCGCGGGGCGGCCGCGCTTGCGCCGGGGCATGATGTCTTCCGCGGTCAGGCCATATTCGGTCATCAGTTCGCGGATTTTGTCGATCACGCCGGCGACTTCCGTCGCGCGCACTTCATTCAGCTTCGCTTCCAGCGCTTCCTTCTCAGCCAGGAGTTGCTTGTATGTCGCCATTTATTTCCCCTTTCTGCAATTAGGCCGCTGCATGGTACTAGAACTTCAGGCCGCGGTTGACATAAAAATTTTACAAAAAATAACGGGGATTGCACGGATTGATTGGTCGTTGAGTGCCATTGCGGCGCCCGTACTGCGGCAAATGGCAATGCCGCCGCTCCAATTTCCGCCAAAGGAAAAAAGCTGGAGCTGCCGGTTTTTGCACCTAGACTGGTTCTCTGCATTGCGCAACCTTTCCGCGGAGACGTCATGAACCAGCAGATCTTTGTCAATTTGCCAGTACGCGACCTGCAAGAGTCGATCTCGTTCTTTACCAGTCTTGGATTTACCTTCAATCCCCAATTTACCGATGACACCGCCACCTGCATGGTCGTTGGCGAGAACATTTTCGTGATGCTGCTGACCGAAGCCAAGTTTCGCAGCTTTTCGCCGAATGACATTTGCGATGCGCGCAAATTCACCGAAGTGCTGGTTTGCCTGTCGATGGAAAGCCGTGCGCGCGTCGATGAAATGGTGAATGCCGCAGTGACCGCGGGCGGCAATACCTACAAGCCGCCGATGGACCTGGGATTTATGTACGGGCATGGCTTCCAGGACCTCGATGGCCATGTCTGGGAACTGGTGTACATGGATACGGCGGCAATGCAGGGGGCGCAGTAATTTGCGCACCAAAAAAACAGCCCGGGAAAGCAGGAAGCCCGGGCTTGAAATCCACCTGGATCGCGGTGGAGGAGACAACTTGTCGTGGACGTCCCGGGCCGGTTGCCCGGGATGCGTCAGGCAGGATCAGATCGCCCAGCCGCCGGCATAGAAGGCTGCCAGCACCACCGCGATGGCGACGGTGCCGACATTGAGCTTGCGCCCTTCGCCGGCGATCACGCGGCCGACCACCAGGGTGCAGAAGCCCAGCATGATGCCGGTGACGATATTGCAGGTCAGCACGATAAACACCGCACAGACCAGGCCGGCCAGCGCATCGACCAGGTCATCCATATGCAGGCGGCTGACGCTGGACAGCATCAGCAGGCCCACGTACATCAGCGCCGGCGCGGTGGCGTACGACGGCACCAGTGCCGCCAGCGGCGAGAAGAACATCACCGCCACGAACAGCAGGCCCACCACCACGGCGGTCAGGCCGGTCTTGGCGCCCGCGGCCACGCCGACCGTCGATTCGATATAGGCCGCGGCCGGTGCGCCGCCAAAGAAGCCGGAGAAGATCGAGCTGACCGAGTCCGCCGTCAGCGCGCGGCCGCCGTTGTGGATATGGCCGGCGGCGTTGAGTTGCCCGGCTTGCCCGGCCACGGCGCGGATGGTGCCGGTGGCGTCGAACACGGCGGTCATCACCAGCGCCAGCACGCTCGGCAGTACCGCCGCGGTCAGCGCGCCGCGCAGATCCATCGCGCCGATCAGCGATGCGTGGCCCGGTGCGCTCAGCGACGGCAGCGCGAACACGCCGGTGAACTTCACCGCCGGATCGAAGACAAGGCCTAGTGCAGAGATCGCGATGATCACCAGCAGGATGCCTCCCGGCACCTTGCGCCGCTCCAGGCCGAAGATCGCTGCCAGGCCCAGCACCGACATCACCACCGGGAACGAGGTGATCTTGCCCAGCGCGACCGGCAGGCCGGGGTGGGTGTTCTTGACCACGAGGCCGACTTCGTTGGAGGCGATCAGCAGCAGGAACAGGCCGATGCCGATGCCCGTGCCATGTGCCACGCCCGCCGGCAGGTTGCGCAGGATCCAGGAGCGCACCCCGGTCACCGAGATCGCGGTGAAGATCAAGCCCATCAGGAACACCGCGCCGAGCGCGACCGCCGGGGACAGGCCCTGGCCCAGCACCAGGCCGAAGGCCATGAACGCGGTCAGCGAAATGGCGCAGCCGATTGCGATCGGCAGCTTGGCCCACAGGCCCATCAGCAGCGAGCCGAAGGCGGTGGTCAGGCACACCGCGACAAAGACCGCGCTGGTGTCGAAGCCGGCCTTGCCCAGCATGCCGGGCACGACGAAGACCGCATAGACCATTGCCATGAAGGTGGTGATGCCCGCCACCACTTCCTTGCGCTGGGTGCTGCCGCGCGCGCTGATCTCGAAATAGGCGTCGAGCCGGTTCCGGACCTCGGGAACGTTGGGGCGTGCCGCATCGGCTTCCGTCGCCGACGACGGATAGGGCTGCTCGATCATGATGAACTGTCTCCTTGCAGGGGCTCTGCAACGTCCGTCGTGCGGTGCGTCGTCAGGCTTGTCTCACGTGGTTCTGGCTGTTTTGGGCTGCAGGCCTGGAGCCTCGCCAACCCGCTCTTATCGGTGTGCCGGCTTGTCGTTGCCTTCTTGTGCGGGCGTGATCTGGGCAAGGCTGAAGGCTAGGTGAGCGCGAGGGACTCGTCATAACCGCAGCAGAATGCGCGGCATGCGTGGAGGGGAATACCGGATGTGGTGGATGGTTATCTTCGAGGCCCAAACCATCGCCAGGTGGCGCACGGGGCGCAGGCCATTATCACCCGCGCCATATACGGCATATAGGGAATGACCCGGATGCCGAGCAAGGTACTTCGCTATACTAGGGATAACCCTTAATTGCCTCGCGCGGCTGGCCGAAATCCGGTCAGCTGTGCATTGCGAGGCACTGAACATTCCTCCGATCCGGAAAAGGAAACATGCCATGCAAGTGCTCGCTGATACGCTTTATCGTCAACCCGCCCAAGCCACATCGCAGTCCAAGTCCCACGCCAGGCCCACCGTCCGTGCTACCGCCGAACCAGCGCGCGAGGTCGATTACTATGCCCGCATGGGCAGCGGCCGCTCACTGGCGGCCCGTGTACGTGAGTACTTCGCCCGCGGCTGGACGCTCTACCTTGACAACGCGCGTGCTGCGGCGCCGCTGATCCACCTCTAAAGCCGCTTCCGTGGCGCGCCGGTGCTCAGTACATGCCGGTACGCGCCATGAATGCCTGCAGGGTCCAGCCACGACCCAGCAGCAGCCGGCGCGTGTGCAGGTCTTCGCGCTCCCGGGGGCTCACCGTCTCGCCCAGCCATGTCAGCGTCTTCTGGCGCAGGTCGACATAGCCGCCGGGGTAATCCGCGCCAAGGACTTGCCATAGCGCATGCGCGCCGGCCGACTGGCGGGCGCCGCTCAGCAGGCACAGCCCGCCGTCCAGCGCCCAGCGGTATAGCGCCCCGGCCAGGCCGCAGCGCTGGTAAGCGGGCGCAAACTTCGTATGCGGCGCGCACCCATGGATCGGCGCGCCGGCCTACCTCGATCAGGCGGTTGAACACGGTATAGCCGGCCAGGCGCCGCTGCATCACATCTTCCACATACACGTAGTACTCGCCGTCGGCTTCGCGGTAGCGCATCCGCAGCGCCGGTGTGCCTGTCGGCAGCGCCGGCATGTCGTGCAGGCGGTCGCCGGGACGGTGGATGCGATCGTGGAGCAAGCCCAGTTCGCGCTCGATCTGCCCCGGGGCGAGTTCCACGTCGATGCGCAATGCCAGCGGACGCGTCAGGGCCGGCACCAGGCTCAGTGAAGGAAACGGGACCATGGCGCGCCTCAGGTTTCGAGGAGCAGGTAAAGGGCGGCAAGCGCCGCCATGGCAAGAAGGGTCTGGCGGTAGAGCTGAGGCATGACTGGCTTTCTCCTGGCTGCATGATCAAGCGGAAGCCGGATGGCAATCCGCGCCATGTGCCGTGCGGGGAAGCTCAGGTCTGCTGGAGGGTAGTGTCCCGAGCTGCCCGCACGGCCAGGAAAAGCACGGCGCTGCGGACCTCGCCGTGGGCGGCGTGGTCAATGGCGTAGCCCGGTTGCTGCGCGGTCACGGCGAACGCCGCCGCCGGCAGGGCCGGGCGGTTCAATGCGGCGAAGCGGAGGATGCGAGACATCGGACGTGGTGAGTCGGAATCGGGGGAACCATGCTTATGCCATATTTGTGCGGCGATGTCCAGCTAACGTGCCGATATCCGCTTTTATCTGCTGCCTACCCACTCGCTTGATGAAGGGCGGCGCGGTTTTCGGGACGGTGCCGGCGCCAATCTCAATTGTGAACGCTGTCTACATGTACTAGACTCGGATGCATCGCTCAACGGCCTTCCCGCAGGAGCCATGATGACGACGTCCCCCGAAACCGGCCCAATCATGCTGCTGGTCGCCACCACCAAGGGTGCCTGGACTTTGATCAGCGACGCCAGCCGCGGTCACTGGCAGGTGGCAGGTCCCGCCTTCCTTGGCCACACTATCCACCACATCGTCCAAGATCCCCGCGAGCCGTCGCGAATGCTGATGGCCGCGCGCACCGGCCACCTCGGCCCGACGGTGTTCCGCTCCGCCGACGGCGGCCGCAACTGGAGCGAGGCCACGCGCCCGCCCGCCTTCGACAAGGCGCCCGAAGGCGAGACCGGCCGTGTGGTCGACCATGTGTTCTGGCTCACTCCCGGACACGCCAGCGAACCCGGCGCCTGGTACGCCGGCACCTCGCCGCAGGGGCTGTTCCGCAGCACCGACCACGGCGCCTCGTGGGAGCCCGTGTCGGGCTTCAATGACCACCCGATGTGGCGCAACTGGACCGGCGGCGAACAGGATGGCACTCCCGACGGGCCCAAGATGCACTCCGTGCTGGTCGATCCGCGCGACAAGCGTCATCTCTACATCGGCATGTCCAGCGGCGGCGTGTTCGAGAGCACCGACGCCGGCGCCGACTGGAAACCGCTGAACCGCGGCAGCCTGGCCCTCTTCCTGCCCGATCCGAATCCGGAATACGGCCAGGACCCGCACTGCGTGCTGCAGCACCCGGCCAATCCCGACATCCTGTACCAGCAGAACCATTGCGGCATCTATCGCATGGACCGGCGCGAAGGCGTATGGAAGCGCATCGGCGAGGCGATGCCCGCCGAGGTGGGCGACATCGGCTTCCCGATCGTGGCGCATCCGCGCGATGCGGGCACGGTGTGGGTGTTCCCGATGGACGGCAGCGATGTCTGGCCGCGCGTCAGTCCCGGCGGCCACCCCGCGGCCTATGTTACCCGCGACGCCGGCGAGACCTGGCAGCGCCAGGATCGGGGCCTGCCGCCCGAACAGGGCTGGTTCACGGTCAAGCGGCAGGCCATGGCCACCGACAGCCATGGGCCGGTGGGCGTGTACTTCGGCACCACCGGTGGCGAGATCTGGGCCAGTGCCGACGAAGGCGAGCACTGGCGCTGCATCGCCAGCCACCTTCCGCAGGTCTACGCCGTCAGCGTGGCGCGGCCGGCCTGAGTCGGAGGGCAGCCATGCAGGTACGCATTGCCACGCCGCTGTTCTCCTATACCGGCCAGCGCGAGTATGTGGAAGCCCACGGCGCGAACATCGGCGCGCTGCTGGACGACCTCGACCGGCAGTTTCCGGGCATGCGGTTTCGCATCGTCGACGAACAGGGGAAGCTGCGGCCATATATCCGGGTGTTCGTGAATCGGACGCAGTTGATGCGGCTGGATGCGCCGCTTCAGGAAACGGATGAGGTGCATATATTGCAGGCATTGGCGGGCGGCTGACGGCCATTTGCATGCTGCTGCTCCGCTTCCCTTTTCCCCGTGCGCCTGCGCGTGGCCGCGTCGTTTAACTCTCCAGCCCTCACGCCGATATCCAGACATGACCCCTGCCGTCCGCCAGCCGCCGCGGCGGCAGGGCAATGCACACACGGCGGCCACGGATCATTCAACGCACGGCACGGGAGCAACGCATGAGCAGTTCCATGAGGGACATCGACGAACGGACTAACCTCACCAACAACAACCAGTTCGAACTGCTACTGTTCCGGCTGGGCGATGCCGAGCACAGCGGGCAGTCCGAGTTGTTCGGCATCAATGTGTTCAAGGTGCGCGAGATCCTGGTGATGCCGCCGGTGACGACCGTGGTGGGGGCAGACCCGTCGATCCGGGGCATGGCCGATATCCGCGGCCAGGTGATTCCCGTGATCGACCTTCCCAGGCTGGTGGGATGCAAGCCGCGCAACGGGCTCGGCATCCTGCTGGTGACCGAGTACGCGCGCTCGACGCAAGGCTTTGCGGTCGAGGCGGTGGAGGAAATCGTGCGCCTGGAGTGGAACCAGGTGCACTCGGCCGAGGCCAGCGTGCGCACCGGCCACGTCACCAGCATTGCCAAGCTCGATGCAGGCACGGACCAGGCGCGCCTGGTGCAGGTGCTGGACGTGGAGCAGATCCTGCGCGATGTGCTGCCGGCGCGGCAGCCGGACGTCGAGCCAGGCTCGGTCGGCCCGCAACTGAACCTGCGCCCGGGCCTCAAGGTGATCGCCGCCGACGACTCCGCGCTGGCACGCGGCCTGATCGAGCAGGGCCTGAAGGCGCTGGGCGCGCCGGTGCTGATGACCAAGTCGGGCAAGGAAGCGTGGGAACTGCTCGACCGCATCGCCGCCGAGGCGGCCAGCCACGGCAAGTCGGTGCGGGACGAAATTGCGCTGGTGCTGACCGACCTGGAAATGCCGGAGATGGACGGCTTTACGCTGACGCGCAAGATCAAGGCCGACAGCCGCTTGAAGCAGCTGCCGGTGGTGATTCATTCGTCACTGTCGGGCGAGGCCAGCGAGGAGCACGTGCGCAAGGTGGGCGCGGATGCCTACGTGGCGAAGTTCGTCGCCAAGGAACTGGCCGATACCATCCGCGAGGTGCTGACGCGCTGAGCGGGCGCGGCCCGAGTTTTGGTGGCTGAGTTCGGTGCCCGAAACCACAACCTGCGTGGCCTTAGGCAGCACAGGGCACAAAATCCTTCAGGCTGCAAGCATTCCCGTATGTTGACGGTTTGCCTATAAAACGGGCACTCCAGTACGAGCCAAGGCTGGCGCGCCCTTGGCGGTTGTCAAGAGGGGGGATATCCACCGAAGCTGTGGATAGATCCTGTGGACAAGGCAGGCGTCCCGGCGGAACTGCCGGGACGCCTGCCGGCGGTCCTGCGTGACCTCCACGCCCTGCCGCGCTCCCTTGCTCGCTCTCTCCTTTGCCTGGCCTGCTCCCTCCCGGGACGCTCCCGGTCCGTTACTTGGGCTGCTCCACCGTGCGCAGGTAGGGCTTCAGCGTCTTGAATCCTTGCGGGTATTTCTTCTTCGCATCTTCGTCCGAAACCGATGTCGGGATGATGACATCCTCGCCCGGCTTCCAGTTCACGGGCGTGGCCACGGTGTGCTTGGCATTGAGCTGCAGCGAATCCAGCAGGCGTAGCACCTCATCGAAATTGCGCCCCGCGGTCATCGGATACACCAGCATGGCCTTGACCTTCTTGTCCGGGCCGATGATGAACACCGAGCGGATGGTGGCGTTGTCCACCGCCGTGCGCGGTCCGGCGTCGCTGGCTTCTGGGTGGATCATGTCGTAGAGCTTGGCCACGGTCAGGTCGGCATCGCCGATCATCGGATAGTTGATGGCGGCGCCCTGCGTCTCTTCGATGTCCTTGGCCCAGCGCTGGTGGTCGCTGACGGGATCGATGCTCAGGCCGATGATCTTGGTGTTGCGCTTGTCGAATTCTGGCTTGAGCCGCGCCATGTAACCCAGTTCGGTGGTGCATACCGGCGTGAAGTCCTTGGGGTGCGAGAACAGGATCGCCCAGCTGTCGCCGATCCATTCATGGAAGCTGAGCTTGCCTTCCGTGGTGTCTGCGGTGAAATCCGGGGCTTGTTCGCCCAGTCGAATCGCCATGGTTGCGCTCCTTGCAGTTGGCATGGGGGTGGAAAGAGCGCGCTGCCGGCGTGCCGGCCGGCAACGCGCGCGATTGCCTGGCCTAGCGCAGGACCAGCACCGGGATCGTGCTGTGTGTCAGGACCTTTTGCGTTTCACTGCCGATCAGCAACGCCTGCAACCCGCGCCGCCCGTGCGACGACATCACGATCAGGTCGCAGCCGCGCTGCTCCGCGCACTGGATGATGGCCTGCCACGGGTGGTCGTCGGTGGCGGTGACGGTGTCGCACGGCACGCCGGCCTGGCTGGCAGCACGCGTGACCGCGGCCAGGAAGGTATCGGCATGGTGCGCAGCCTCGGCCGCGAACGAGTCCTTGGTGTCCTGCAGGCCGGTCAGCCGGTACGTCATTACGTGGTACTCGGGGATCACATGCAGGCCGGTCGCGCGGGCCCCGATGCGGCTGGCGAAGGTCATGGCGCGGGCCACTGTCGCTTCGGCGCGTGCGGAGCCGTCGGTGGGGACAAGGAGGTGCTTGAACATGATGGCCTCCGATTGCAGTGAGTTGCCGTGTCCGCCGGGCCGTTCCGCCCGGAACCGTCCGGACGAGCCACTCCAGTATAGGAATTGGCCGGTGATAGCGACAGGTCGCGTGCTGGCTTTGCAACGCCGTGGCACCGCCCTTTGCGGGCTGCCCTTGCCGACGCGATGTCGCGCGGTGGAAGAAAGGGGCAAGCAGCCGCAAGCAGTGGCATATGGCGGCGCCGCATGCCACGTTCATTAGCATGTTGTTATCATTTCATGCACCCGCTCCCCCCACCAACGTAGACCCACCGCAAGGAATCTCCGCATGATCGCGCTGCGCGAAGCATGGCAGGCCGGGCTGTTCCGCCGCGCCAACTGGCTGCCCAACCTGGTGTCGGGCGTGATCGTGGGGGTGGTGGCGCTGCCGCTGGCGATGGCGTTCGCGATCGCATCCGGCGCGAAGCCGGAGCAAGGGCTGTACACGGCCATCGTCGCCGGGCTGGCGGTGTCGATGTTCGGCGGCAGCCGCTTGCAGATCGCCGGGCCCACCGGCGCGTTCATCGTGGTGCTGTCCGCCATCACCGCGCGCCATGGGATCGGCGGGCTGCAGCTGGCCACGCTGATGGCCGGGCTGATCCTGTTGGCGCTGGGCCTGGCGCGGCTGGGCGGCGTGATCCGCTACATTCCCGCCCCGGTGATCGTGGGCTTTACCGCCGGCATCGGCGTGATCATCTTCGTGGGGCAATGGCGCGACTTCTTCGGGCTGCCGCCGGTAGCAGGCACCTACTTCCATGAAAAGCTGTGGCACCTGCTGCAGGCGCTGCCGCAGTGGCACGCAGCCACGACCGCGCTGGCGCTGGGGAGCCTGCTGCTGGTGCTGGGCGCGCCGCGGGTCCGTTGGCTGCACCGCGTTCCCGGCCCGCTGGTGGCGCTGGTGGTGGCCACCGCGGTGCAGGCGCTGTTCCGCTTCGACGGCGTGGCCACCATCGGCAGCGCCTTCGGTGGCCTGCCGCGCGGGCTGCCGGCACCGTCGCTGCCGGAGATCTCGCTGGCGCGCATGATCGAGCTTGCCGGACCGGCCTTCACCATCGCCATGCTGGGCGCGATCGAATCGCTGCTGTCCGCGGTGGTGGCCGATGGCATGGCCGGCACCCGGCACGATGCCAACCAGGAGCTGGTGGGGCAAGGCATCGCCAATATCCTGGCGCCGCTGTTCGGCGGGTTTGCCGCCACCGGCGCCATTGCCCGCACCGCCACCAATATCCGCAACGGCGGCAGCAGCCCGTTGGCCGGCATCACCCATGCGCTGACACTGGTGCTGGTGCTGCTGTTCCTGGCCCCGCTGGCCGCGAGCGTGCCGCTGGCCACGCTGGCCGCGATCCTGTTCGTGGTGGCATGGAACATGAGCGAGGCGCGCCAGTTTGCGCGCATGGTGCGCCGCGCGCCGCGCGCCGACGTGGCAATCCTGCTGATCACCTTTTCGCTGACCGTGCTGACCGACCTCGTGGTCGCGGTCAATGTCGGCGTGATCCTGGCCATGCTGCAGTTCCTGCGGCGCATGTCGGCTTCGGTGGAAGTGACGCGCCAGGACGTGACGGGCATCGAGCGCGAGCTAAGCGTCGAGCCGCGTGCGGCCGATTCCTTGCCGGAGCGGATGCCGCCCGGCGTCCTGGTCTACGCCATTGACGGCCCGTTCTTTTTCGGCGCAGTCGAAGCCTGTGAGCAGGCGCTGGTGCGCACCCATACCGAGCCGCGCGTGCTGCTGATCCGCCTGGGCCGGGTGCCGTTCATCGACATGACCGGCTTGCAGACGCTGGAAGCCGTGATCCGCACGCTGCGCCGGCGCGGCGTGGCGGTGGTGCTGGCCGAGGCCAATGCGCGCGTGCGGCAAAAGCTGGAGCGGGCCGGGGTGCTGGCGGCGCTGGGGCAGGAAAACTACGCGGATGCGCTGGCGCAGTCGGTGCGGCGCTGCGGCGTGCTGGCGGGAGAAGGTGCTGCGGAACGGGAGCGCGAGGACACGCGCGCCCCGCACTGATCTATTTCTTTTGCCGACCGCTGCCGGCAGGCCGTGCCTTGGTGGCGTATTCCACGCCGTGCTGGGCCAGGTAATCGCGGATCAGCTGGCGCACCACCTGCGACGGCGTCAGATCCTGCGCGGCGCACAGGGTTTCGAAGGCCTTCTTCTTGACCGGGTCGATCAGGATGGTGAGGCGGGCGGTCTTGGATTCCATGAGGGATGTGTCGGGCGGTCCGGCTGAATCGATCGCATTATATACAGCGTGGACTTCGCCGAACCCAATGGTGCTCCCCTCTCCCGGCACGACGGGCGGCACGGCTTGCTTGCGTCTTTCCGGGCGATGCCCTAGGAGGGCTGTTCCAGATCCGCAATCACCGCCGCCAGGAAACGCGCCGCCTCGCCCCCGGTCACCACCCGATGGTCGAACGTCAGGCTGAGCGGCATCACCCGATGCACCGCCGGCACGCCGCCGGCGGCGACCACCTCGTCCCGCACCCGTCCCGCGCCAAGGATCGCCACCGTCGGCGGCACCACGATCGGTGCCGCATAGCGCCCCGCGATCATGCCGAAGTTGGACAGCGTGATGGTATTGCCGCGCATCTCTTCCGGCGCGATGGTGCGCGCCCGGATGTCTGCGCGCATGCGGTCGAGCCCATGGCGCAGGTCGGCCGCGTCGCGGTTGCCGACGTCGCGCAGTACCGGCACGAACAGCCCTTCGGGCAGGTCGGCGGCAATGCCGACGTCGATCTTCTTCAGCACGTGGCGACGCCCGGTCTGCCCCTCGTACCAGGCGTTCAGGCCCGGCTCCGCGCGGCAGCCGGCCACCAGCGCGCGCACCAGGCGGATGGTGACGTCGGCGCCCGCCTGCCAGGCGTGGATATCGGCATCGTCCATCACCGTGGCCGCGGCGACCTCGTTCTGCGCGCGCGCCATGTTCTGCGCCATCGCGCGGCGTACGCCGCGCAGTTCCTCGGGCGCGCCCAGTTCGGCCAGCGTGGCGGCCACGCGTTCGACGTCTGCGGCGATGACGGTGCCCTCCGGCCCCGACGCGGTGGCCATTGCCAGGTCGACGCCGAGGCGCCGCGCCAGCGCGCGCACCGCGGGCGTGGCCTTGACCCGAGCGGCCATGCCGGCGGCCGGTGCGGCCGCGCCCGGTGGCGCCGCTTCGCTGGCTACCCGCGTGCCGACCTGCACGGACCCGACCACCGTGCCGGCATCGGCGTCCTCGCCCGCGCCCTCGAAGCCGACCAGCGGCGCACCCAGGTGGACGATATCGCCTGGCTGCGCATGCAGCTTGGCGATGGTGCCCGCATAGGGCGAGGGGATCTCGACGATGGCCTTGGCGGTCTCCACCGACAGCAGCGGCTGGTCGGCGGCGACCGCATCGCCCACCTTGACATGCCAGCTCACGATCTCGGCCTCTTGCAGGCCTTCGCCCAGGTCGGGCAGCTTGAAGACTCTCATCGGCGCTTCCTCGGCTTGGTGTCGCTGGGTGTCGCTGGGTGTCGCTGGGTGTCGCTTGGTGTCGCTCAGGCGGCCATGGCCTTGCGAGCCGCGTCGGCGATGCGCGCCACGCTCGGCAGGTAGGTGTATTCCAGCCGAGCCAGCGGCACCACGGTATCGAAGCCGGCCACGCGCTGCACCGGCGCCGCCAGCGAATACAGCCCGGCATCGGCCAGCTCCGCCGCGATCTCGGCGCCGAAGCCGGCGGTGCGCGGCGCCTCGTGCACGATCACGCAGCGCCCGGTGCGCGCCACCGCTTCGAGGATGGTCGGCATGTCGAGCGGCTTGAGCGTGGCCACGTCGATCACGGTCGCGCTCACGCCCTCGGCGGCAAGCTCGTCGGCGGCACTCAGCGTCTCCTGCACCATCGCGCCCCAGGTCACCAGCGTGATGTCGCTGCCTTCGCGCAGCGTGAAGCAGGTATCGAGCGGCAGCGCCGCGCCGTCATCGGCGACCTCCTGGCGGAACAGGCGGTACAGCCGCGTGGGCTCGAGGAAGATCACCGGGTCGGGATCGGCGATCGCGGCCAGCAGCAGCCCGTACGCGCGCGCGGGCGAAGACGGCAACACCACGCGCAGCCCCGGCATATGGGCGAACATCGCTTCCGGGCTTTCCGAATGATGCTCGGGCGCGTGGATCCCCGCGCCGCATGGCGAGCGCACCACCAGCGGGCAGCTCAACCGCCCGCGCGTGCGGTGCCGCATGCGCGCGGCGTGATTGATGATGTGGTCGATGGCCGGGTAGATAAAGCCGGTGAACTGGATTTCGGCCACGGGCTTGAGCCCCATTGCCGCCATGCCGATCGCCGCGCCGACGATGCCGCCCTCGGCCAGCGGCGTATCCATGACCCGCGCCGCGCCGAAGCGCGCCTGCAGTCCCGCGGTGGCGCGGAACACGCCACCGTTGACGCCAATGTCCTCGCCCAGCAGCAGCACGTCGGGATCGCTCTCCAGCGCATGGCCCAGTGCCAGGTTGACTGCTTCGACCAGATTGATTTCCGCCATGGTTCGCTCGCTTTGGTCGTTGAAGGCCGAGGGACGATGAAAGCGTCAGCCGTGCTGTGCGGGATAGCGCCGCGCCGTCTCCAGTTGCGCCTGCAGTGCCGGCGGCATGGTGGCGTACAGGCAATCGAACATCGCCGCGGGATCCGGCGGCGGCAGCGCCAGGTAGGCTTCCACTGCCTGCGCCACCTGCTGCGAGCAAGCCTTGACCAGCGCCTCTTCGCGCGCGGCGTCCCAGGCGTTCAGCGACAGCAGATGCGTGCGCAGGCGCAGCAGTGGCTCTTCCTGCCAGTGCGCCTTGACGCTGGCCTCGTCGCGGTAGCGCGAGGCATCGTCGGCGGTGGTGTGGTCGCCCAAGCGGTAGGTGATGGCCTCGATCAGCGCGGGGCCGCCGCCCGAGCGGGCCCGCTCGATGGCCTCGCCCACGCGATGGCGCACCGCGACCACGTCGTTGCCGTCGACCTGCTCGCCAGGTATGCCCGCGGCGATCGCCTTCTGCGCCAGCGTCTGCGCCGCGGTCTGGCCGCTGCGCGGCATCGAGATCGCCCACTGGTTGTTGTTGATCACGATCACCATCGGCGCGCGCCACGCGCCGGCCATGTTCATGCCTTCATAGAAATCGCCCTTGGAGGTGCCGCCGTCGCCGAGCAGGCACACCGCTACCCTTGGCTCGCTGCGCAGCTGGAAGGCATAAGCCGCGCCTGCGGCATGGCACACCTGCGTGCCGATCGGCACGCAGTTGGCAAAATCATGCGGCGCCGCCGCAAAACCGCTGCCGCGCTCGTCGCCGCCCCAGTACAGCAGGCTCTCGGTCATCGTGACGCCCCGCACAAACTGCGCCGCATGATCGCGGTAAGAGGGCACGAGCACGTCCTCAGGCCGCATCGCGAAGGCCACGCCGACGCCGATGGCTTCCTGCCCTAGCGCCGAGGCAAAGGTGCCGATCTTGCCGGTGCGCTGCAGCGCGATCGCCTTCAGGTCAAACTGCCGCGTCAGCACCATGGCCTGGTACAGCGGCAGCAGCGCCTCAGGGTCGCTGGCGAAGGGAGGGGGCGGGGAAGTGGGGGAAGGGGGTTCGCCCGGCGGGGCGAGATAACGCGTATAGCCGATCTCGAAGCTCGCAACCATGGACATGGCAGGTCTCTCGATGCGCGTGTCGTGTTGTGATCCCGGGCGTGCTTTGTGGGCGCGCGCGGCATGTGTAGTCGAGTGTAGGGTATTTGCGGCGCAATGGCGGCGGCAATTGTCTTGCTGTGCACAAGGGGGGAGTGGTTCCAGGCACGACCAGCGAAAAAAAGCTCCCATGCGGGAGCCCCTTCGCCAATGATCCGAACGGATCAGCGCTGGTACGGCGGCGGCACGAAGCCAGCGAAGCGCTGCTGCGTCACCGACTTGAACTCGGCCGACTGGTGGGCTTCTTTGATGTCCTTGACGAACGGCTCGCTGACGTCGGCGTCTTCACCGCCAACAGGTTCATGTAGTAGTCGGGAATCTTCTCCAGCGCCAGTGCGGTGGTCAGCTTCAGCCCGGCGGCCAGCGCGAAGTTGCCGTTGACGAAGGCGTAGTCGACATCGCCGAGCGAACGCGGCAGTTGCGCGGCCTCCAGCTGGATCAGCTTGAGCTTGTGCGGGTTGGCGTCGATGTCGCGCTCGCTGGCGCGGATCGGGTCGGTGCCCGGCTTGAGCGTGACCCAGCCCACCTGCTGCAGGATGGCAATGGCCCGCGCCAGGTTGGTGGGGTCGTTCGGCAGCGATACGGTGTTGCCCGGGTTCACCTCTGCCAGTGTCTTGTTTTCCCGTATCGCATCAAAACGCTCCCTGTTGTTCGTTGTTCGTTGGTTGTCCGTTGGAGAGCCCATTGTGTGGAAGCCAAGTCATGAGGCGAACGAGTTCTTGATCATGCCGATATGCCCGAAGCGCATATAGACCGGATGCCCGCAGCGCGGTGCACTACGCTGAAGGACGCCACGCCCATCCTTGCACGGAGGCCGCCATGCCCGAACAACTGACCCGGCATCCCGATGTCACGCTGAAGGTCCTGCGCAGCGCCGGCGCCCGCTGCGGCGAGGGCGCGCCGCAGGAAATCCTCAAGGCCTGCCCGCGCGAGCGCTTCTGCAAGCTGCCCGGCGGCGAAGTCTGCGTGTACGGGCTGGACAATGCTGTCACCATGACGCAGATCACGGCCGCCGACTGGCGCGCGCTGGCCCAGCAGGCGGGCCCGCCGCCCAATCCCGGCATGCCGCCGCTGACACTGGCCGGCGTGGGCACTGCGGGCCTGCTGGCGGGCGTGCTGCTGACGGCCCTGGTGGTCCGCCGGCGGCGCGGACCTGGCTGAGCGGCCCAGGGGCCCTGGCGAAACCCGTGGCGCTGGCATGGTGTTTGCGGCGCAATCCCGGGCCATGACACCGTTGCCGTCCGCCCCCGACAGCATCCGCCTGCTGGAGAACGGAGAAGAGTACTTCCCGCGCGTATTCGAGGCGATCGCGCGAGCGCGCGAAAGCGTGCTACTGGAAACTTTTATCCTGTTCGATGACGAGGCAGGGAAGAAATTGCACGCCGCCTTGCTGGCCGCAGCGCGGCGTGGCGTGCGCGTGGCCGTCACCGTGGACGGCTTCGGCTCGCACGACCTGCCCTCTGCATTCATTACAGAGCTGGTCAAGGCGGGCGTGCACTTCTGCACATTCTCGCCGCGCCGCCGCCTGCTTGGCGTGCGCACGAATATCTTCCGGCGCATGCACCGCAAGCTGGTCGCGATCGACGGCGAGGTGGCCTTTGCCGGCGGCATCAATTTTTCGGCGCAGCATTTGTACGGCTACGGGCCACGGGCCAAGCAGGACTACGCCGTCGAGATCGCCGGCTCCGCGGCGCGGCAGGTACATGACTTCCTGGCGCGGGCCATTCCCGGGGCGTGCCTGCAGGGCGGGCTGGCGCCACCGCCGCTGGACCCCACCACGGGGCCGCCGGGCCCGGTGCGGCTGGTCACGCGCGACAACCATCGCCATCGCAACGACATCGAGTTTGCCTACCTCGATGCGATCCGCGCCGCGCGGCACGAGGTGGTCATCGCCAACGCTTATTTCCTGCCGGGCTACCGGCTGCTGCACGCGCTCTGCGAAGCCGCCGCGCGCGGCGTACAGGTGCGCCTGCTGCTGCAGGGCAAGCCCGACATGCCTTGGGTGGCGCGTGCCGGTGGCCTGCTGTATTGCCACCTGCAGGATGCCGGGGTACAAATCCTCGAGTACGTCGAGCGGCCGTTCCACGGCAAGGTCGCCGTCATCGACGAACAATGGGCCACGGTGGGCTCTAGCAACCTCGACCCGCTCAGCCTGTCGCTGAATCTCGAAGCCAACCTGGTGATCCGCGACACCGCCTTCGCGCAGCGGCTGCGCGGCCGGTTGCAGGCATTGATCGCCGAACGCTGCCGCGAGGTCCCGCCGCGCCGGCATGAGCGCTCGCTGCTGGACGCGGCCGGCGCCACGCTGATGTTCCACTTCCTGCGCCGCTTCCCGGCATGGGCCGGCTGGCTGCCGGCGCATACGCCGCGGCTGGTGACGCCGCAGGCCGGCGATTCGCGCGGGCGCCGCCGTGTATTCGTGCTGGAACGGGAGGCCGAGTGATGGTCGCCCATGCGCTTTCGGCAATTCGGCACCACCTGCGCTGGCCGATGTGGCGGCGCGCGATCGGGATCCTCTTCATCGCGGCAGTGCTTGCGCTGATCGCGCGCAAGCTCGGCACCATCGACTGGGACGCGGTGCTGGCCGCGCTGCGCGGCTTCGACCGCCGCACGCTGTTGCCCGCCGCGGGGTTCGCGGTGCTGACGGGTTTGCTGTACAGCCAGTTCGACGTGCTGGGGTGCCGCTATGCCGGCCACCCGCTGCCGGCGCATCGGGTGATGGCGATCGCCTATGTCAGCTACACGATGAGCCTGAACCTGGGCGCGACGCTCGGCGGGGCGGGCGTGCGTTACCGGCTGTATTCACACGCCGGCCTGAGCCCGCCGCAGATCTGGAGCGTGTTCGCGGTGGCGGTCACCAGCAACTGGCTTGGCTACGCGCTGCTGGCGGGCATCATCCTGGCCGGGCGCCTGGTGGCGCTGCCGCCCGAGTGGAGTATCCCGCCGGCGGCGATGCGCCTGATCGGCGTGGCGATGCTGGCCGCGCCGGCCGGCTACCTGGCCGCATGCGCGGCATGGCAGGGACGGCACCGTACGGTGCGCGGCCATGACATCTACGTGCCGTCACCGCGCTTCGCGCTGTTGCAGATCCTGGTGTCGGCGGGCAACTGGGCGGCGGTGGCGGCCATCCTGCATGCCTTCCTGCATGCGCATGCGGACTATTACACGGTGCTGGGCGTGTACCTCGCCTCCGGGCTGGCCGGCGTGGTGATCCGCGTGCCGGGCGCGCTGGGAGTCGTCGAGACGGTGTTCCTGACGATGCTCGGCGGACAGGTGCCGCACGGGTTGTTGCTGGCGGCGTTGATCGCGTACCGGGCGTTGTATTACCTGATACCGCTGGCGGTGGGGACGGTGGGGTACTTCCTGCTGGAGGCGCGGGGGAAGAAGCTGGCGCAGGGAACGGCGCTGGAAGGAAAGCAACGCCGGCCGTGAACGCTCCCCTCTCCCGCGGGCAGGAGCGGGGAGCAAACCTGCGCTTACGCTGCCGCCAGCGCGCGATCCAGGTCCTCGATCAGGTCATCGATGTGCTCGATGCCCACCGACAGCCGCACCATATCCTCGCTGACGCCAGCCGCCTTCAGTTCCGCGGCATTGAGCTGGCGATGCGTGGTCGATGCCGGATGCGTGGCCAGCGACTTGGCATCGCCGATATTGACCAGCCGCGTGAACAGCTGCAACGCATCCAGGAAACGCGCCCCGCCTTCGCGGCCGCCTTGCTTCAGGCCGAACGACAGGATGCCGGGACCGCGGCCGCCCAGGTACTTCTGCACCAGCGCATGGTCCGCATGATCGGGCAGGCCGGCAAAGTTGACCCATTCCACCTTCGGGTGCTGCTGCAGGTGGCGCGCGATCGCCAGCGCGTTCTCGGTGATGCGGTCCAGCCGCAGCGCCAGCGTCTCGATGCCTTGCAGGATCAGGAACGCGTTGAACGGCGACAGCGCCGCGCCGGTATTGCGCAGCGGCACCACGCGCGCGCGGCCGATATAGGCAGCCGGTCCCAGCGCCTCGGTATAGACCACGCCGTGGTACGACACGTCCGGCTCATTCAGGCGCCTGAAGCGGGCCTTGTGCTGCGCCCACGGGAACTTGCCGCTGTCAACGATGGCGCCGCCGACGCTGTTGCCATGGCCGCCCAGGTACTTGGTCAGCGAATGCACGACGATGTCGGCGCCATGCTCGAACGGCCGGCACAGGTAGGGCGAGGGCACGGTGTTGTCGACGATCAGCGGCACGCCGTGGTTGTGCGCCACGCGCGCGATCGCCTCGATGTCGACCACGTTGCCGAGCGGGTTGCCCACCGACTCGACGAACACGGCCTTGGTGCGTTCGTCGATCAGGTCGCCGAAGCCAGACGGGTTGCGGCCATCGGCGAAGCGGGTCTCGATGCCGGACTGCGGCAGCGTGTGCGCCAGCAGGTTGTAGGTGCCGCCATACAGCTGGCTCGACGAGACGATGTTGTCGCCGGCCTCCGCGATGGTCTGGATCGCGTAGGTAATCGCGGCCATGCCCGATGCCAGCGCCAGCGCGCCAACGCCGCCCTCGAGCGCGGCCAGGCGCTGCTCGAGCACATCGTTGGTCGGGTTCATGATGCGGCTGTAGATGTTGCCCGCAACCTTCAGGTCGAACAGGTCGGCGCCGTGCTGCGCATTGTCGAAGGCGTAGGCCACCGTCTGGTAGATGGGCACCGCCACGGCGCGGGTAGTCGGATCGGGCGAGTAGCCGCCATGGACGGCCAGGGTTTCGAGTCTCATGTTTTTCTCTGGGTTGTGTACCGGACATGCCTGGCGACGCGGCGCCATGCAAATGCGCGCCGACGGGCCGAACGATGGTACCAGCCGGCGGCGCACCGCCGAGGCGGTTTCGGGGGCTATGGTCACGGACGGCACCGCAGCGAGGCAAGGAAGCTTGTTGCATTTGGATATGCGGCCGCGTCACGCCGTGAACGCGCATGCCCCGCGAAATGTGCAGGCATGGATATGCGATAAGCGGATAAGCGCCAGCGATCTGATTCGTTGACCGTGCTTGTGACGGATCTCTGCATTGCAGGCTCGCATGCGGCATCCGCTGCCGCGCAGGCTTACCTTTGCGCTGGCCTCGTTCATGCACCGCGTCGGCGCGATCCGCAACCAGCCGAAGTCCTGGCAGGATTATTTCTTCCAGGACCCGGTCACCGCGCAGGGGAGCTGACCATGGCCACGCACAGCCTGATCCTGATCGGCCTGCTGGTGTAAGGGCTGGGCTTCACCACGCTGGAGCGGCTGACCGTGCGCCGCTGGGGCATGCAGCACTAGCCTTGCCCCGCGCGGGCTTCAAGCGTAGCCTACGGCACCGGCAAGCAACCGGAGCCGCCATGACGGACATCCACCATGCCGCCGCGCAGGGATTCGCCAGCCAGGCCGATACCTACGCGCGCGGACGCCCCGATTATCCCGAAGCCATCGATGACTGGCTGCGCACGACGCTCGGCCTGGGCCCGGGCCGCACGGTGCTCGACCTGGGCGCCGGTACCGGCAAATTTACGCGCCGGCTGGCCGGAACCGGCGCGGCTGTGATCGCGGTTGAGCCGGTGGCGCAGATGCGCGCGCAGCTCGCCGTTGCCCTGCCAGCCGTGCAGGCGCTCGCGGGCAGCGCCGAATCGATTCCCTTGCCCGATGCCAGCGCAGACGCCGTGGTCTGCGCGCAGGCGTTCCACTGGTTTGCCAGTGACCGCGCCATCGCCGAGATCCGCCGTGTGCTGCGGCCGCGCGGCCGGCTAGGGCTGGTCTGGAACGTGCGCGACGAAAGCGTGGACTGGGTCGCGCGGCTGACCGCCATCATGACGCCGTACGAGGGCGACGCGCCGCGCTTCTACAAGGGCGACTGGAAGCGGGTCTTTCCCGCCGAGGGTTTCGGCCACCTGGCGCTGCACAGCCTGCCATACACGCATGTGGGCCCGCCGCAGCAGGTGATTGTCGACCGGATGATGTCGGTGAGCTTCATTGCCTCGCTGCCCGGCACGGAGCAGGAGCGCGTGCGCGCCGCGCTGCAGGCCGTCATTGACGGCCATCCGGCGCTCGCCGGACGGCAGGAAGTCTCCTTTCCCTATCGCACCGAAGCCTACAGCTGCGAACGCCTGGACTGAGTCCAGCCGCGCTACATCGTCGCGTGCCGGACCCAGAACGCCGGGCCGGGACGCGCGGCGTCGCTGAAGTCCGGCGGCGGCAGGCCGTTGCGGCCGGCGCATGGGCGCGGCGCAATCTGTTCCCAGATGCGCAGCATCGCCATGACCTTGGGCAAGGCCTTGACGCCAGTAGGCGTGGGCAGCCAGCTGGGGCCGCCTACGCTGAACAGCGGCGTGCCGAGTACGGCCTCGAGGCCGCGGATCTGGTAATGGAGTCTCTGGGGCTGGATGCCCAGCGCATGCGCGGCGCGGGCGGTGTCGCGGTGCTGCATCAGTGCGACGAAGGCGCGCAACGACAGGAAGCTGACGCGCCTGTTGTTGACAAGGTATGCCATGGGTGTGCCCTTGCCGGGACGGACACTGGCGGTGCGCTGGGCACCGTTGCACGGCGGGGGAGGCGATGCACCCCGGGTGCGCGGCCTGTTGCCGGCGGATCGAAGTGAATCGATCGTAGCGGCGCGCGCACGGGGGCAGGGCGAGGAAGCTTCCGAGTGATGTAGGGGAATGCTCTCGATCAGATGGCGATGCGGGCGCGGCTCAGTGCATCGGCAAATGGCCGATCGCTGTCAGCGCCTGCATCACCTCGGGCGACAGGCGGCGTTCGCGGCACGGCACGCCTGCAGTCTCCAGCGTGGTCCACAGGTCGGCAGCGCCGGTGACGATGCGCTGCCGCAGGTGCGCCAGATATGCATACTCCGCGGACGTCAGCGGGCGCGGCGCGCTGCGCAGGTCATCCAGGATGTCGCCAAGCGAAAGGGCGGGAACGGTCATACCAGGGTCGGGAATAGCAGGGCGGGACATTGAAGCAGTATGGGCGCGAGTTTCTTGCGCGGTCGGCGCGGTAAGCAACGCATGATTCTATCCAGCCGATGCAGTGCCTGCTTAACCAAAATGCGACCGACTTTGGCCGCAATTCCGCTTGCATGCCGGCGAGTGGCGATTGCGCCGTGGCAATGTGGCGCATGCTGGGGCTAGTGGGGCGCGCAAGCCGCTTGCACGCGGGCGGTTGCCGTTAGAGGCATCCTTCAGCGCGAGCCGGGTGTTGCATAAAAACGCCAGTCCGTCAGAGTGAGGCAGCGGCGTCGGAACCACAACTGGCCCGTCCCGCACGCCCCCGGCTAGACGGGGGTGCCACCGGCCAGCGCGCGCGGGCTATCATGCGCGTTTGCCGAGCGCCGGCGGCCTGTCCCGGCGTGTCGCGACCGTCCCTTGGCCCCAGTTCCGCCCATCGGATTGACGGCAAGGCGGACCCCCTCCTTGAGGATTCCCGTGCACCTGGACCAGCAGACCATTGCGGTCGTGATGATGGTGTTTTTCTGCAGCACGCTGGTGATCGCGGCGGGGCTGGTGTTCGCGCTGCGCGCGAGCGAGGCCGGGCGCCTGTGGGCATCGGGGCACGTGCTGGCATCCGGCGCGGGCCTGGCGCTGGCGCTGAGCGCGGCCACCGGCACGCCCCAACTCGGCACGCCAGGGGCGGGTGCCTTCGTCATTGGCTGGCTGCTGATCTACCGCGGCGTGCGCGTCTATTACGGCGTACCGGCGTACCCGGGCGCGCTGGCCAGTGCCGCCACCATCGTGCTGGCCACTCTGGTGGCCGTCGGCGGCCTGCCCGGCGGGCCTCAGCTGGTGCTGCGCGTGGCCTACGGCGTGCTGGCGCTGGTGTCGCTGGCCACCTTTGCCACGCTGGCGCGCGCCGGGCGCGGGCGGCGCAGCATCGGTGCCCCGCTGGTGCTGGTCGCCAGCCTGGTGCAGCTGGCCACGCAGCTGGCCGGATTTGACCATGCCATGCAGCTTGCAGGTGCCGATGCCGCGCCCATGATCCTGTTCTTCGCCGGCCCCGCCGGTTCCGCCTGGATGCTGGCGCCGCTGATCGCGACGCTGCTGGGCCTGTTCGGCTTCACCGTGATGGCAATGGAGCAGATCGTCGCGCACAACGAGAGCGGCGCGCGCGTCGATGCGCTGACCGGCCTGCTCAACCGCGGCGCGCTGGAGATGTCGGCGCTGCAGCTGGTGGCGCGCTGGCAGCGCGACGGGCTGCCGCTGTCTTGCCTGGTGATCGACATCGACTACTTCAAGCAGGTCAACGACACCTTCGGCCACCATGCCGGCGATGCGGTGCTGCGAGAAGTGGCGCATGCGCTGGACAACTCGCGCCGTGCCTCCGACGTGGCCGGGCGCTATGGCGGCGAGGAGTTCTGCATCCTGTGCCCGCACACCGACGAGCAGCAGGCGACGGCACTGGCCAACCGCATCCTGCGCAAGGTGCGCGCGATCGGGCTGCCCGGCGCGCAGGGCTTTGCCAGCGTCAGCATCGGCGTGGCGCAGCTGCGCGGCGGGCCGGGCAGCAAGGAAGGCCTGTGGCGCGCGCTGTTCGCCGATGCCGACCGCGCGCTGTACTGCGCCAAGGAGCACGGGCGCGACCGCTATGTGCTGGCGTCGTCGATGGCCGTACCGGTGCCGGGCCACGCCAAGGCGATGCTGGAAGCTGCCGCCGACTCCGTCGCCTGAAATCGGCGGGCCGCCGCGCGACTGCCATACAATGTCGCCCCCGCCCGGGCTGGCGCCCCACCAGCGCGACCCACGGCCAGCGGGAACTGATGTGATGTGGTGTCTTGCAGGAAAACTTGGAATCAATGATGTCAAACGCATGCGGCCTGGACTTCGGCACGTCCAACTCAACCGTCGGCTGGAGCCGCCCCGACCGCCCCGCGGCGCTGCTGCCGCTGGAAGACGGCAAGCCTACGCTGCCGTCGGTGATCTTCTTCCACGCCGAGGATCCGCTGGTCAGCTATGGCCGTGCCGCGCTCGGCGACTACCTGGCCGGCTATGAAGGGCGGCTGATGCGCTCGCTCAAGAGCCTGCTCGGCACCTCGATGATGGACGACAGCACCGAGGTGATGGGGCAGGCGATGCCGTTCCGCAAGCTGCTGGCGCATTTCATCCGCGAACTGAAGGCCCGTGCCGAGCAGGCCGGCGGCACCACCTTTTCGCACGCGGTGCTGGGCCGCCCGGTGTTCTTCATCGACGAAGACCCGGCCGCCGACCGGCTTGCCGAAGAGACGCTGGCCGAGATCGCGCGCGATGCCGGCTTTGCCGAGATTGCGTTCCAGTACGAGCCGATCGCCGCGGCCTTCGACTACGAAGCCGGCATCGCGCGCGAGGAACTGGTGCTGGTGGCCGATATCGGCGGCGGCACCTCGGACTTCTCGCTGGTGCGCCTGTCGCCCGAACGCGCGCGCAAGAGCGACCGCAGGGAGGACATCCTCGCCAACGGCGGCGTGCATATTGGTGGCACTGACTTCGACCGCGCGCTCAGCCTGGCGCGCGCCATGCCGCTGCTCGGGCTGGGCAGCCAGCTGCGCAACGGCAAGGCGATGCCGTCGAGCCAGTATTTCGACCTGGCCAGCTGGCACACCATCAACTATGTCTATACCCGCAAGGCCTGGTCGGTGGTGATGGACAACTACCGCGACGCCGCCGACACCGCCAGCCTCGACCGGCTGGTGCGGCTGATCCGCGAGCGCGCCGGCCACTGGCTGGCGATCCAGGTGGAAGGCGCCAAGATCGCACTGTCGGATGCGGCCAGCACCGAGCTCGACCTGCACCGGCTGGAGCAGGGGCTGACGCTGACGATCACGCGCGACGAGTTCGATGCGTCGATCGACAAGCTGGTTGCCAGGACCGAGAAGACGGTGCAGCAACTGCTTGTCGATGCGGGCGTGGACGGCAATGGTGTCGACACCATCTTTTTCACCGGCGGTTCCAGCAGCGTGCCGTTGCTGCGTCAGCGGCTGGCGGCGTTGCTGCCGCAGGCGCGCTGCGTCGAAGGCGACCGTTTCGGCAGCATCGGCAGCGGGCTGGCGCTGGATGCGGCGAGGAAGTTCGGCTAAGGAAGTTCGGCAGCGCGCCTACTATTGCAGCACGTCGCGCAAAGCAAAGCCGTCGCCCACGGCCAGCCTGGCCGCCCGCAGCGCGCCGCGCGCCGCGGAGGCATCGCCCGCCAGCCGCAGCAGCGCCGGCAATTGCCACGGCGCGCGCAGCAGCCCGCCCAGCACCGCCGCCACGTCGGTCTTGCCGCCTTCCCCCATTCCCGCCGCCGCGGCGGCCGGCACGGCGCGGCTCGCCGGGTCGATGACCACGCGGCAAGCCGCGAACGGCAGCCGGCAGGCCGCGGCCATGCGCGCGGCGAGATGCGATTCCATGTCGACGCACAGCGCCCCGCTGGCCTGCCGCAGCGCCTGCTTTGCGGTGACGTCGAGCACCGGATCGTCCGCGCCGGCGATGGGGCCGACCCTGGCATGCGGCAGCGCGGCGTGCAGCGCGTGGGTCCAGTCCGGAGCGGTGTCGTAGCGTTCGCCGGGCGCGCGGATTTCGTTGGCAATGACCAGGTCGCCCGGCGCCAGCGCCGGATCCAGCCCGCCGGCGACGCCGAAGCTGACGATGCCCCGACACTCGCGGCTCGCCATGGCCGACACTTCCTGCTCCAGCGCGATGCCGCGCAGCCCGTGCACCACGCGGCAATGCGGGCCGGCGGCGATGCCGGCCTCGAAATCCATGCCGGTGACGACCATGACGAAGGGCGCGAAGGGCGCGTTCACAGGCCCCACGTCACGCGGCCGACACTGCCGCGCTGCAGGTTGCGGTAGCGCGCCAGCGCCCAC
Organism: Cupriavidus phytohabitans; assembly: GCF_017815025.1. Lineage (NCBI taxonomy): Bacteria > Pseudomonadati > Pseudomonadota > Betaproteobacteria > Burkholderiales > Burkholderiaceae > Cupriavidus > Cupriavidus phytohabitans. The sequence goes on from NZ_JAGIQB010000004.1 coordinate 85,375, forward strand.
AGCGGGAAATAGCGCGCGTAGCCGTGGTAGCGCAGGTAGAACACGCGCGGGAAACCCACGGCGGTGAAGCGAGGCTCGTGCCAGAGCCCGCCTTCCTGCGGCGGGCGCTGCGTGCGCAGCAGGTAGCCGATGCCGCGCGCGACCGCCGGGTGCTGCACCGCGCCGGCCGCCATCAGCGCCAGCAAGGCCCAGGCAGTCTGCGATGCCACACTGGGCGCGGCCTCATAGCCGCGGTAGTCGAGCCGGTAGCTGGCGCCGTCTTCGCCCCAGCCGCCGTCGTCGTTCTGGATGCCCGCCAGCCAGTCGGCGGCGCGCCGCACCGCGGGCGCATCGGGCCCCAGCCCGGCGGCGTTCAGCGCGCACAGCGCGCTCCAGGTGCCGTAGATGTAGTTGGTGCCCCAGCGGCCGAACCAGCTGCCATCCGGCATCTGCTCGGCCAGCAGATAGCGCAGCGCGCGCGCGGCGGGCTCGCTGCTGGCGGGCGTGGCGCCGGTCTGGCAAAGCATCGACAGGCAGCGCGCCGAGACGTCCGCGGTGGGCGGGTCGAGCAGCGCGCCGTGGTCGGCGAAGGGGATGTTGTTCAGGTACAGGTGCGTGTTTTCGGGTTCGAACGCGCCCCAGCCGCCGTTGCCGCTCTGCATGCCGACGATCCATTCGGCCGCGCGCGCCGCCGCTTCGTCGTAGCGGCCCGGCGCGGCGTGTTCGCGCATGTAGCGGTCCATCGCCGCCGCCACCACGGCGGTGTCGTCGACATCCGGGTAATGGGCGTTGGCATACTGGAAGGCCCAGCCGCCCGGACGCACCCGCGGGCGGCGCACGCTCCAGTCGCCGCGCACGCCGAGCACCTGCAGCGGCTTGAGCCAGTCCAGCGCGTGCCCCACCGCCGCGGCCGCGCGCGCCTCGCCAGTCTCGAGCAGCGCATGCGCGGCCAGCGCGGTGTCCCACACCGGCGACAGGCAGGGCTGGCAGTAGGCTTCGTCGCCATGCTCGACCAGCAGCCGCTCGAGCGAGCGCCGCGCCACCGCGCGCGCGGGATCGTCGGCCGGCACGCCCAGCACGTCAAACATCATCACGCTGTTGGTCATCGCCGGGAAGATCGCGCCGAGCCCGTCCTCGCCGTTCAGCCGCTCGCGCACGAACCTTTGCGCCGCGGCAATGGCGCGCCGGCGCAGCAGGCGCGGGAACACCGGCTCGGCCACGCGCAGCAGCGCATCGAGCCCGCGGAACAGGTTGTACCAGCCCGCATGCTGGTGCGGCGCGCGCGGCGCCAGGCCGACGCTGCGGCGCGGGCTGGAGAAAAGCTCGTCGATGCCGACCCCGCGCGGATTGCGCGCGCGCGGGCGCAGGCTGTTCAGCACCAGCAGCGGCACGATCACCGTGCGCGCCCAGTAAGAGACCTTGGACAGGTGGAACGGAAACCAGCGCGGCAGCAGCATGATCTCCACCGGCATCATCGGCACCGCCGACCACGGCATCACGCCGTACAGCGCCAGCAGCGTGCGCGTGAACACATTGCTGGCCTCGGCGCCGCCCATGGCATGAATGGCATGGCGCGCGCGCGCCATGTGCGGCGCCTGCGGATCGTCGCCCGCCATCTTCAGCGCGAAGTACGCCTTCACGCTGGCGCTGATGTCCGCCCGCCCGTCATGGAACAGCGGCCAGCCGCCGTCGGTGTTCTGGATGCGGCGCAGGTAGCGCGCGATGCGCGCTTCGAGCGCCAGGTCGGGCACCTCGCCAAGGTAGTGGACCATCAGCACGTATTCGGCCGGGATGGTGGCGTCGGCTTCCAGCTCATAGACCCAGTGGCCATCAGGGCGCTGCTGGTGCAGCAGCGCATCGACCGCAACGCCGATGCCGTGGTCGAGTTCCTTGGCGGCAGATTGCTGGCCGAACGCGGTGAACGACGGATCGGTGGCGGTCCGGATAGGCGGGGCTGTCGTGGCGAAGGCGGTCTCGTTCATCGACATGCGGACTCCTTGTGCCGGCGCGGGTGGGATGATCCGCGCCCGGGCCTCGGCTTGCATCGGCTTACATCACTGGCGATGGCGTGCGGCGCTCAGCCAATGGCGTGGCGCAGCATGATCCAGAGCAACTGCGCGCGCGGCAGGCGCACGCGTTGGCGCGGCGCCCGCCAGCCCTGGATGCGCAGGCGCGCGAGGATGCGGTGGTAGACGTCGGCCATGATGCGCGGCGAGCGCACCAGCCGTGCCGGGCAGCGCGCCATGATGGCGTTGGCCTGGTCGTAGTGCGCCTGCGCTTCCTGGGCCACTGCCGCGCAGGCCTGGCCGATTGCCGCATGCGCGACCACCGCCTGCGGCGTGGCGCGCGCGGCATCGATGCCGGCGGCTGCCAGCGCCTCGGCGGGCAGGTAGAGGCGGCCGATGGCGGCATCCTCGTCGATGTCGCGAAGGATGTTGGTCAGCTGCAGCGCGCGCCCCAGGTGGTGGGCCAGCGCGATGCCGCACGACGTTTCCAGGCCAAACACGCGCACCGCCAGCCGGCCCACCGCGCTTGCCACCCGGTCGCAATACAGGTCGAGGGTGGCGGCGTCGGGGGCGCGGATGTCCTGCACCACGTCCATGGTCATGCCGTCGATGACGGAGAGGAAGTCCTGCTGCTGCAGGTCGAAGGCGTGGATCTGCGCGGCCAGCGTCTGCAGGGCCGCGGGCGGGCTGCCGGCGTAGCAGGCGGCGATATCGCGCCGCCAGGCATCGAGCCCGGCCAGGCGCTCGGCGTGCGGGGCGTTGCCATCGGCGATGTCGTCGACCGCGCGGCAGAACGCGTAGATCTCGAACATGGCCTGGCGTTGGTGCGCCGGCAGGATGCGCAGCGCGGCATGGAAGGAACTGCCGGCCGAGGCCGCAGCTCCTGTGCTGGAGCCGGCCACGGCGGCGGTGGTGTCTTGCGTTGCGATCTGAGTAACGGCCACGTAACTCCTCGACACGCTGCGTACCTTCCCGCGCGGCGCACGCAATGCAATGGTATGTGCGCCCACGCGCGGGTGGTGGTTGTGGGTCGGGCGATTATAGCAACATCACTCCGCACATCGCGTGCTGCAAATTGGCGGGAACGGGGAGGGGGCGGCGCCTTGCCGGCGCGCAAAAGAAAAGCCCCGCGCCGGAGCTGCGGGGCTTGCTGGGCGGCCCAGCGTCGCGAGACGCCGCGGGACCGGCCCGGTCTTCAAACCGGTATCAGACGGCCTGAATCTTGGTGGCTTGCTCGCCCTTCTGGCCCATGGCCTTGACGTAGCGCACCTTCTGGCCTTCCTTCAACGACTTGAAGCCCGAGCCTTCGATTGCGGAGAAGTGCGCGAACAGATCGTTGCCGCCTGCATCCGGCGTGATGAAGCCGAAGCCCTTGGCGTCGTTGAACCACTTAACGGTACCGGTTTCCATATCTATCTCAACCTTGGATTTCAAAATGAGCGAAAGACGCTCGTTATACACCGTGCGCAACGCAGGCAACGGTTTCTTGAGTTCCGCTGCTGCATCCATATCACCTCGATATGTCGCTGTCGTGACAACCGAAAACATCACGGAACAACACACCAAATGACACACCCCAAAGGGCGCTGCACAAGTGGGAATCATTCTGCCGAATTTTCCCGATGTGTCAATCAGGCGAAGCGCCTAATCATGATGAGAGGTTCCGATAGGAGATATTAACGTCTTCTACTTCGCATTCGATTCAGTGAATTCCCTGAGTCCGGCTGCCTGTGCGGTTTCGACTGAGTTTCAGACGGATGCACCTTGAATGCGCGGCGAATGCCGGTTCCTAGTGCAGAAGGCTCGCGTTTCGGTGCATTGTTTCGTTTTGTTTCAAACTGCATTACCGCATTCGGGGGATGTTTTAACCATTCAGGGGCGGCCGGCATCGGTTCAGGGCAAATCCGGCGGGTAGAAATGCCGCAGCGCTCCATTTCGCGGAACGATTCTCGCGTTACGTATATAGGGTGAACCCCTAATAATGCTTTGGCAGCGGAGCTGGAAAGCCGTGGGGTGGTTGTTCCGGCAGGGTAAGTCCCAATTGTCGGCCGGGGCCGCCGATTGCGCTGGATGCCCACGCTGGAGCCCATTGAGATCTCGCCACCTTCCGCATGGCGAAATTTCCTGGTTCCTGTCGTCCGGAAGGCCCATTGGCGCGTTAGCTTCCCGTCCCCTGAATTTTGATGGCGTGGATCGCCGCATGGAGGGGGTACGCCGTGGGGGCGGCGTGAGGCAGTCCGGGCCGTCAACGGGCTGAGTATCCACAACAAGAAGTGACAAAAATGACAGGGTTTCAGGGGGAAGCCGCGCCGCATATCTATGTGCCGGTGCGCATCAAGTTCGCGGTCGCGCTGGCCGTGGCAGTGGGCTGGACGGCCTTTTCGGTGTGGATGGCGCAGCAGTGGATGTCCGACCTGACCAGCAGGGTCGGCGTGGTGGCCGCCGCGCTGCTGGTGGGCGGCATTGCCATTGTCCCCGGCTTCATGAACGCTTTCCTGGTTGCCAGCCTGGCCATGGACCGCCGGCCCCCGCGCCGGCCGCTGGACGACTACCCGCCGCTTACCATCCTGATCGCGGCCTACAACGAAGAAGCGTCGATCCTGGATACGCTGGCCAGCATCGAGCGGCAGCACTATCCCGCGCCGTTGCAGGTGATCGTCATCAACGACGGCTCGCGCGACGCCACCGCGTCGCTGGTGCGCGGCGCCGAGGTCAGGTACCCGTGGCTGCGCCTGCTCGACATGCCCAGGAACGGCGGCAAGGCAAAGGCGCTGAACGCCGGGCTGAAGCTCGCGCTGAACGAGCTGGTAGTCACCGTCGACGCCGACTCCTACCTGCAGAAGCTGGCGCTGGTCAGCATTGTCGAGCGCTATCGCCAGGATCCGCCCAATACCCGCGCCGTGGCCGGCAAGATCCTCGTGCGCAATTCGCGCCAGAACTGGCTGACGCAGTGCCAGGAATGGGACTATTTCCAGGGCATCGCCGCGATCAAGCGCATGCAGTCGCTGTACCAGGGCACGCTGGTCGCGCAGGGCGCGTTCTCGATCTACGACCGCCACGCGTTGCTGGAAGTGGGGGGCTGGGAAGACTGCGTCGGCGAGGACATCGTGCTGACCTGGGCGCTGCTGAAGGCCGGCTATCGCGTCGGGCACTGCGAGGACGCCTGCATCTTCACCAACGTTCCCGACAACTTGCGCCAGTTCGTGCGCCAGCGCCAGCGCTGGGCGCGCGGCATGATGGAGGCTTTCCGCCAGCACCCGGGGATCCTGCTGGTGCCGCGCATGTCGACCTTCTTCGTCTACTGGAACCTGCTGTACCCATGGCTGGACCTGGCCTTTACGCTGGGCTTCGTTCCCGGCATCGTGCTGGCGCTGTTCGGCTACTACTGGATCGCGGGGCCGATGACGCTGGCGCTGTTGCCGCTGGCGGTGCTGATGAGCGTGCTGATGTTCACGATCGAACGGCGCATGTTCGACCGGCTCGGCCTCAAGGTCAGGCGCAACCGCCTCGGCCTGTGCATTTACGTGATTTTCTACAGCCTGCTGCTCCAGCCCGCGAGCGTGCTCGGCTATATCGACGAACTCTTCCAGACGCGCAAGACCTGGGGTACCAAGTGAAACGATTCGGCTTTGTGTTGGTCTGTGCGGTGCTTGGTTGCCTGGGTGCGAAGACGGCGGTAGCGGAGGAAGAAAAGGCCCTTGACCAGGGCTTCGGCCCGGAATTCCTGGCCACCAACGACAGCGAAGGCTTCCGCTCGCGCCGCCTGTCGGTCGAATACCTGCCCAGCCTCCGGCACGCCGACCATCTGTTCGGCCTGCGCGCCAGCGACTATCGCTACAGCCAGGCCGGCTGGGCCCGGCACGGGCAAAAGGTGAGCGTGTTCGGGCGGCAACTGGATCCGGCCACGCTCAACGGCTGGGCCTTTGACGCGGGCGTGTTCACCCAGGGCGGGCATACGCTGCTGACGTTGGATGGTGGCTACCGGCTGCCGCTGGCAAAGCGCACCGCGCTGGAAGTCTTTATCAACCGCGACTGGGTCGAGACCCAGGCCGCGCTCGACCGCGGAGTGTCCTATACCTTTGCCGGCGTGGCGCTGGACCAGGGCATCGGCCCGCACGTGACGCTGGTGGGTGTGGCCGGACAGCAGTATTTCTCCGACGGCAACCGCCGCGACCACGGCCGCGTGCGGTTGATCTACCAGCCGTCGCTCGACCTCGGCCTGACGCTGCAGGCGCGGCTGCGCGCCTATCGCAGCACCCAGGACGACGTGGGCCGCGCGTACTTCAACCCCGAGCACTATTCGGAGACCATGCTGGCGATCGGCTGGCGCCAGCGCTACCAGGGCTGGATGGGCGCGCTGGTGGCGGGCCTGGGGCGCGAAAAGATCGACGACTCCCCGCTCCAGCCCACCCGGCTGTTCGAAGTCAGCCTGCAGAGCCCCGTGCGCGGCGCGCAGTCGCTGCGCCTGCGCGCCGGCTACAACCGCAGCGCCTCCTATAGCGGCCCCAAATATCACTATCGCTATTTGATGGGCGAATGGATCATCCGCTTCTGAGTCGTGCCTGAGCGGCTCGCCGGCTTTTCGGCCGCCGCTATGCCAGCTCCCCGCCGCGCCGGTTCCGCCTCCCCGCGATCGTTGCCATTGGCCGGTTTTTCGCCACGGATCGATGGCCGATCCCGGCATGTTGCGCCATGCCCCTCGTCGTGAGCCTCGACGGCGGGTGTCGCTGTTAGGTAACATTGCAGCTTCCGGCTTGCTTCGGCCACGCTTGCCGCGCGATTGACCATGGGCCGCGCCCGCCAGGGTGGATATCAGAGCAGCCGTCAGTATTGCCCGGCTGCGCAGTCGCAGTGGCAGTCGCAGTAGGCAGGGGGGAGTGGATGAGAATTGCCTCGGTGGAGGACGATCCGGATCAGGCCGAGCTGATCCGGCAGATTTTGGGCGAGGCCGGTTTCGAGTGCGAATCGTTCGCCAATGGCGCCGATTTCCTGCGCGCTCTGCGCGAACAGGCGTTTGACCTGCTGATGGTCGACTGGCAGCTGCCCGGCACCAGCGGCTATGAACTGGTGAGCTGGGTGCGCCAGAAGTCCGGCAACATGCCGCCGATCCTGTTTGTCACCAGCCGTACCGGCGAGGCCGACATCGTCGCCGGCCTGAGCGTCGGCGCCGACGACTACATGCTCAAGCCCATCCGCGCCGGCGAGCTGGTCGCGCGCGTGCGCTCGCTGCTGCGCCGCGCCTATCCAGAGGCCGCGCAGGAAGTCGAGCTGATCCGGCGCGGCAACTACACCGTGGATCCCCATACCCGCGCCGTCACCGTTGGCGGCCAGGCAGCGCAGCTGTCGCCGCGCGAGTATGAGCTGGCCCTGTTCCTGTTCCGCAATACCGGGCGCCTGCTGGCGCGCGAGGTGGTGGAACAGGCGGTCTGGGGCCGCGCCATGGGCGCCGGCTCGCGCACGCTCGATACCCATATCTCGCGGCTGCGGCTGAAGCTGGCGCTGCGCCCCGAAAACGGCGTGCGGCTGACGTCCGTGTACTCGCACGGCTATCGCTTTGAGGAAATTTCTGCTGCCGACGCGGAAGCTGATGAGGCCGGGGCGGATGCATAAGTGGATTGGCGCGGCCGCGCTGGCCTGGGTGGCCGGCGTGGCGGGTCCGGCCCAGGCCGGGCCGGCGGGCGCGGAGGGCGCCGATTTCCTGTACCTGGTGGAGCCGGGCGATACCCTGATCGGGCTGGCCGAGCGCTACATGGCGTCGCCCGATGGCTGGCGCACGCTGCAGCGGCTCAACCGCGTGGCGGACCCTTACCGGCTCGTGCCCGGCACGCGGCTGCGCATCCCGCTGAACCAGATCCCGGAGCAGGCAGCGTCGGCGCGCGTGGTTTATGTCAACGGCGAAGTGCGCGCGAACGGCCGTCCGGTGCAGGTGGGCATGTCGCTGGACGAATCGGCACGGATCGAGACCCCGGCGACCGGCTCGGTCACGCTCGAACTGCCGGACCGAAGCCGCATCACGCTGCCGCCAAATACCACGGTCGTCGTGCGCCGCCTGCGTACGTTCGCGCGCAGCGGCCTGACCGATGCCGTGATCCGTATCGACCAGGGCGGCGCCGATACCCGCGTGGCGCCCGAGGGCGGCGGCGTGGGCCGCTTCGAGCTGCATACGCCGATGATGGTCACGGGTGTGCGCGGCACCAGCTACCGGATCGCGGCCGATGCCGCCGGCAGCCGCAGCGAGGTGCTGGAAGGCCGCGTCGGCGTCAGCCCGGCGCGCCAGGCCAGGCCTGTACCCGACGGCCGCGCCATGTCGGCGGCGGCGCAAGTGAGCGCCGGCTATGGCGTCGGCGTGTCTGACCGTGGCCGGCTGTCGCAGCCGGTGGCGCTGCTGCCGGCGCCGGTGTTGCTGCCCCCGGCCGATACCGTGCTGGGCCCGGCCTTCGACGCCGCCTGGCAGCCGGTGCCCGGCGCCAGTGCATACCGCGTCACGGTGGCGCGCGACGCGGCGCTGACAGAGCTGGCCTGGAGCGGCACCACCACCGACACCCGCGCGCGGCCGGAGGGGCTGCCGGAAGGCACGCTCTATCTTGCCGTCAGCGCCATCGATGGCAACCGGCTGACCGGCATTGCCGCGCAGGCGCCGGTGGCCGTGCGGCTGAACCCCCCGGCGCCGTTCACGCTGCAGCCCGCCGCGGATGCGGTGCGCTATGGCGAGACGGTGGCGTTCGCCTGGGCGACGGTGCCCAGCGCCGCCAGTTATGAACTGGCCGTGGCCGCAGATGCCGGGTTTGCCGGCGAGGTCGCACTGCACCCCGCCGCCCAGCCCGCAAGCGCGCTGCCGCAGGCGCCCGGCCAGTACTGGTGGCGCGTACGCAGCGTCGACGCCGGGGGGCGGCCGGGCCCCTGGTCGGCGCCGGTCGCTTATCGCGTCGAGCCGCCGGGCCCGGTGCCGTCGATGCAGGACAACGGCAAGACGCTGCAGATCGGCTGGCCCGCCGACCGTAGCGCGAATACCGGCTACCGGGTCCAGTTGTCGGCCGATGCCGGCTTCGCCACGCTGCTGGCGGACCAGCACAGCGAAACCAACGCCATCGAGCTGCCGCGTCCGGCGCCCGGCATCTACTACGTGCGGGTCGCCCGCGCGGCGCAAGGCAAGGTGCCTGAGCCGGCGGCGTTCTCCGCGCCGCAGCGCATCGAGATCTTCACCTTCCTGATGGACGGCACTGGCGGTCCCATCGGCGCCGGTGGCGCGACGGGCGGCGGGACGGGTGGCGGTGGCCGCATCCGCCTCCACTGAGCCCGCCGCGGCGCCTGAACCAGGCGCGCCGGCCGCACCGGGCCGTGCCTTCGGCCGCCGCACGCTGGCCGAATGGTGCGTGCTGGTCGCGGCAGTGCTGGCACTGGTGCTGCTGGCCGCGCGGCAGGGCTGGACCGAGCGCGCCGACCTGGCCGCCTACGACACTGCTATCGCCGCCCAGCATCATCCCGCCCGCGACGACATCGTCATCGTCGCCATCGACGATGCCAGCATCACCGCCATCGGCCGCTGGCCCTGGCGCCGCGCGGTGCTGGGGCAGCTGGTCGAGCGCATTGCCGCCGGCGGTCCGCGCGTGATCGGCGTCGACGTGATCCTGTCGGAGCGCGACACCCGCTATCCGCAGGACGACGCGCTGCTGGCGCGCAGCCTGGCGCAGGCGGGCAACGTGGTGCTGCCGGTGGTGGCCGAGCCCGGTAGCGGCGGCATGCTGGTGCGCTACCCGCTGGCCGGGCTGGGCGCCGCGGTCGGCCATATCAACATGGTGGTCGATACCGACGGCGTGGCGCGCCAGGTCTGGCTGCGCGAAGGGCCGCGGCCGGTCGAGTCCGCCGGCGTGCCGCACCTTGCGGCGGTGATGGCCGACATGCCGGCAGACCCGCAACGCGCGCCGCGCGCGCTGGACAGCTACCGCCAGGAAGCCGCTCGCGTCACCGAAAGCAACGGCTGGGAGCGCAGCGGCCGCGTGCGCATTCCCTACGCCGGCCCGCCCGGCACCTTTGCGCGCGTGTCGGCGCGCGATGTGCTGGAAGGCCGCGTCGATCCCGCGCGCTTTGCCGGCAAGGCGGTGCTGGTCGGCGCCATGGCCACCGGCATGGGCGACGTGCTGCCCACACCGGTGTCGCGCGACGGCCGCGGCATGAGCGGCGTCGAGATCCTGGCCAATACGCTGCAGGCGCTGACCGACGGCGATGCCATCCTGGCCGTGCCGCGCGGCTGGCAGCTGGCGGGAACGCTGCTGGCGGTATTGCTGGCGGCGCTGGCCGCGCTGCGGCTGCCGCCGCGCGGCGCGCTGGTCGCCACCGGGCTGCTGCTGGCGGCCCTGCTGTGCGGCTCGCTGGCGCTGCTCGCGCTGGCACGGCTCTGGTTCGCCCCGGCCGCGGCAGCGCTCGGCTGCCTGCTGTTCTACCCGCTGTGGGCATGGCGCCGCCAGGAAGCGGCGCTGCGCTTCCTGACCGACGAACTCGCACGGCTGGAGCGCGAGCCGGGACTGATGCCGGCGCCGCACTACACCGGCGCCACGCTGGACAGCCGCATGCGCGCCGTCTATGGCATGAGCGCCAGGCTGCGCGGCATGCGCCGCTTCCTTTCCGATGGCCTGGAAAGCCTGCCCGATGCCACCGCCATCTGCGACCTGGCGGGCGGCGTGATGCTGGCCAACCGCCGCTGCGTCGCGCTGGCGCCGGCGGTGCTCGGGGACGCGGCCGGGGCTGGCGATGCCAGCCAGCCGCGTCCACCGATCCGCGACGTGATCGAGGCACTGTTCCCGGCGCCGGCGCCCGCGCTGGCGTACTGGCACGCGCTGCATGGCCGACACGCCGGGGTCCGCCCCATGCAGGATCCGGTCCCCGAGGGCGGTATCGAGGTATCGGGGCGCGGCGACCGCCGCTACCTGCTGCACGGCGCGCCGCTGCACGGGGAGTCCGGCGCGGTGGCGGGCCTGATCTTCAGCGTCACCGACATCACGGCGATCCGCGTGGCCGAGCGTCAGCGCGAGCAGATGCTGCGCTTCCTGTCGCATGACATGCGCTCGCCGCAGGCATCGATCCTGGCGCTGATCGAGCTGCACGAGCGCCGCGCCCGTGGCGACGCCGGCAATGCCGGCGACAGCAACAGCGCCGTGCTGCACCGCATCGCCGTCCATGCGCGCCGCACCATGACGCTGGCCGACGATTTCATCAGCGTGGCGCGCGCCGAGTCGCAGTCGCTGGCCTTTACCGAAGTCGAGCTCGGCGGCCTGGTGCTGGATGCCAGCGACCAGCTGTGGGCTCTGGCCAGCGCCCGCAGCGTGTCGCTGCAGGTCGACCTGCCCGACGAGCCCGCCGTGCTGCGTGGCGAGCCCGCGCTGCTGGTGCGCGCCATCGCCAACGTGGTCAGCAACGCCATCAAGTTCAGCCCGCACGGTGCCGAGGTGGCGGTGACGCTGACGCATGCAGGCGAGCATTTCGTGATTGCGGTGCAGGACCATGGCCCCGGCATCGAGGTGGCCGACCAGGCGCGGCTGTTCGAGCCCTTCGTGCGCCTGCATGAGGGCCGGCAGGGCGCGCCGGACGGCACGGGGCTAGGCCTGGTGCTGGTGCGCGCCGTGGCCGAGCGGCATGGCGGCAAAGTCACGGTGCAAAGCGCGGCAGGTGCCGGCGCGACATTCCGGATCGAATTGCCGGCCGGTTAAGGGCGGGGCCATGACCGCGCGGGCCAGGGCAGCGCAGGTCGGAGCAGTGCGGCGTTCGCCGACACAATTGTTGCCATTCGAGCAGGGCGGAATTGCGTAGCATCGAACCGCCGCTGGAGCCGCATCCGGCGGCTTTTGCGCCCTTGCCAGCTTCCCCCAACGGCCTTACTGGCTCGGGCGGTTTTTTTTGCGCGCCGTGCAGCCTGCAGGCATCACGCCCGCACGGTATCCGGTTCGCGCCGCGCGCGGAACGTCAGCACGAAGCGCGTCCTGCCCGCGGCCGACTCGGCGGCGATGGCGCCGCCGTGCGCGGCCATGATCGCCTGCGTGATCGCCAGGCCCAAGCCGGTGCCCTCCGAATCCGGCCGCGCGCGCGACTTGTCGGCGCGCGAAAAGCGGTCGAACAGCGACGGCAGGAATTCGGGCGGAATGGTTTCGCCTTCGTTTTCGACCACGATATCCAGCGCCTCCGCGCCTTCCTGCGCGTCGGCGCGCGACGCGATCGTCACCATGATCGGCTTGCCCGCTGTGGCGTGCCGCAGCGCGTTGGACAGCACGTTGCTGAGCGCGCGCCGCACCATCAGCCGGTCGCCGGTGATGCGGCCGCTGCCGTGCTGCCGCAGCTGCACGCCCTTGTCCTCCGCCAGCGCATCGTAGAAGTCGAACAGCGCGGCGACTTCCTGCTCGACCGCGATGGGCTCGGCGCTGGGCAGCGTGATGCCGTGTTCCATCTTGGCCAGGAACAGCATGTCGGACACCATGCGCGAGAGCCGCTGCAGCTCCTCGGCGTTGGACGCCAGCACCTCGCGGTACTTGGCCGCATCGCGCGGCTGCGACAGCACCACGTCGGTCTGCGTCATCAGGTTGGTGATGGGCGTGCGCAACTCATGCGCCAGGTCCGACGAGAATTCCGACAGGCGCCTGAAGTCGTCCTGCAGCCGCGCCAGCATGGCATTGAGCGTGGCGGCCAGGTCGGCCATTTCCACCGGCACCGCCTCCACCGGCATGCGCTCGTCGAGCTTTTGCGCGGTGACCGTGCGCGCGCGCGATGCCATGGTGCGCAGCGGCGCGAGTCCGCGGTGCGCCGCCCACCAGCCCAGCAACCCGCTGGCCAGTGCCGCCAGCGCGGTGTAGAGGGCCAGCGACTGGCGGAACGCGTGCATGAAGTGCGCATGCAGTGCGGTGTCCATGCCGACCACGATGCGCAGCGCGCCGGCACCCGGCACCTGCGCCACGGCGCGCAAGCCGCGGTAGGCCTGTCCACGCTGCTCCCAGGCGAAGGTATCGCGGTCCGCCGGCAGCGCCGCGGCAGTGGCCTGCGCGGGGCCGAAATCGAAACCGTGCGTGGCGTACACGCGTTGGCCATCTGCGTTGCGCACCTCGGCGACGAAGCCGGGATGGTGCTCCAGTGCCTGTCCCAGCCGCTGCGGCAGCGACGCCATCGGGCCTTCGGCCGCGATCTTGCGGACCAGGCGCACGTTGTCGTCCAGCACGGCATAGTCTTCGTCGGCGAAATGGCTGTCCATCGCCAGCCAGATCAGCACGCCCAGCCCCAGCAGCACCGCCGCCGACGACAGCGAAAACAGGATCGTGAGCCGCGCCGTCAGCGACAGCCGCGCCTTCATGCTGCAGCCTCCGGGTCGGGCTCCTCCAGCACGTAGCCCATGCCGCGCACGGTCTGGATCAGCCGCGGCTCGAAGCCGTCGTCGATCTTGGCGCGCAGGCGGCGGATGGCCACGTCGATCACGTTGCTGTCGCTGTCGAAGTTCATGTCCCACACCTGCGAGGCGATCAGCGAGCGCGGCAGCACTTCGCCGCGGCGCCGCGCCAGCAGCTCGAGCAGCGCGAACTCCTTGCTGGTCAGCGTGATGCGGCGCCCGGCGCGGGTGGCGCGCCGGCGGCCCAGGTCGAGCACAAGGTCGGCCACCTGGATCCGGTCGAGCGCCATCTGCGCACCGCCGCGGCGCAGCAGAGTGCGTACGCGCGCCAGCAGTTCGGAGAAGGCGAAGGGCTTGACCAGGTAGTCGTCGGCGCCCAGCTCCAGCCCCTTGACGCGGTCGGCCACGCTGTCGCGCGCGGTCAGGAACAGCACCGGCACGGCGATTTCGGCGGCGCGCAGTGCCTGCACGATGCGCCAGCCGTCCATGTCCGGCAGCATCACGTCGAGGATGACGAGGTCGTAGGGCTCGGTCATGGCCAGGTGCTGGCCGTCCAGCCCGTTGTGCACCAGGTCGACGACAAAGCCTGCTTCCGTCAGGCCCTGGCGAAGATATTCCCCGGTCTTGGACTCGTCTTCCACTACCAGCAGTTTCATCGGCCCGGATTCCTTGTATTCGATGGTTGCGGCAACTCTACGCGCGCGCGGCGCGCGTGAACATGACCGGAAGATTACCGGATTGTCATGTTCCGGTCAGGCGAGGGTAGGGTGGCGCTGGCTACGCTTGCCTTGCCTTGATCGACAACTTGAAGCCATGCGACGCCACCGACCTACGGGCCTCTTGCTGCCCACGCCTCCCGACTTGCCACGCCGCCGTTTCGTCCAGGGACTGGTGGCCGGCGGCGTGGTCGCCGGGCTGGCGGGGTTTGGCGGCACCAGCGCGCTGGCCGGCACGCCCGACCGCGCCACCGCAGCCGCGGCGGCAGGAACCGCGCCGGTGCTGCGCGGCACCGAGTTCGACCTCGTGATCGGCGAGTCGCTGGTCAACTTCACCGGCAAGCCGACGGTGGCGACCACCATCAACGGCATGCTGCCGGGCCCGACGCTGCGCTGGCGCGAAGGCGACACCGTCACCATCCGCGTCACCAACCGGCTGCGTGAGGCGACCTCGATCCACTGGCACGGCATCATCCTGCCGTTCGGGATGGACGGCGTACCGGGCATCAGCTTTGCCGGCATCGCCCCTGGCGAGACCTTTACCTATCGCTTCAAGGTCGCGCAGCAGGGCAGCTACTGGTACCACTCGCACTCCGGTTTCCAGGAGATGACCGGGGTCTACGGCGGCATCGTCATCGACCCGGCCGCGGGTCGTGAGCACGGACACGCCGACCGCGACTACACCGTGCTGCTGTCCGATTGGACCGACGAAGACCCGATGCGGGTGCTGACCAAGCTCAAGGTGCAGAGCGACTACTACAACTACAACCAGCCTACCGCCGTCGACTTCTTCCGCGACGCGGCGCGTGACGGGATCAGGCAGGCGCTGGACAAGCGCCGCATGTGGAACCAGATGCGGATGAGCCCGACGGATCTCGCGGACCTGTCCGGCACCACACTGACCTACCTGACCAACGGCGTCACGCCGGCCGGCAACTGGACCGGGCTGTTCCGCCGCGGCGAGACCGTGCGCCTGCGCTTTATCAACGGCTCGGGCAATACCTTCTATGACGTGCGTATCCCGGGGCTGAAGCTGCGCGTGGTGCAGGCCGACGGGCAGGATCTGGAACCGGTCACCGTCGACGAATTCCGCTTCGGTCCCGGCGAGACCTGCGACGTCGTGGTCGCGCCGCAGGACGACGCCTACACCGTCTTCGCGCAGGCGATGGACCGCACCGGCTATGCGCGCGGCACGCTGGCCGTGCGCGAAGGATTGTCGGCGCCCGTGCCCGCGCCCGACAAGCCGGAGTGGCTGAGCATGGCGGACATGATGGGCGACATGGGGGGCACGGGCCATGGCGGAGCGCATGGCATGGACCACAGTCAGCACGGCATGGACCACAGTCAGCACGGCATGGACCATAGCCAGCACGGCATGGCCACGATGGCGGCCGAGCCGTCCCTCAAGGTGCCGAGCAAGGTTGCGCGCCATGCCCGCACCGAGTATGGCGCCGGCACCGACATGCGCGTCGACATGGCGCGCACCAACCTCGACGATCCCGGCATCGGCCTGCGCAACAACGGCCGGCGCGTGCTGACGCTGGCTGACCAGCACACCATCGGCGGCCCGATGGACCCGCGCGGCCCGGGCCGCGAAGTCGAACTGCACCTGACCGGCAACATGGAGCGCTACACGTGGTCGTTCGACGGCGTGGAGTTCGGCAAGTCGACGCCGGTTTATTTCAAGTACGGAGAACGGCTGCGCGTGATCCTGCATAACGACACCATGATGACGCACCCCATGCACCTGCACGGCATGTGGAGCGAACTGGAAGCGCCGGACGGCAGCTTCCAGGCGCGCCGCCACACCATCGCCGTGCAGCCGGCGCAGCGCATCAGCTTCCTCGTCACCGCCGATGCGCTGGGACGCTGGGCCTGGCATTGCCACCTGATGATGCATATGGATGCGGGCATGTTCCGCGAAGTGGTGGTGGCGTGATGACGGTAATGAAGAAGACTTCCCGTTCGCTGGCCAGGCCCGCCACCCGCGTCGCTGCCACCGTGCTGGCACTGGCTGCGATGGGCGCCGCGTCGGCGCAGGATCCGCATGCGGGCCACCAGGGCCATCAAGGCCAGCAGGCGCAGCAGGCGCAGCAGGAGCACCAGGGTCATGGTGAGCCGGCGCAAGACGCCTCCCCGATGCAAGGCATGGAGCCGATGCAGCCCATGGAGCCCATGGAGCCCATGGAGCCCATGCAGCCCGTGCAGTCCATGGAACCCATGCAGTCCATGCAGCCGATGCAGCAATCCGGCGCGATGGATCACGGCGACATGAAGATGCAGGGCGGCAGCGCCCCGCCCGATGCGCGCGATCCGCACGCGTATTCCGGTGGCTACCAGCTCGGCGTCGGCAAGTACGCGCTGGGCGACAAGCGCCAGCTGGTGATGGCCGACGAACACCTGTTCGCCTCCGTGCTGGTCGACCGGCTTGAGTGGGCCCATGCCAGCGGTGAAAACGCCGCGGCCTACGAGGCGCAGGCGTGGTTCGGCAACAGCTACGACAAGCTCGTGCTGAAGGCCGAAGGCGAGGCCGCGAAGGGAAAGGTGCATGAGGCCCGCACGGAACTGCTCTGGGGTCATGCCGTGGCCAGCTACTGGGATACCCAGCTGGGCCTGCGCAACGATGCCGGCAGCGGCCGCCCCGCGCGCAACTGGCTGGCATTCGGCATCCAGGGGCTGGCGCCGTACTGGTTCGAGGTCGATGCCACCGCCTACGTCGGCACCAGCGGTCGCACTGCTTTGCGGCTTGCCGCCGAGTACGAGCTGCTGCTGACCCAGCGCCTGATCCTGCAGCCGCGCATCGAAGCGAACCTGTACGGCAAGAACGACCCCGAGACCGGCATCGGCAGCGGCCTGTCCAGCGGCACCGTGGGCGTGCGCCTGCGCTATGAGTTCACCCGTCAGTTCGCGCCGTATATCGGCGTCGAGCGCTACCAGGCCTTCGGCAACACGGCGGACATGATCCGCACCGCCGGCGGCCGCGCCGGCGAGACGCGCTTCGTGGCTGGCGTGCGCATGTGGTTCTGAGCGGCCGCGATTTTTCTTTCCCCTTACCAATACGGAGCAGTGCCATGCGAATCAAGCGCCCCCTGATCGCCACCCTTGCCGCCGCGGCCACCGCGCTGGCCAGCAGCGCGGCCCTCGCGCATCCCAGGCTGGTGACGTCCTTGCCCGCCGACAAGGCCGAGGTGGCCGCGCCGCAGAAGATCGAGCTGACCTTCTCGGAAGACCTCGTCACGCAGTTCTCCGGCGCCAACCTGGTGATGACCGGCATGCCCGGCATGGCCAACCACGCGCCGATGAAGATGGCAGCAAGGGTGTCCGCCAGCAGCGACCCCAAGACCATGGTGATCACGCCGGCGCAGCCGCTGCCCGCCGGCAGCTACCGCGTCGAATGGCGCGCCGTGTCGGCCGACACGCATCCCGTCACCGGCAATTTCTCCTTCACCGTCAAGTGATGGCGGGTCATGGACTGGCTCGCCGTCGCGCTGCGCCTGGCGCTCTACATCGTGCTGGGCCTGGCGTTCGGCCTGCCGCTGTTCTGCCTGACCGGTCTGCGGCGCGGTGAACACGGTGCGCGGTTTGCCGCGCAGTGCCGCGCCATTGCGCTCGGGTGCGCGCTGGCCGGCACCGTGCTTTCCCTCGCGGCGCTGGTGGTGATGGCCAGGACGATGAGCGGCGCGGCGTCGTACGCCGCACTGGACCGCGATGTCTTCGGCATGATCCTGACCGGCACGGCGTATGGCATGGCGTGGTCGGTGCGCGTGGCGGCGCTGGTGCTGTGCCTGCCAGCGGTGCTGGCGCTGCGCGCGCGGCCCGTGGCGCAGGCCGTATTGCTGGCGATGCTGTCGGCGGCGGCGCTGGCATCGCTGCCCTGGGGCGGCCACGGTGCGATGAGCGAGGGCGTCGGCCATTACGTGCACCTGGCCGCCGACACCGCGCACCTGCTTGCCGCGGGCGCGTGGGCCGGTGCGCTGGCCGGCTTCGTGCTGCTGTCGCGGGCACGGCCGGGATCCGATGCCGCCGCGTGGTCGCTGCTCAGCCGCACGGCCAACGGCTTCGCCCGTATCGGCACCGGCATTGTTGTCACGCTGGTGCTGACCGGCGCGCTGAACTACGGTTTCGTGGTCGGGGCCGCGCTGCCGGACTTCTCCGTCACCGCATACGGTGGCTTGCTGGCCGCCAAGCTCGCGTTGTTCATGTCGATGCTGGCCCTGGCCGCGGCCAATCGTTTCCGCCACGCGCCGCGGCTGGCGCAGGCATTGCAAGCGGGCCAGCCCGCCAAGGCGGTGCTCGCGCTGCGGCGCAGCGTGGCGCTGGAAGCGGCTGCGGGCACGGCGGTGCTGGCGCTGGTCGCGGCGCTGGGCACGCTGTCGCCCGCAATGAGCTGATCCAGTCCTCCTCCTCGGCCGGTTGCCGGGTGGTGCGGTTCCGGCGCCGGCCGGCGCGTGGGGCGTCCCCCCCTCAGACGTAGGCGATCAGGCGCCCGGCACAGATCACCAGCACCCACGTCACCACCGACACGATGGCACTGATGCGCGCGCCGGCCGGCGGCGCGCGCTCCACGTCCCAGCCGAGCCGGCTGTCATGCAGACGCCGGTACGGCACGGTGTGGAACCACGCGACGTTGAGCAGTGCCAGCGCGACCAGGCACAGCTTGGCGAGGAAGGCGGGATTGGTGGCCAGTTCGTCCGCATGCGCCATGAACAGCAGCACACCGCTGGCGGCGACGGCGACAAAGGCCGCTACCGTGAACGGCAGTGCGTGGCGCAGCAGCAGGCTGACCGGCAGCCGGCGCCCGAGCCCGGCCAGGCGCATGTCGACCACGACGATGGAGCCGAACAGCAGCGCCATGCCGGCGAGATGGACGATCTCCACCGCCGGGTAGGCCCACGCGGAGGAGCGCAGCGCGGCTGCGAATGGCAGCCGCGCCAGGCCGGCGGCCCATTCACCCCATTGCGCCAGCAGTGCCGCCATGGCGCGCGTGGCGGCTCAGCGCAGTTCGACGGTCTTGCCGTCCACGGTGATGCGCTCGGCGCGCAGCTCGTCGGCCTTTTCCTTGCTGGCATAGCCGACCAGCGTCACCTCGCGGCCCACGGCGACCTTGTCGGCGGTGGCGCCGCGCGCTTCCATGCGCGACACCGGCGCGAGGATGGCCAGCCAGCGCTTGCCGCCCGCATCGATGCGGATGTGCGCGTGCGGGTTCTCGTAGTGGCTCTCGACGATCTTGCCGGTCAGCGTCAGGGGCTTGGTCTCGTCGTAGGTCGACCAGCCGTGGTGGGCCAGGGCCGGTACAGCGGCCAGCGCCAGCGTGGCGCTGGCGGCGAGGATCAGCGAGCGGAAGCGGTTCGGCATGGGGCGGACTCCGGTCAGTTGCTGCGCAGGGTGCTGGGTCAGGTGCTGGGTCAGGTGCAGTATAGGCGGCGCTGGACCGCCTCGCAGGCCCGCGTCACGGCCGGCAGCTGTCCGCGCGCTGCACCAGCCGGTGCAGGCTCGGGCTCATGGGCTTGAGCGCGGCACGCTCGGCCGTCAGCGCGATGGCCAGGCTGCGGCGGCCGGCGCGCAGCGCCGACTCGAGCAGCGTCAGGCCGATCACGTCGCGCTGCGCATGGCTGCCGCCGAAGCGATGGGCGATCAGCCGCACCGGCAGCAGCAGGTCGATCGCGCCGGCGTAGTCGCCCTCTTCGAACGCGATCAGCGCATCGGCCACCGGCAGGCCCACGTCGCGCGCCATCATGGCGTTGGTGCCGTTGCCCAGTGCGGCGCGCTCGAGTGCGGCGCGCAACTGGTCGACGGCCGCAGGCCGGTGCGCGCCCAGGCTCGCCATCACCGCGTGGACGTCGTTGAAGGCGTAGTAGCCGGCCGCG
This sequence comes from Cupriavidus phytohabitans, assembly GCF_017815025.1. NCBI lineage: Bacteria > Pseudomonadati > Pseudomonadota > Betaproteobacteria > Burkholderiales > Burkholderiaceae > Cupriavidus > Cupriavidus phytohabitans. The sequence goes on from NZ_JAGIQB010000004.1 coordinate 105,305, forward strand.
CCGCGGCCCAGCCAGTCGTCCGCCACCGGCTGCCAGCGCGTGCCCACGTCGACGCCGCGCAGGTGCAGCCGCCACAGCAGCGCGGACGCGTCCACCAGGTCCAGCGCGATCGCCGGCGCCGGGCGGCTGATCTCGGCGTCGTACAGCGCCAGCACGTCGTCGGTGTTGCCGGCTTCGAGCTGGAACAATGCCAGGTGCCACCAGTTGTGCACGGCCAGCATGTTGTCCTCGGACCAGTCCTCGCGGCGCGTGTTCAGCCAGGCGATGCCGTCGTCCAGCCGGCCCTGCATCTCCATCACGTGCGCCACCGCGTGCACGGCCCACGGGTCGCGCGGGTTCAGTTCCAGCGCGCGCCGGCCGCTTTCCTCGGCGCGGCCATAGAGCTGGGTTTCCTCCAGCCCGAACGCATGCATGCCGAGCAGGTAGCCGTAGCCCGGCATGCGGTCGTCCCAGTGCGGCAGCACCTGCGCGATGCGGTCGCGCAGCATCGACGTCTGGCCCAGCAGGAAGTCGCCCAGGTGCGCCACCTGGATCGCCAGCAGGTCACGTGGGTAGTCGACCACGATCTCGCCATAGAGCCGCAGCGAGCGCTCGAACTCGCCGTCCAGCCACGCGCGCGCCGCGGCCAGGTGGCGCCGCTCGCGCTCGTTCAGCCCGGCGAGCGCCTCGCCGGCTTCCACGCTGTCGCGCAGCATGGGCTCGGCCGTGCCGTCGCCGGCGGTCAGCATCAGGCCGGCGCGCAAGGCATGGCCCATGGCGAAGCCGGGATCGGCGTCTAGCGCGGTGTCGATAACGCCGAGCGGGTCGCCGTAGAAGCCATTCAGCAGTCGCAGTGCCGTTTCGTACAGCGCGACCGAGTGCGCGTTTTGGGTGGAGACCGCGAGATCCCTTGAGTCCGTCAATGCCATGGCATCCTCCGTGCGGCCCGGCCGCGCCGGGACTGTCAGAATCATCGTAGACCGCAAAACGGTGCATGCAACGGGACCCGTGTCGCAATCCGGCACATACGCCGCATACGTCGCATGGCGCAGGCCGCCTGTGCGCCATCGGGCGCTGGCGGGCAAGCGGGATGCCGGCCTAAGTTACACTGCCGTACCCCATTCATCTCCACGCCACGACAACACGATGGCCTTTCCCATGAAAACTCTCGCGCTTCTTGTCGGCTCCCTGACCCTTGCCTGCGCCGCTGCTTCTGCCATGGCGGTGGGGCCGGCGGCTTCCGCGCCCGCTGCCCCCGCCGCTCCCGCGGCGCCGCAGACGCTGCCTTCGGGCATGACCATCCAGCACCTGGTCAAGGGCACCGGCGCTTCGCCCAAGGCCACCGACTCGGTGCAGGTCCACTACCGCGGCACGCTCGCCGACGGCACCGAGTTCGACAGCTCGTTCAAGCGCGGCCAGCCGATCTCGTTCCCGCTTAACCGCGTGATCCCGTGCTGGACCGAAGGCGTGCAGGCGATGCAGGTGGGCGGCAAGGCCAAGCTGACCTGCCCGGCCTCGACGGCCTACGGCGCGCGCGGCGTGCCGGGCACGATCCCGCCGAACGCGACGCTGACGTTCGAGGTGGTGCTGCTGGGTATCGGCAGCTGATCCGGGCGCAGGCGCCGCGTCAGCGCGGCGCCACCGGCTGCGTCGGCGCCGGCGCAGCGGCTGGCGCGGCCGGCTTGCTTTCCTTGTTGTCGCCCTTGTCCTTGCCGTCCGCGTTGTCCGCGTCGTCCTCGTCGCCATAGTCGGGCAGCGCCGTGCCTTCCCCCAGCAGGTAGCGCCTGCGCTGCAGGTACGCGTCGCGCACGAACGCATACTTGTCCAGCGCCGCCAGCGCCAGCAGGTCGGTCGCGCCCAGCAGGTTGGTGCGCACGTCGACCACGTTGGCGGCAAACAGCGAATTCCGTACCGCCGGTTCGGCATAGGTAATGGGATCGAACTGGAAATTCACATACAGGCCAACGCCGTCGCGGAACGAACTCGGGCCGAACAGCGGCAGCACCAGGTACGGCCCCGACGGCACGCCCCATGTGCCCAGCGTCAGCCCGAAATCCTGCGAACGCTTTTCCAGGCCGGCCGGCGTGGCGATATCGATCAGCCCGCCCAGCCCGAGCACGGAATTGACCGCGACCCGCATAAAGCTCTCCGCTGCCGCCACGCCCTTGCCCTGCAGCAGGTTGTTGGCAAAGTTGCCCACGTCGGCAAGATTCGAGAAGAAGTTGCTGACGGCGGTGCGCACCGGCTCCGGCGTGACCGCCTTGTAGCCCTGCGCGACCGGCTTGGCCACGTACTGGTCGAGCTTGTCGTTGACCGTGAACACGGCGCGGTTCATCGGTTCGAGCGGATCGTCCGGGTTGGCCTGCGGGCCGGTGGCGCAGCCGGCGAGCAGGGCCGCGGCAGCGGCAGTGGTGGCAAGGGAAATGGCAGGCGAGCGCGGGCGGGTGCGGAAAGGCATCGTACAAAAAGGGCGCGGCAAGTCGTGAACGCTCAGGGGGCGGGCGCGGCGGGTTTGTCTTGGCCGGGACGCGTCTCTTCGCGCGGGCGGCCCATCAGGATCGGCTGGAAGAACACCGCGCCCACCAGCGTGCACAACAGCGCCAGCGCCAGCAGCTTGCCCATGCTGGCGGTGCCCGGATGGTGCGACAGCCACAGGCTGCCGAAGGCGGTGGCGGTGGTGGCGGCGCTGTACAGCACGGCATGCGTCAGGCTCGATTGCAGCAGCTTGGTCTTGCCGTGCCGCCAGGCGATCACGTAGTAGATCTTGAAGGCCACGCCGATGCCCAGCAGCAGCGGCAGCGCGATCACGTTGGCGAAGTTCAGCGCAATGCCGGACACCACGCATAGCTCCAGCGTGACCACGGCCGACACCAGCAGCGGCACCAGGGTGCGCAGCACGTCGCCGAAGCGGCGCAGCGTGATCCACAGCAGCAGCGTGATCGACAGCACCGCCCAGGCGCCGGCCTGCGCGAACGCCGTCATGATGGTGTCGGCCGAGCCGCGCACGGCGATGGGGCCGCCGGTGGCGGCAGGCTCCACGCGCTGCACCGCGGCGATAAAGCGGTCCAGCGAGGCCTCGCGCTGCGCGCTGCCTGCCGGCGCCAGCTTCGGGCTGACGCTGACCAGTGCGCGGCCATCGGACGTGACCCAGTCGCCCACCAGCGCCGGCGGCAGTGTTTCGCGGGTGACCGGCCGCGGGCTGAGCGCGAGCTTCAGCCGGGCCAGCGCCAGCTGCAGCGGCAGCGCGATGGCGCGCTCGGCGCGGTCGCGCGTGGCGGCGTTGGCTCCGGCGAGTTTCTTCAGCGTAGCCGACAGGTGCGCGGCTTCGGCCGCGCCGGGGCCGGGATGCTCGTCGGCGGCGATGGCGAGCTGGCGCGCCGCGTTGCGCAACGCATTGACGCGGGCGGTGTCGTTCGCGGGCGTGGCGGTGGGCTGCGCGAGCGCCGGCATCAGCGCGGCCGACGCCTGCGCAATCGCCTGCAGCTTGGGCTGCTGGTCGTCGGGGATAAAGCTCTGCAGCGTGACCGCGCGCGCCACCTCCGGCAAGGCCGCGAGCCGGGCGGCGCTGTCGCGCGCCGCCTGCAGCGACGGCGCCAGCATGCTGACGTCCTCGGTGCCGGCCTGCGGCGCGTCCTTCAGCGCCAGCAGCGTCGCCATCGATTCCGATTGCGGGTCTTTCAGGTGCAGCGGGTCGAAATCGAAACGCAGGTTCGGCAGCAGCGGTGCGCCGGCGAGGATGGCCAGCAGCGTCACCAGCAGCACCGGCTTGCGGTAGCGCTCGAAGAACAGGTCCGCCGGCGCCAGCCAGGCAAAGCCGGGCGCCTCGGCTTCGCCACCGGGCCGCAGCACGCTGATCAGCGCCGGCAGCAGCGTGAAGGTGGTGGCGAACGCGACCATCATGCCGACGCCGGCGATCAGGCCCAGCTCGGCCACGCCGCGGTAGTCGGTCGGCAGGAAGCAGAAGAACGCCGCCGCGGTCGCGGCCGCAGCCAGCGCCAGCGGCGCGCCGACCGCGTGCGCGGCCATCCCCAGCGCCTCGACCGCATGGTCGCGGTCATGGCGCTCGGCACGGTAGCGCACGCCGAACTGGATGCCGAAGTCCACGCCGAGGCCGACGAACAGCACCGCGAACGCCACCGAGATCATGTTCAGCGCGCCCACCATGGCCAGCCCCAGCGCCGCGGTGATCAGCAGCCCGGCGAACAGGCTTGCCAGCACGGCCACGATCAGCCGCGCCGAACGCAGCGCCAGCCACAGGATCAGCACCACCACCAGCACGGTCAGCACACCGTTGAGCACGGCGCCGTCGCTGACCGAGGCAAATTCATCGTCGGCCAGCGCCTGCGGACCGGTCAGCCGCACCGTTGCCCGGTAGCGCTGCGCCAGCTGCAGGTCGGCGGCCGCCTGCCGGATCGCGCGCGAGGCTGCGGCACCGGCCTGCAAGTCGCTGTAGTCGAGCACCGGGCTGACGGCGACGTAGCTGTAGGCATGGCCGTCCGGGCCGGGCTTGAGGCTGTCGTCGACCAGTCCGGCCCACGACAGCGCCGCGGGCTTACCGGCCAGCACCTCGTCCAGTGCCTGCGCGCTGCTGCCGAGCAGCTTCGCCATGTCGCCAAGCTTGACCTGACCCATCTGCAACGGCAGCGCCAGCATGGTGGTGAGGGTATCCGAGAGGCCACGCAGCGTGGGGTCGTGCGCCAGCGCGCCGACCAGCGGTCGCGCCTGCACGAGTTGCTGCGACAACTGGCGGACTTCGTCGGGACTGGCGAACAGCAGCCCGTTGCGCGCGAAGAACGCCCCGCCGCCAGGCTGGCTGACCGCGGTGAAGCGCGCCGGCTGGCGGCGCAGCGCCTCAGCCAGCGCATCGGCGGCGGCATCGGCCAGTTCCGCCGCGGGCGCCTGGACCACCGCCAGGATCAGCTGGTTGCGTTGCGGGAAGGCATTGGCGATGGCGGCATCGCGTTGCGCCCACGGCGCGTCTGATTCAAGCAGGCGGCTGATGTCCGTATTGATCGCAAAGTTGCGCGCCACGTAGACGCCGCTGGCCGCGGTCAGCACTGCCGCCAGCATGATGATCCGCCAGGGCCAGGCCGTGGCGAGCCGGACGATGCGTGTCAGCAGCGAAGTCAGCATGGGCGGATCCGGAAGGAGCACGAACCGCGAGTATATCGGCTGGCGGCGTGGCGCATGCGGCATGCGGGGCGGAGTTGGGGCGGGACCGTTCCGCTATACTGGCCGCGCACTTGCCGAGCGCGCGTGAAAGCCATGCGCCACAGGCGCGGCTCCACTGTCCTTCCTGCACGAGATCCATGAAGAGTTACGCTTTGCTTCCCCTGGTGCCGCTTGCACCGCTTGCGGCGGTGGTCATGGTTGCGACGGCGCATGCCCAGGCGGTCCAGCCCGCAGACCTGCGCGCGAGCCCGGAGCGGCTGGTGCAGGCCGCAGTCGAGGGCGTGATCGGCACCATCCAGTCCAATCCCGATACGCGTGCCGGCGATCTCGGCAAGATCACCGCGGTCGTGCAGAAGCAGTTCCTGCCCTATGCCGACTTCCGGCGCACCACGCGGCTGGCGGTCGGCAGCGCGTGGCGCAGCGCGACGCCGGAGCAGCAGAAGCAGCTCTACGAGCAGTTCGAGACGCTGCTGGTGCGCAGCTACGCGGTATCGCTGGCGCAGCTGCGCGAGCAGAGCGTCAGGTTCCGCTACCAGCCGGTCAAGGCCGGCAGTGGCGCCACCGACGTGGTGGTGCAGACGCGCGTGATCAACAACGCCGACGAGATGCAGATCGACTACCGGCTGCAGCGCACCGCCGCCGGCTGGCGCATCTATGACATCAACATGATGGGCGCGTGGCTGATCGAGGTCTATCGCAAGCAGTTCGCCGATATCGTTGCCCGCGGCGGCGTGGACGGGCTGGTGAATTACCTGACCACGCACAACGCCCGGCAAAACGCGGCCAGCTAGGCGTTCTCCGCCTCGCGCGCGCGGCCGCGGCGCCAGCGCCGCAGCTCCACCCACTGCCAGGACAGCAGCGCCGGCACGCCGAACAGCACCTCGCGCGCGCGCTTGACCAGCGCCAGCGCCAGCGAGACCTGCGCATCCATCCCCAGCGCCTGCCCAAGCAGCATCACCACCGCTTCCTGCACGCCGAGCCCCGCCGGCACGAAGAACGCCACATTGCGCGCGGCCTGCGTCAGCGCCTCGATCGCCAGCGCATGCCAGAAGGGCACCGGGTGGCCAAGCAGCATCAGCGCGAACCACACTTCCAGCGTGCCGGTGACCAAGCCCGCGAGTTGCCACAATACGGCGCTCACCAGTTCGTTGCGGCGGCGGTTGAGTGCGCGGATATGGGCATCCAGCCGCGCGCCGTCGATCATGGTCACCACGCGGTTGTCCTCGCCGAACAGGCGGCGTGCCGCGCCTTCCAGCTTTTCAAAGACCGCGCTGTAGCGCAGCGACAGCGCGAACAGGACCGGCACCGGCAGCGACAGCAGCAGGCCGGCCAGGATGACCCAGGCCTGCCCGCCGTCCTGCAGCGCCGCGACCAGCACCAGCACGCCCAGCGCCGAGAACAGGTACTGCGCGAACAGCGTGGTCATCACCTCGACCACCACGCTGGCGGCGACCGCGGTGGTATCGCGGATGCGCAGCCGCGTCAGGCGGATGCCGACCAGTTCGCCGCCGACGCTGACCGTCGGCAACAAGCGGTTCACGGCCTCGCGCACGGTGGCGATCCACCACAGGAAGCCCAGGCCAGCGTTCTCGTCGGGATCGGCCGAAGTCAGCAGCACGCGCCAGCCCTGCGCATCGAGCAGCAGCGGCAGCGCATGCAGCGGCACCAGCGCCAGCAGCAGCCAGCCGCCCTGGGCCACAATGGCGGCGATGTCGCCGATCCCCTGGCGCACCACCAGCACGGTCAGGGCCAGCAGGCCCAGCAGGCCGGTGAGGATGGCGATGCGCTTCATGTCGGGGATCAGGCCGGCAGCACGTCGGCAAAGCCGCCGCGCCGCGTGGCGGCACGCTGCAGCGCGGCGCGCACGCGCGGAGACAGCAGCGCGGCCAGTTCGTCGGCGTGGCGGTAGCCGCGCATCGACGGGGCGATGGCCTCGCCCGACACCACCGCCGGATGCAGGTAGATTTCGCCCACGCCGGCCGGCAGCCGCGCCAGCGCATCGAGCAGCGCCGCTTCATCCATCTGCCCGCTGCGCGCGATGCCGACCACGTAGTCGTTGTGGGCGATACCGGCGCGGGCCAGGCGCCGGCGCAGCAATGCCAGCCACGGCCGCAGCAGCAGCGGCGCGCGGGCTTCGCGCGGCAGGCGCATGGCGCGCAGGCCGTAGTCGCGGCCGATCGACAGGATCAGCGCGAGCACGGTCGGGTGCAGGTGGAAATGCTTGTGCGTGTTGACATGGTCCAGCGGCAGCCCGGTGGCGGCGAAGGCGTCGAACTGCGCGCGGATCTCGGCTGCCAGCTGGCGCCGCACGTGCGGCAGGAAGAAGAAGCGGCAGCCGTCCAGCGCCATGGCCGAGCCGAAGCGCCCCCGCGCATCGACCAGCGCCGGGATCTGCGCGCGCGGCAGCGTGGCGGGACCGTCGGCCAGCACCACGTGCAGGCCGACGCGCAGCGACGGCAGCCGGCGTGCGCGCGCGACCGCATCGGCCACGGCCGGCGCACCCACCATCAGGCTGGCGGCATTGAGCACGCCGTCGCGGTGGGCCAGTTCGACTGCCTCGTTGACGGCAGGATGCAGGCCGAAGTCGTCGGCGGTGACGATCAGCGCGCGCTGCGATGCATCGGGGCCCTGTAGCGCGTCGGGTGCCAGGATCAGGCCTCGTGCGAGCGCAGGAAGCGGAAGAACTCCACGCCTTCGCGCAGGCGCCGCTTCATCATGTCCCAGCTTCCCAGCATTTCCCGCACGATTTCCCAGATCTTGCCGGGGCGGAAGTAGAAGCGCCTGTAGAAGGTCTCGACGCCGTGGTAGATCTCCTCCTTTGACAGGTGGGGGTAGCTGATCGCGGCCAGCTGCACGCCCTGGTCGTTGACCAGGTTGATGACCTTGTTCTCTTCCAGCCAGCCGTTGTCGACCGCCTGCCGGTACAGCGTGGTGCCGGGGTAGGGCGCGGCCAGCGACACCTGGATGGTGTGCGGATTGATTTCCTTGGCGTATTCGATGGTCTTCTCGATGGTCTCGCGCGTCTCCCCGGGCAGGCCCAGGATAAACGTGCCGTGGATCTGGATGCCGAGCTTGCGGCAGTCCTCGGTGAAGCGGCGCGCGATGTCCGTGCGCAGGCCCTTCTTGATGTTCAGCAGGATCTGGTCGTCGCCCGACTCATAGCCCACGAGCAGGAGGCGCAGGCCGTTCTCCTTCATGATCTTCAGCGTGCTGTACGGCACGTTGGCCTTGGCATTGCACGACCAGGTTACGCCCAGCCTGCCCAGCCCGCGCGCGATCTCTTCCACGCGCGGCTTGAAGTCGGTGAAGGTGTCGTCGTCGAACATGATCTCCTTCACCTCGGGCATGTTCTCCTTGATCCATTTCACCTCCGCGATCACGCTTTCGGCCGAGCGCGTGCGGTAGCGGTGCCCGCCGACGGTCTGCGGCCACAGGCAGAAGGTGCAGCGCGAGCGGCAGCCGCGGCCGGTGTAGATCGACACATATGGGTGCTTCAGGTAGCCGATGAAGTAGTTTTCGATCTTCAGGTCGCGCTGGTAGACCGGCGCCACGAACGGCAGCTCGTCCATGTTCTCGATCATCGGGCGCTGGCCGTTGTGTTCGAGTGAGCCGTCCGGCAGCCGGTAGGACAGCCCCGGTATGTCCTTGAGTGGCTTGCCGGCTGCGACATCCTGGCAGGTGTAGTCGAATTCCTCGCGGCAGACGAAGTCGATCGCGTCGCTGGCGCCGAGCGTGCCGCCGGGATCGACCGCGGGTTTGGCGCCGACCATGCCGATCATCACGCCGGGCTTGCGCTGCTTCAGCTCCTCGGCAAATTTGGCGTCGGTGGGGAAGGAGGGCGTGCTGGTGTGGATGATGACCAGCTCGTACTCGGCGGCGATATCGAGCGTCTGCTGCACCGTCAGCTCGTCGGCGGGCGCGTCGAGCACGCGGCTGCCGGGCACCAGTGCGGCGGGTTGCGCGAGCCAGGTGGGGTACCAGAACGACTTGATCTCGCGCTTGGCCTGGTAGCGCGAACCGGCGCCGCCGTCGAAGCCGTCGAAGGACGGGGCCTGGAGGAACAGGGTTTTTTTCATAGCGGCCTCTTGGTGTGGATGCCGGTGAAAGGTGGGGTGTCAGGGGAGGGGCTCGTGGACGCGCCTGCCCTCTCCTCCGCCCCCCTCCCGCACGCGGGAGAGGGGTTGGGGGAGAGGGCCGGCGCTCGGCCGGAGTGCTGCATGTCGCGTACGGAAAGCACCTGCTCGCGCCACTGCACACGCTTGCCGGCCAGCGCCATTGCCCAGCCTGCCAGCAGCAACGCATCCCGCAACGGCGCACGCAGCGCAGCGGCACAATTGCCTGCCAGCACGCTGCGGCCCATCACACCAGCGACCGCCACCGCAACCACCCACGGCAGCGGCGCCAGCCAAAGCCCCAGCGCCAGCATCGGCCAGGTAAAGGTAATAAACGCAAAGCCAAAGCCCAACGGATTCAGCGACCGGATCGTCCGCAGCCAGCGCAGTTCATGCCGCCACAGTTCGGCAAGGCGGTCTTCGGTGACATCGGTACTCACCACCACATCCGACAACACCGTCCGCAACCCCAGCCGCCGCGTCAGTTCGCCCAGCCAGAAATCGTCCGCCAGCCGGTCTGCCAATGCCTCGAAGCCTCCGATTGCAACCAGCGTCTCGCGCCGCAGCGCAATGGTCGCCCCGAAGGCAAAGCGGCGCGACCCGCCCGCATGCGCGATCCGCACCGACGGCGCGAACCACTCATCGATAAACTGCGCGCCCAGCCGCGACCAGAAGCCGCCCCTGGCCCGGCCGCGATAGAGGCAGGTGACCACGCCGACGCCGGCATCGGCCAGTGGCGCTGTCACGCGCGCCAGGTAGTCTGGCGGCACGGCGATATCGCTGTCGGCGACCACCAGCCAGTCATGCTTGGCCAGCGCAAACAGGTTGACCAGGTTGCTGACCTTGAGGTTGCTGCCATAAATGCGCGCATCCACGACCAGCGCGATATCGCAATCGGGGAAATCGCGTTGCAGCCGCGCTACCACGTCGATCGCGGGATCGTCTGCGGCGCGCACGCCGAATACCAGCTGGAATTGGTCGTGCCGTTGCCGGCACAGCGTGGCGAGGTTGCGGTAGAGCCGCGGTTCCGCGCCGCATAGCGGCTTGAGCACGCTGACCGGCACCGCTACGCTGCTCGCGCCGGCAGGCAGTGCCCGGCGCGACACCCACGCCGCGGCCAGCGCATAGCCGGCCGACACGCAGGTGAGCGCAGCGCCGGTCAGGATAGCCGCGAGCATGGCCAGGCCCCGTGATCAGTGCGTGGCGGCGCCGTTGGCGTTGGCCGCCGGCCGGGGCGGATGGACCTGATTGGCGGACGGCTTCGCGCGCTGGATTTCCTCCAGCTTGATCTCGACGTGGCGCGAGAACACGTATTCCGCCGGCCGTTGCCGGTCCAGCGCAATGTCCGGCGCCATCGGCCCGCTGGTGCGCACGCCACGCAGGCTCACTCCCAGCGCCTTGAGCGGGTGGGCGAAGGTATCCGCCACCGCGGTGGCCTCGTAGCCGCTGTGAACCATGCAGTCGGCGCACTTCTCGTAGTTGCCGGTGCCGTAGGCGTCCCAGTCGGTCTCGTCCATCAGCTCGCGGAAGGTTTTGGCATAGCCCTCGCCGACCAGGTAGCACGGCCGCTGCCAGCCGAACACCGTGCGCGCCGGGTTGCCCCACGGCGTGCAGTGGTAGGTCTGGTTGCCGGCCAGGAAGTCCAGGAACAGCGTCGACTGGCTGAAGGCCCAGTTCTTGCCTGCGCGGCCGCGGCCGAGGATGTCGCGGAACAGCTGCCGGGTCTTGCCGCGGTTCAGGAAATGCTGCTGGTCGGGCGCGCGCTCATAGGCATAGCCCGGCGACACGGTGATGCCGTCCACGCCCAGCGCCTTGACCGAGTCGAAGAACCTGGCCACGCGCTCGGGCTCGGCATCGTTGAACAGCGTGCAGTTGATGTTGACGCGGAAGCCGCGTTCCTTGGCCTGCCGGATCGCCGCCACGGCGCGGTCGTAGACCCCTTCCTGGCACACCGAGCGGTCGTGCATCTCGCGGTCGCCGTCCAGGTGCACCGACCAGATGAAATACGGGCTGGGCCGGTACTGGTCCAGCTTCTTCTCCATCAGCAGCGCGTTGGTGCACAGGTAGACGAAGCGGCGCCGGGCGACGATGCCCTGCACGATCTCCGGCATGTCCTTGTGCAGCAGCGGTTCGCCACCGGCGATCGAGACCACCGGCGCGCCGCATTCGTCGACCGCATCGAGGCATTCCTGCACCGACAGGCGCTGGTTCAGGATGGGATCGGGATAGTCGATCTTGCCGCAGCCCGAGCAGGCCAGGTTGCAGCGGAACAGCGGCTCCAGCATCAGCGCGAGCGGGTAGCGTTTCTGCCGCGACAGGTGCTTGCCGACGATGTAGGCGCCCACGCGGGCGACCTGCAGGAACGGAATGGCCAAGGCAGCTTCCTCTTGTTAGGTTCAGCCGGCGATATTCTCGTTGGTGCCGGCAGCGGCAGGCGCGGTGTCGGTCTCGGTGCGGGCGGCGGCCTTGCCAGCCTTGCGCGGCGCCGCGGATGGCCTGACGTCGGCCAGTTCGGCGGGCAGGCGGAATTCGGCATGCTCCTCGCGCCCGGCCATGGTGGTGACCTCGACGGGGCCCAGCTTGCGCAGCGCGGCGATCACGTCCTCGACCATTTCCTCGGGAGCCGAGGCGCCCGCTGTGATGCCGACCACGTTGGCATCGCGCACCCAGGCCGGATCCAGCTCGCCGCCGTCGGCGATCAGGTAGCTGGGCACGCCGCTTTCGGTGCCGATCTCGCGCAGGCGGTTGGAGTTGGAGCTGTTGGTCGCGCCGATCACCAGGATGACGTCGGCCAGCTTGCACAGGTCGCGCACGGCGCTCTGGCGGTTTTGCGTCGCGTAGCAGATGTCGCGTGTATCGGGGCCGACCAGGTTGCTGAAGCGGCGGGCCAGCGCGGCGATGATATTGCGGGTGTCATCGACGCTCAGCGTGGTCTGCGTGACGTAGGCGACCGGCGTTTCGGGCGGCAGGTCGAGCAGCCCGACCTCGGCTTCGTTTTGCACCAGGATCACCTTGCCCGGGATCTGGCCCATGGTGCCTTCCACCTCGGGATGGCCAGCATGGCCGATCAGGATCACGGTGCGGCCGCTGGCAGCGTACTGGCGGCCCTGGGTGTGGACCTTGATCACCAGCGGGCAGGTGGCGTCGATAGCATGCAGCTGGCGCTGGCTGGCATCGGCGACCACCGCACGGGAAACGCCGTGCGCACTGAAGATGGTCACGGCGCCGGCCGGAACTTCATCGAGTTCTTCGACAAAACGCGCGCCTTTTTCCTTCAATCCCTCTACTACGTGCTTGTTGTGCACAATCTCATGCCGCACGAACACCGGCGCGCCGTGCTTGGCGATGGCGCGGTCGACGATCTCGATCGCGCGCACCACGCCGGCACAGAAGCCGCGGGGCTGAGCCAGAATCACCTGCATAGAGTAGACCCCCTGACCCTTTGCAACGGGTTTCAGCAATTGGGATGGCGGGATTAGCGATCCGCGAGCCGGCGCCGCACCGGAGATTCATCAGGATCACATTTCCGTCGCACGGTGGTTACTATATACCCGACACGCGCGCTTTGTCTGGCAGCGCCGCGCCGTGCCGGGCCGGACTGCGGCGGCTTCCGGCCGCCTTTGCGGCGCTTGTGCCTCACCGGGAAAACGGCTTTATGACGAGAAACGATGACGTGCTGGTGACAGGAGCCTCGGGTTTCCTTGGCTCGGCGGTAGCGCGGCAGGCGCTGGCGCGCGGTTTCAGAGTGCGCGTGCTGGTACGCCCGCGGAGTCCGCGCACCAACCTTGCCGGCCTGCCGGTGACGGTGGCCGAGGGCGACATGCGCGACGCCGCCGCCGTGGCCGCCGCGCTGCCGGGCGTGCGCTACCTGTTCCACGTTGCCGCCGACTACCGGCTATGGGCGCCCGATCCGGAGGAGATCGTGCGCACCAATGTCGACGGCACGCTGGCGGTGATGGAGGCCGCGCAGCGCGCCGGCGTCGAGCGCGTGGTCTATACCAGCAGCGTTGCCACGCTGCGCGTCGCCGGCGCGCAGGCGCCGGTGGACGAAACCGCGGCGCTGCAGCCGCACGAGGCCATCGGCGCGTACAAGCGCAGCAAGGTGCTGGCCGAGCGCGTGGTCGAAAGGCTGGTGGCAGAGCGCGGCCTGCCCGCGGTGATCGTCAACCCTTCGACGCCGATCGGCCCGCGCGACGTCCGGCCCACGCCGACTGGCCGCATCATCGTCGAGGCGGCGACCGGCAAGATCCCGGCTTTTGTCGATACCGGGCTGAACCTGGCGCATGTGGATGACGTCGCCGAGGGCCACTTGCTGGCGCTGGAGCGCGGCCGCGCCGGCGAGCGCTACATACTTGGCGGCGATGACGTGATGCTGCAGCAGATGCTGCGTGATATCGCCGAGCTGTGCGGCCGGCGTCCGCCTACCGTGCAACTGCCGCGCTGGCCCCTGTATCCGCTGGCGCATGCGGCGGAGGCCGTGGCGCGGGTGACCGGCAGGGAGCCGTTCATTACGGTGGACGGGCTCAATATGTCGCGGTACCGGATGTTCTTCACCTCGGACAAGGCGCGCCAGCAGTTGGGCTATGCGCCGCGCGGGTACCGCGAAGGGTTGCGCGACGCGCTGGCGTGGTTTCGCGCGCAGGGATATCTAGGCAAATGAGAGGCAAATGAGCGGCAAATGAGCGGCACGGCTCAGGACCGCACCGGCGCTTGCGCACGCCCCTTCCACTGCCCGCCGCGCCGCAGCCAGTAGCGCCGCGCCGAGTCGATGGTCGCACCCAGGTAGAACAGCCCCGTCACCGGCAGCAGCGGCGCCAGCCATGCCGGCTGGCGGTACTCGCGCAGCATCGGCAGGTACGCCGGCCACAGCCGCCAGCCGCCGGCCAACGCCAGCACCGGCGGCGCCAGGTAGGCCAGCACCATGCCTGCCACCGCGCCCGCCAGCAGCAGCGGCGAGTAGCGCAGCTGGGTATAGGCGCTGCGCACGATCATGTCCCAGAGCGAGAGCGCCAGCTCGATATCCATGGCTACTTCACGAGACGGCGCGCCAGCCGGGCCAGCCGCGGCACGGTTTCCGGGCGCAGCAGGCGCGCGTCATAGCCCGTCATGCGGCGTTCGTTCTCTGCCAGGCACAGGTCGATCATGGCACCCGGCGTCAGCGCCTCGCCCAGCGCGCCGGAGCCGTTCATGGTGAAGCTGGCGTCCTGCGCCACGCCGTCGGCGTCGATGCCGCGCGCGATGCCGATGCGCTCCCACACCAGGAAGGCCCACACCCGCGCCACCTTGAGCGCGAACAGCGGTCGGCGCCACCACGGCAGGTTGCGCCGGTACCAGGCGGCCCAGTTGACGAAAAACAGGATGTGGCGGCCTTCTTCCTGGATCACCGGCTCGAAGGTTTCGACCAGCTCAGGCGGAAAGAAGCCGGAGCGCTTTGCCGCGGCGAACAGGCCGAAGGCGAAGAAGCTGTCGATGCACTCGCTGTAGCCGGTCACCAGCCAGCCCCATTCGGGATCGTCCGGCGGCGGGTAGTCGGGCTCGGGGGCGAGGGCGATGCCGTAGGCCTCGACCAGCTTCGACAGCACCACCTTGTGGCGCGCCTCCTCGCCGCCATCCATTTCCAGCGCGCTGCGCAGCAGCGGTTCGCCGACCGTGCCGGCGAAGGTCATCACGCGCACCGAGGCGCGGCCTTCGGTCTGCACGGCGATGTCCCAGATCGGCAGCGAGGTGACGCGATGCAGCGCCTCGGGCGACAGCCTGGGCCAGTCGATCACGGCGGGTTTGTAGGGGTTGTGGGTCTGCAGCAGCATGTTGCAGAACATCTGCAGGTGCTGCGCGGAGCCGATGCGCACCGGCCCCGGGGTGGGGTCGGTCCAGTGGCGCATGGCGTGGTCGGCCTGCTCGACGGCGGTGCGCGCCACGGTGGCGGCCACCGCGACGGCGCGGGCTTCGGCGTCGGCCGCGCTGTTGCGGCGCGGCGCGGCGCAGGTGTCAGGCATCTCGGACATTCGGCCCCCTGGCGGTGGATTGCCCGGGGCCATTGTAGCGGGGTGCGCCGTCACGCGCACCCCGCGTGCCGTTGCGGCAGCGTCACGCGCGGTAGCTGACCGGCCCGCGCGAGCGCATGTCCAGCGCGTAGTAGCAGATCGTCAGCAGCACCAGCCAGCCCGGGCCCACGAACAGCGCCACGCGCGTTTCCGGGAAGTAGGCCATCAGCGCCACCACCAGCGCCAGGAAGGCCAGCGCGATGTACGAGCCATACGGCCAGAACGGCATGCGGAAGGCCAGCGCCTTGCGCCCGGCCGCCGACAGGCTGCGGCGGAAGTTGATCTGCGTGACCAGGATGATGGCCCAGGTCCAGACCGCGCCGAAGGTGGAGATCGCGGTCACCCAGACGAACACCTTTTCCGGCACCAGGTAGTTGAGCAGCACGCCGCACAGCAGCGCGGTGATCGACACCAGCAGCGCCCGGCGCGGCACGCCGTTGCGGTCGACCTTGGCGAAGGCCGCCGGCGCCTGGCCCTGCAGCGACAGGTTGTACAGCATGCGCCCGGTGCTGAAGATGCCGCCATTGCACGACGACAGCGCCGCGGTCAGCACCACGAAGTTGATGATGCCGGCGGCGGTCTTGATGCCCAGGCGCTCGAAGGTCAGCACGAACGGGCTGCCCTGCGCGCCGATCTCGTTCCACGGGTACAGCGACAGGATCACGAACAGCGCGCCCACGTAGAAGATCAGGATGCGCCAGAACACCGAGTTGATCGCGTCCGGGATCGACTTCTTCGGGTTGCGCGCCTCGCCGGCGGTCAGGCCGATCATCTCCACGCCCAGGTAGGCGAACATCACCATCTGCAGCGACATCAGCACGCCCGAGGCGCCGTTCGGCATGAAGCCGCCGTCCGCCCACAGGTTGGAGATGCCGGTGGCGACGCCGCCATTGCCGAAGCCGAACATGATCATCGCGCCGCCGCCGAACAGCATCAGCACGATGGTGACGATCTTGATCATGGCGAACCAGAACTCGAACTCACCATAGGCCTTGACCGCCATCAGGTTGACCGAGCCCATCGCGGCCAGCGCGGCCAGCGCCCAGATCCAGCGCGGTACGTCGGGGAACCACATGCCCATGTAGATGGCCACGGCGGTGATCTCCGCCACGCAGGTCACCAGCCACAGGAACCAGTAGTTCCAGCCGGTCAGGTAGCCCGCCAGCGGGCCCATGTGGTCCTGTGCGTAGCGGCAGAAGGAGCCGGCCACGGGGTTGTGCACGGCCATCTCGCCCAGCGCGCGCATGATCAGGAAGATCATCGCGCCGCCGATCAGGTAGGCCAGCATGATGGCGGGGCCGGCCATCTTGATGGCGTTGCCGGCGCCCAGGAACAGGCCCACGCCAATGGCCGAACCCAGCGCCATCAGCCGGATATGGCGTTCGCCCAGGCCGCGTTGCAGGTGCTCTGCGCTTGCACTCATCTTTCGTTGTCTCCGTATGGTCAGAATGGCCGCGCCGGCCCTTGTGGGGCTGGCGGGAGCAGCAAATTTTCGCGTTCGCAACGGGGCCGTCATCGTGCGCGGTATCCAGTCACACCGCGCAATCCGCTGGAGACGCTTCAACCGTCATGGGGTGTGCGGCAGGCCAGATGCCGCGAACGGAAAATAGCGGGCAGGTTAATGAGATAACGAGGGCATTTGTTGCTGAATTCCTAATGAAATTCAGAAAACATTGCTGTTTGTGATGAAATCGACGCTTGCGTCGCAACGTCATGCCGGTGCGCTGCACGGCACCTGGCCGGGCGCCGTGCCCAGTGGCGGGATATACATCGCGGCCTAATTCAGGCCGGTAATGTAGTTGGCCAGATTTTTGATATCGTCGTCGCTCAGGTTGCGCGACACGCTGGTCATATTGCCCGCGTCGTTGGTACGCCGTCGGGCGCGGAAATCCTCCAGCTGCTTGACGATATACGCGTACTGCTGGCCGGCCACCCGTGGGATTTCATTCTGGCCGGCGAATCCGCCGAGATGGCACATCGTGCAAAGCACTTCCTCCGCCTTGCTGCGCCCGGCCGCGACACGCGCGGCATCGACCTTGTAGGTCGACGCGACCGGCTTCTGCGCGGCGAAGTAGTCGGACAGGTCCAGCATGTCCTCTCGCGACAACGGAGCGGCCATGGGCGACATGGCTGGGTCGCTACGCCGCCCTTCCTTGAAGTCACGCAGTTGCAGGTAGAGGTAGCGCGCGGTCTGCCCCGCCAGCTGCGGATAGGCGGGATCTGTGGGATTGCCCTGCGCGCCGTGGCAGGCTACGCATACCTGTGCCTTGGCCTGCCCGGCGGCGGCATCGGCGCGGGCATTGCTGCTTGCGCCCGGCAGTGCCAGCAGCGCAGCCACGACGGCTGTCGCCACGGCGGCCCGCGCCGCCGGATTGCGGCGCGGATGGATCGGTGTGCCCGGCATTTCCGATTGCGTGTCTATGGTCCTATTGCACCGCGAAGACAAAAATGCTGTTGCCGCGCTTGAAGTCCAGCTGCGTGTTGCCGCCAGCTGCCACGGCAATGTACTGCTTGCCGCCGACGGTATAGGACACCGGTGGAGAATTCACGCCGGCGCCGCACTGGAACTGCCACAGCAGCTTGCCGTTGGCCGCATCGAACGCCTTGAACAGGCCGTTGCCCTCGCCAGTAAAGACCAGCCCGCCGGCCGTCGCCAGCACGCCGCCGATCAGCGGCTGCTCGGTCTTGTAGTCCCACGCCACCTTGCCGCTATCGATATTGACCGCCGACAGCTTGCCCCACTGCTGCTCGCCCGGGATGACCTTGAACGCGCCGCCCAGCCACAGCTTGCCGCCTGGATAGGGTACGTCTTCCACCTGGTACGTCATCGGCTGATGCAGGTTGGCGGCATAGGCAAGGCGCGTCTTCGGGTTGAATGCCATGGGCGACCACTCCACGCCGCCGTTCGCGCCCGGCAGCATGCGCGCGCCTTGCGGGGTGGGGAGCGTCCACATGTTCTCCTGCGGGATCATCGCCTGCGAGTAGCGGATCAGGCGGCCGTCGCGGCGGTCGTGCACATAGACGTGCCCGGTCTTGCCGCCGTGGATGACGCCCGGGATCAACTGTCCTTTTTCGTCGCGCACGTCGACCAGGATCGCCGGGCTGGCCGCATCCAGGTCCCACACGTCATGGGCGATATATTGCAGGTGCCACTTGTAGGCGCCGGTGTTCAGGTCGACCGCGACCAGCGAGTCGGTGTACAGGTTGTCTCCGGGACGGATCGCCCCGTACAGGTCTGGCGACGGATTGCCCACCAGGAAGATCGCCAGGTTGCTGGCGCGGTCGACGGCCGGGGCCATCCACACGCCGCCGCCAAGCGTCTTGTAGAAGTCGCCGCCCTTGTCGGCCAGCATCTTCTTCTCGGCGGCGATGTCGCGCTTCATGTCGCGGCCGGTGGCGTCCCTGGTGGCCCACACGCCTTCGTGGCCCTTCTCCGGGATGGTGTGGAAGGTCCAGAGCAGCTTGCCGTCCGTGGCGCTGAACGCCTTCAGGAAGCCACGGATGCCGTATTCGCCGCCATTGGTGCCGATCAGGACCTTGTCGTCGATGACGACCGGCGCCATGGTTTCGGAGTAGCCGAGTTCAGGATCCGCAATCTGCGTCTCCCACAGCAGCTTGCCGGTCTTGGCATCGAGCGCGACCAGCTTGGCGTCGAGCGTGCCCATGTAGAGCCGATCGCCGCTGATCGCCACGCCCCGGTTGTTCGGCCCGCAGCAGAACGTGGTGACCGGCCCCATCTTGTGCTTGTAGTGCCAGAACTCCTTGCCCGTCACCGCGTCGATGGCATAGACGTGGTTGTGGGAAGTCGTCAGGAACATGACGCCGTTGACGACGATCGGCGCGGTTTCCATCGACTCCATCACTGCCGTCTGGAAGACGAAGGCGGGCCGCAGCCTGGCAACGTTCTTCGTGTTGATCTGCGTCGCCGGGTAATAGCGCGTCTGGAAGTACGAACCGTTGGAGTGCAGCCAGTCGTTGCCATTGGTGCCCGCGGCATCCAGCTGGCCTTGCGTGACGGGGCGCAGCGCACTGGACATCGGCGCGGCGGATGTGGTCGCGCCGCCCTGGATTTCCCCGGCAGCGAATGCCGCGGATGCGTGCAGGGCAAGGAACAGCAGAGGAAGGGCATGCCTGGAGAGGCGAGGGAGTGAGAGCATGGGGCGCTCCTTATTCGATCTTCTTTCGACCTGGCCGCTGGGGGAGCGAAACGCGCAAGCCGGCAGGAGCCGATGCGTATCGAGGCGACGAAAAGGCGGCTGCGCCGCGCGTCGTAGTGGCCCGAGGTGAAGTGCAGTATAGGCAAGAACCCTTGCAAAGCAACCGACATGCCGGCCGCTCCCGTCGGTGCCTTGCAGCATGCAG
Source organism: Cupriavidus phytohabitans (assembly GCF_017815025.1). NCBI lineage: Bacteria > Pseudomonadati > Pseudomonadota > Betaproteobacteria > Burkholderiales > Burkholderiaceae > Cupriavidus > Cupriavidus phytohabitans. The sequence goes on from NZ_JAGIQB010000004.1 coordinate 124,974, forward strand.
GGCGTGCTTGAATTTGTGCTTCCCGCGCACCAGACTTAGCGGGCGGGCACCGGCGCAGGCCGGGAACGGCCGCGCAAGGCGAAACCTGCGTTGCGCGATGTGCCGCGCCGGGGTGTCATGGGAGGGGCCGGAAATGAGTCGTGATTTGCGAAGGATTCCAGTGGCGTGCCTGTGCGCGTTCGGCCTGTTCGCCGGCAACGTACTTGCGCAAGGCGACATCAGCGTGAACGCGCGCCTGCTGGCTTCGGCGCGCGCCGGCGACGAGGCCGGCGTGCGGGCTGCGCTGGAGCAGGGCGCTGCGGTGGACGCGCGCAACCGGATCGGCGACACGCCCCTGATGACTGCGTCCAAGCGCGGCCTGACCGGCATGGCGCGCACGCTGGTCGAACGCGGCGCCAATGTCAGCCAGGCAAACCTGCAAGGCGTGACGCCGCTGATGGCGGCGGCGTTTGGCGGGTACCAGGACATCACCGCGATGCTGCTGGCGCGACATGCCGAACTCAACGCCACCGACCGCGTCAGCAAGACCGCCATGATCTATGCAGCGGGAGAGGGCCGCACGCTGGTGGTGAAGCAGTTGCTCGATGCCGGCGTCGACAGCAACGCGCGCTATGCGCATGGCCTGACGGCACTGATGTGGGCTGCCGGCTATGACAAGGGCGAGGTCGTGCAACTGCTGCTTGCGCGCGGCGCCGATGCCTCGTTGCGCGATGACCGCGGGCTGACGGCGCGCGAGATTGCGGAGCAGGCAGGCGCGAAGAGCGTGATGTCCATCCTGTCGGGCAGCCAGACCGCGGCGGCGCCGGCGAAGTAATGCCGCGCCGCCTACGGCGAATCGATCGAACCCACGCTCTTCGGAAAGGTCACGATGCCCCAGCTTAGCGGCAGCCCGTCGAAGTGCTTCACCGGCTGGTAGGTGCGCGCGTCGAAGACATAGACCGCATTGGAGCGACCGCAGGCCACCAGCAGCCGCGCATCGTCCGGCGTAAAGCTGAAATGCCAGCAGCGCTTGCCGACCGGAATCTCGGCCAGTGGCGCGAAGGTCTGCGCATCGAACACCTGCAGGGTGTCGGCGCGCGACGCGGCGACGAACAGCCGCGCGCCGGCGCGATCGAACGCCACGCCGTAGGGACCGGTGCGGGTCGGCACGGTGCGCTGCACGCGCAAGTCCGTGGCGTCGACCACCACGAACGCATTGGCGGTTTCCAGTGTCACCACGTAGCGGGTGCCGTCGGGGCTCGCCTTGATCCCGCGCGGCCGCGAGCCGGCCGGCATCGGCAGCAGCTTCACTTGCCTGCCGCTGGCCGTCTCGTAGACGGTGACGGTGTCGTCGCCTTCGTTGGTCACCAGCATCAGCCTGCCGTCGTGCGAGAACTCGATCCCTTCGGTTTCCATCCCGCTGCGGATCGTGCGGCTCACACGCCAGTCTTTCAGGTCGATCACGGCGATTTCGGCCGGCAGGGACTTATCGTCATTGCCTTTGGTCTTTGCGGGAGCTGCCGGCGTGGCGCCGGGCGGGCCGGAGCGCTCGCCCGGTTCGAACGTGACGAAGGCCTGGTTGCCGGCCACGCGCACGAATTCCGGGTTCTGTCCGATCGGCACGCGCCGGACCGGCTGGCCGGTGCTCAGGTCGATCACCGACACGTCGCCCGTGTCCCGGTTGGCCGCCAGCAGGTATTTGCCATCGGCGGTGACGCCGAGCCCGCGCGGCCCCTTGCCGCCGGCCGGAAGGCTGGCGACGGCTTCAAGCCGGTCCAGGTCGATGACGGCGATGCCGCCGCCTTCGGTCGAAACGTAGGCCTGCGCCGCGCGGGCAGAGATCGGGCACGCCAGCGCCAGTGCGGCAGCGGCCAGCATGCATTGCGTACTGCGTAAACGATGCGTAGGCATGGCGCTTTCTCCTTGCTCGGTTGACCGGCGTCCGATTCAACGCCCGTCCCATTCATAGCGCACGCCGACCAGGAGCAGCCGCGGCGCGCCGGGTGCGACAAAGCGCTCGACGGGTACGGCGGCACCCGGCTGCAGCAGCGTGCCGCCTGGAAACAGGTTGTAGCCGCCCTGCCGGTAGGTCCCGTAGCGGCGATCGAATACGTTGTCGATGCGTCCGTAGCGCTGCCAGCGCGGCGAAAACGGCCAGCTGGCCCGCAGGTTCAGCGGCAGGTAGCCAGCGGTGCGGGCCAGGCCCGGGTCTTGCGCGCTGAGTGCATCATCCTCGTTGCCCGCCACCGGCCGCGATGACGACACGATCATGTCGCCGCCTACGCTGACGGCCGCGGTTGCGCGCCAGTCGGCGCCGAGCCTGAAGCTGTGCAGCGCAATGCCTGCCATGCGCGTGCCCGGAGGCACCGCCACCGGCGCGGCGAACGGCGATTGCAGCTGGCCTTCCGCCTGGAAGGTCGCTTGCGTGTAGCTGTAGCCGGCGCGCAACGTCAGCCGCCCAAGCCGCTGGCGCAAGCCGAGTTCAAGGCCCATCCCTGGCACATGCCGGGACCGGCGGGCGCGGCGTCGGGCGTAGGCCATTGGGGGTTCCCCTCTCGCGCCGCATCGTGCGGTCGGCTGTGACGGAGACTTCTTGGCGTGGCGCAAATGCTACCTAATCTAGTCCAGCGCGCAGGCAGTGCCAAGGGCGATTGCCCGGTAAGCCATTTTTTCGCCTAGAGTTCCTTGGGCGGCCGGCGTGCGGCAGGAGATCCTGCGCAGGGGGCGCGCTGGCAAGCAATCATCCTGGGAGTGCATGATGCAAGAGCCGGCCAACGTCTTCGGCCCCGAACGGCGCCGCATGCTGCGAGCGGCGGCGCTGGCCCTGCTGGCATTGAGCGTTGCGCCGTTGAGCGCGTGCGCCGGGCGAACGGCCGCCGCCGCCGCGAACGCGGGCCCGGCGCGCATCGGCGTGATCGGCTCCGGGCGCATTGGTGGCACCGTCGGCGGACTCTGGGTCAAGGCGGGGCATCCGGTCCTGTTCTCGTCGCGGCATCCTGAAGCGCTCAAGCCGCTGGTCGACGGCCTCGGCCCGCTCGCGCGGGCGGGCACGGTCGCCGAGGCAATCGCCTTTGCCGAGGTGCTGTTCCTCGCCACTCCTTACCACGCCTTGCCGCAACTCAGCCAGGAGAATGCCGGGGCGTGGTCGGGCAAGATCGTGCTGGATGCCACCAATGCCATTGTCCAGCGCGACGGCGCGATTGCCGATGAGGCGCAGCGTAACGGCATTGGCATCACCACGGCGAAATACCTGCGCGGGGCCCGCGTGGTGAGGGCGTTCAACTTCATGGGCGCGACCAATTTCGCCAATTTGCATCACCGGTCCGGCGGCCTGATCGCCGTGCCGATTGCCGGTGACGACGAAGCGGCGCTGCAGGTGGCGGCGCAGCTGGTGCGCGATGCCGGGTTTGAGCCGGTGGTGGTGGGGCCGCTGGCCAGCGCGGACAAGTTCGCACCGGGCGGGCCATTGTTCCGGCAGATCGGCACGGCCGAAGAATTCCGCGGGAAGATGAGCGGGCAGTAGCGCCGGTAGCGCCAGTGGTGCCAGTGGCGCCGGTCGCCGCGAAGGTAGCGGTCCCGTGCGCCGTTCAGCGCCTTCGACCGGACAAGGCGGCCGCGCGCCATGCGCCGGGCGGTTGCCCGAAGCGCCGCGTAAAGCTGCGCGTAAAGGTGGTCTGGTCCGGATAGCCTGACGCCAGCGCGATCTCAGCCAGTGGCAGTGTGGTCTGCGACAGCAGCCGCACCGCCCGGTCCAGACGCAGCCGGGTCTGGTACCGGTGCGGCGTATCGCCGAAGGCCTCGGCAAAGAGGGTCTGGAAGCGGCGCACGCTCCAGCCGAAATGCCCGGCCACCTCGGCCACCCGCAACGGCTCGGACAGGTTGGCGCGCAGGTAGGCATCGACGGCCATCAGCGGGAAGACATGCTGGTCGGCCGGCATGCCCAGGCTCTCGGCCAGTGCCGCGGCCAGCGTCGCGGCAAGCTGCCAGTCGGTATGCGGCCCGCGCGCGGCCGCGGCGGCGCGCCACGCGGCCAGGGCGCGGACCCGGCTGCCAAAGGCACCGTCCAGCGCAAAGGTGCGGGGGCGTGCCATCAGCCGTGCCGGCAGCGCTACCGACTGCGCCGGGAAGTCCGCGACCAGCTGCAGGTTGCCGTCGAAGCCCAGGAACTCATGGTGGCTGCCGGCCGGCACGATCAGCCCGGTGCGCGCGTCGACGCGGTAGACATGGCCATCGATCTCCAGTTCGGTCGCGCCCGCCAGCCCGAACAGCAACTGGTGGTAGCGGTGCTGGTGGCCGTCGGGCTGGTCGCGGTAGCGGCGGTGCTCGACCAGCGGGGCAGGGGCTTCAGCGCGCTTCGGCATGCCGCTGCCTGCCCTGGGTCTGGCACAGCCATACGCCCGCGCCGGCCACCGCCATGCCAAGCGCCTGCACCGCACCCAGTCCCTGGCCGAACAGCAACCATGCCTGCGCCGCCGCCAGCGGCGGCGCCAGGAACATCAGCGCCGCGGCATTGGCCGCCTGCCCGCGCCGCACCAGGCCGACCAGCAGCCACGTGCCGCCGCCGGACAGCCCGAGGCCGGCCCACGCCAGCGCGGCCCACAGCAACATGCCGCCTTCCCAGTGCAGCGGCGCGCCGGCGCCCCCGGTCGCGAGCATGGCAGCGACCATGACGCCGGCCACCAGCATGGCGCCCAGGTTCTGCCACGCCGAGCTGGCGCGCAGGTCGGAGGTGGCGATGGCGGATTTCTGCAACAGGGTTCCCATGGTGATCGAAACAATGGCCAGAACGCCCAGCAGCACGATCCACGGCGAGACCGGCTGCACACCGGCCTGCATCGCCGGCGCCACGACCAGCGCAACGCCCAGTGCACCCAGCGCCAGGCCCTGCCAGGTCCGCCTGGAAGGTAGCTCTTTGAGCAGTGGAATGGCAAGCAGCGCGGTCAGCAGTGGCTGCAGCGCGCCCAGCAGCGCCATGATCGCCGGCGGCAGGCCTTGCGCCACGGCGCCGTAGCCGGCACAGAGGTAGACGCCCTGCATCAGCGCGCCGGCCAGCAGGTGGCGCGGCGCGTCGCGCAGCGGCGGCCAGGCCGCGCCGGCGGCCAGCGCCCATGCCACGAACATCAGCCCGGCCACGGCAAAGCGCGCCAGCAGGAACAGGCTGGTATCGGCCAGGGGCACGATGGCCTTGCCGACGATGAAGCCGGTGGACCAGACCAGCACGAAGGCGAGGCTGGGCAGCCAGGCGGGGGCGGCGAAGACGGGGCGCGACATGACAGCCATCGGACAAGACAAAGCGCAAGGCTAGCCAGGCGCGCCGGGGCTGTCTTGGCAATTCCGGCAATTCCGGCAACGTCGCTGGATCCGGGCCTGAAAGCATTGGTAACAGTCCTCGGCACCGTGACGTCAACGAAAACGCGCTTGCCACGTAACATTGACAGGGTGCGCATGACAAGGAGGCGGGCATGGAGGCGGGCATGGAGGCGGCGCAACAGGCGGGACATGGCACGGTGCGGCGGGCGCGGCTGGCAGCGTGGCGCGCCGCCGCGGCGCTGGCGCTGGCCGCCTGCGTTGGCGCCTGTGCCCGGGTACCGGCCACCGGCGGCGACAGCGCGGCCGACCTGCGCTGGCTCAATACCGTCAGCTTCGGCGCCGACCAGGCCAGCCTGGCCGAGCTGCGGCGCCTGGGGCGTGCCGCGTACCTGGAACGCCAGCTGGCCATGCCGCCTGCCGATCCTCCGGAACTGGCCGCCGCCATCGCCGCGCTGCCGGCGCTGCAGGGCGCCCCCGGCGCACCGCTGCAGGCCGCACGGCAGGCGCGCGAGCGCATCGAGGCGCTGCCCGACGAAGACAGCAAGCAGCAGGCCCGCCAGGCCCTGAACGCGCAGGGCCGCGAGCTGGTGGCCGACATCGCGCGGCGCCACCTGCTGCGGGCGCTGTACTCGCCGGCGCAGTTGCGCGAGCAGATGACGTGGTTCTGGATGAACCACTTCAATGTCTATTCGGGCAAGGGGCAGGTGCGCTGGCTGCTGCCAGACTATGAGGAACGCACGATCCGCCCCCATGCCCTGGGGAGCTTCCGCGACCTGCTGATGGCCACCGTCACCGCGCCGGCGATGCTGCTCTATCTGGACAACGCGCAGAGCAGCGCCAACCGCATCAACGAGAACTACGCGCGCGAGCTGATGGAGCTGCATACGCTGGGCGTGGCGGGCGGCTCCAGCGGCTCGCGCTACACCCAGCAGGACGTGCAGGAGCTGGCGCGCGTGCTGACCGGCGTCGGCGTCAACCTGCGCGGCACGCCACCGCGGCTGCAGCCCGCGCGCGCGGCGCTGTACCGCAGCGACGGCCCGTTCGAGTTCAACCCGGCGCGGCACGACTTCGGCGCCAAGACCCTGCTCGGCCAGCGCATCGAGCCGGCCGGGTTTGCGGAAGTCGAGCGCGCGGTGACGATCCTGGCGCGCGAGCCAGCCACGGCGCGCTTCATCAGTGCCAGGCTCGCCACCTATTTCATCGCCGACAATCCGCCGCCGGGCCTCGTCGAGCGCATGGCCCGGACCTTCACGCGCACCGACGGAGACATCGCCGCGGTACTGCGCACCATGTTGCTGGCGCCCGAGCTGGATCGGCTGCCGGCGTCATCGCGCAAATTCAAGGATCCGATGGTCTACGTGGTGTCGTCGCTGCGGCTGGCTTACGAGGGCCGGCCGGTCGCCAACCTGCGCCCGGTGATGAACTGGCTGACCCAGCTCGGGGAGCCGCTGTACGGCCACGTGACACCCGACGGCTATCCCGCGGCGGAAAGCGCCTGGGCCAGTTCGGGGCAGATGGTGCGGCGCTTCGAGATCGCGCGCGCGATCGGTTCGGGGCCGGCCGGGCTGTTCGCCGGCGATGCGGGCATGCCGCGCGGCGCGCGCTTCCCGGTGATCGGCAACAAGCTCTACTACGACAGCATCGAAGCCACGCTCGGCGCGGCCACGCGCGCGGCGCTGGCGCAGGCGGCTTCGCAGGCCGAGTGGAATACCGTGCTGCTCAGCTCGCCGGAATGGATGCAGCGCTGACACGCATTGCAACGGAGTTCACCATGCACCGCAGACAATGGCTGAAGACGATGGGCGGCGCCGCGCTGGCGTGGGCGCTGCCCGCCACGGTTTCGCGCGTCTACGCGCTGCCGGCACAGGCCGACGCCCGCTTCCTGCTGGTGTTCCTGCGCGGCGGCTATGATGCCGCCAGCGTGCTGGTGCCGGCCGGCAGCGACTTCTACTACGCGGCCCGCCCCAATATCGCGATCCCGCGGCCGCCCGCCGCCGGCGCGGATGCCGACCCGGGAGCCGCGGTCGCGCTGGCGCCGGCCTTTGCCGCCGACAGCGCCGCGCGCGGCATCGGCGACTGGGCGCTGCACCCGGCACTGGGGCAGACCATGCTGCCACTGTGGCAGCGCGGGCAGTTGGCCTTCGTGCCGTTTGCCGGCACCCATGACCTGACGCGCAGCCATTTCGAGACCCAGGACGCCATCGAGGCCGGCCTGCCGGGCGCGGGCGATGATCCACGCGATAACAACCGCGGCCAGCTCGCCGCGCTGCGCGGCAGCGGTTTCCTCAATCGCCTGGCGCAGGCCATGGGCGGCCAGGCCGCGCCGGTGGCCTTCACCGACGGCCTGCCGATGGTGCTGGCGGGGCCGCGCGACGTGCCCAACGTCTCGCTCAAGGGCAGCGGCCGCACCCCGTTCGATGCGCGCCAGGAACAGCTGCTGGCGCAGATGTACCGCGGCACGCGCTTCGAGTCACTGATCGACGAAGGCTTCGAGCTGCGCCAGGCGGTGGCGCGCCAGGCCGAGGCCAGCGCAGGCGACATGGGCGGCGGCAACATGGCCGCGCGCCAGCAGGAGATGCAGGCCGCCAACCGCCGCTCGCTCAGCGCGCGCGGCTTCGAGGTCGAGGCGCGGCGCATGGCGGGGCTGATGCGCGAGCGCTTCAACCTTGGCTTTATCGACGTCGGCGGCTGGGATACCCACGTCAACCAGGGCGCGGCGCAGGGCCAGCTCGCCGGCCTGCTCGACAACCTCGGCCGCGGCCTGTCGGCTTTCGCCGACGGCATGGGTCCCGCATGGCGCGGGACCACCGTGGTGGTGCTGTCGGAGTTCGGCCGCACCTTCCGCGAGAACGGCACCCGCGGCACCGACCATGGCCACGGCACGGTTTACTGGGTGGCCGGCGGCGCGGTGCGCGGGGGCCGCATCGCGGGCGAGCAGGTCGCGGTGGAACGGGCGGCGCTGAACCAGGATCGGGACTGGCCGGTGCGCAATGAGTATCGGGCGGTGCTGGGCGGGTTGTTCCAGCGGTTGTATGGGCTGGATGCGGGGCGGCTGGGGCAGGTGTTTCCGGGCGTGGCCGGGCGCGATCTGGGACTGGTCTAGCAAGCCGACGCCACCGGCCAGTTGCAGCGCTCAGCCGCCACGCTCAGTTGCTGCCGTTGGCGGGCGAGATCACGGTGGGCGCGACCGGATAGATGGGCGCAGCGGGCGCTGGTGCCGCCGGGGCTGCAGGGCCAGTCGCGGGCGGCGGTGGCGGGAAGCCAGGAGCGGTGGCGCCGGCCGGCGCCGCGGGCGCCGGTTGGCCAGGCGGCGCTGTCGGCGCTGTCGGCGCTGTCGGCGCGGTGGGTGCGCTCGCCGTCGCGGGGTCCTGCGGCGGCACCGCCATCACCGTCTCCCCGCGATCCAGCGCCAGGCTGGACTCTTCGTCGCCACTGCCAGCGCCGGTCACCGGCGCGGAGGACGACGCCATCGGCGTGCTGGCCGGCGGCTTCACATCCGCCTCGGGCGCCGGCAGCGCCGGACGGCGCGGCGCCGGGCGCGGCGCGGTGGCGTCGTTGGCCTTGTCACGGCTGAACAGCTGGGTCCACCAGCCGCGCATCTGGTTGCCGAGCGAGGCGAACACATGGGTTTCCTCGTACTCGGCAAAGCGCGCGCGGCCGTCGATGACGCGGCCGCGCAGCGCGCGCTGGTAGAAGTCGCCGACCATCGGCAGCGCGCTGTGCGCGCCCTGGCCCCAGTAGTCGCTGCGCAGCGTGACGCGGCTGTCGTTGAAGCCGACCCAGGCGCCGGCGACCAGCTCCGGGTGCATCATGATGAACCAGCCGTCGGCGTTGTCCTGCGTGGTGCCGGTCTTGCCGGCCACGTCGGCGCGGATGCCGAAGCGCGAGCGGATGCCGGCGCCGGTGCCGCGGTCGATCACGTCGCGCATCACGTCGAGCAGGATCTGCGTGGTGGCATGGGGCAGCGCGTGCTCGGCGCGCGCCGGGCGGAATACCTGCAGCACATTGCCATTGCGGTCCTCGATGCGAGTGACCATGGTCGGCGCGATGTAATTGCCGGCGTTGGCGATGGTGCCGTAGGCGGCCACCATTTCCTTGAGCGTGACCGGGCTGGTGCCCAGTGCCAGCGACGGCACCTCGTCGAGCCGGCTTTCGCGCACGCCCATCTCGCGCGCCAGCCGCGCCACGCGCCCCGGACCTACCTGCTGCATCAGCTGCGCGGTGATGGTGTTGCGCGAGTAGACCAGGCCGTCGCGCAGGCTCATCGCGCGCCCGGTGGGACGGCCCTCGTCCGACGGGCGCCAGATCTCGCCGCCGGCCAGTTCGATCTCGACCGGCTGGTCCATCAGCGTGTCGTCGGGCGATTTGCCTTCCTCGAATGCGGCGCCGTAGACGAAGGGCTTGAAGGTCGAGCCCGGCTGGCGGCGCGCCTGCTGCACGTGGTCGAACGCGTCCTGCGTGTAGTCGCGGCTGCCGACCCAGGCGCGGATCTCGCCATTGCGCGGATCGATGGCAAGGAAGCCTGCCTGGATGCGCGTCTTCTGCTGGTGCAGCGCGCGCATGAAGGTGCCATTGGCCAGCAGGTGCTTCATCGCGTCTTCAGGCGGCGTGCCGGCGGCGGTGGCGGCGCGGTATTCCGGCGACTCGCGCACGAAGGCCTGCACCAGCGCGCGGTCCGCGGCCCAGCCTGCGCGCGGCGCCCAGGCCGCGTTGGCGATCGCCTGCAGGCGGTTGCCCTGCTGCGCCACCGCCTGCGTGGCCATGGCCTGCAGGCGCGCGTCGATGGTGGTGTGCACCACCAGGCCGTCTGCGTAGATGTCGTAGCCGTTTTGGTCGGCCCAGCCGATCAGCCACTTGCGCAGCTGCTGGGCGAAGTGCGGCGCGGGGCCGGGCGGCTCGGTCTGGCGCTCGAAGTCGATGCGCAGCGGACGGCGTTTGAGCTGCTCGTAGCGGGCCGCGTCGAGCTTGCCGCGCTTGACCATCTGTCCCAGCACGATATTGCGCCGGTCCAGCGCGCGCTCGGGGTTCAGCACCGGGTTGTAGTAGCTGTTGCCCTTGAGCATGCCGATCAGCGTGGCGCTTTGCAGCACGTCGAGCGAGCGCGCCGGCTTGTCGAAGTACGTGCGCGCGGCCATCTCGATGCCGAATGCGTTGTACAGGAACGGCACCGTGTTCAGGTAGGTCTCGAGGATCTCGTCCTTGGTGTACAGGGCCTCGATCTTGAACGCGGTGATCGCTTCCTTGAGCTTGCGCGTCAGCGTGGGTGCCCGGCCGATCTCGTCGGGATAGAGGTTGCGCGCCAGCTGCTGGGTAATGGTCGAGCCGCCCTGGCGGTCGCCCGTGAAGGTATGGACCGCGGCCGAGGCGATGCGGCGCCAGTCGAGCCCGTGGTGCTCATAGAAGCGGTGGTCTTCGGTCGAGATCAGCGCCGCCACCACGTTGGGCGAGATCTGTTTCAGCGGCACCCAGTCGCGGTTGGCCCACTTGAAGACCGCCAGCTCCCTGCCGTCGGCCGACAGCACCTGCGCGGGCTGCTCGGACTTGGCCTTGCGGATGTCGCTGATGCCAGGCGTGAACGGCACCAGCACCAGCACGTACAGCAGCAAGGCTGCCGGCACGGCGGCCATGCCAACCAGCACGCCGCGGCGCGTGGGGCGCAGCGAGCCGGGCCGGGTCAGGCCCAGGCGCGCGCTGCGCGCGCACAGGCCGGACAGGCGTTGCTGGATCGAGGCGGGGAGCGGAGCCTGCAGCGAGGCAAGCCGGGTCTTGATCTCTGCCAGCTTCATGACGCGAAGCTGTCGAGGCAAAGGCACATGGCGGCACGGGGCACTGGCATTACCGTCGTCGGAAAAGCCTGCATCCTACCAAAACGATCCCGTCGCTCACAGGGAAAACCCCCATGCGGGTGCTATTCGGCACATTGTGCTGCGCACTATTCGTCACAAGGCCTTCATATTGCGCCATCAGAATGCGCGGGCCGCACATGTGCGGACGTGCGCCGCCCGCAGGGTCCGGCGCGGCCAGCCGGCTCAGGCCGGCATGGCCCCCCGGTTCCGGTCGGACCGGCGCGGTGTCATGGAATCACCATAAAACAGAGAAATCACAGTGAAGAAAGCTCTCCTTGCATTGACGGCAGCAGTAGCCGCTACGACGGCATCCGGGGCGGCATCGGCCCAGTCCGCATCGAACGTAACGCTGTACGGCATTGCCGATGCCGGCCTCGAAGTCATCAGCCACGTGCCCGGCAGCAACGGTGCCCAGGGCACGACCACCCGCCTGAACTCGGGCAACCTCTCCGGCTCGCGCTGGGGCCTGCGCGGCACCGAAGACCTGGGCGAAGGCCTGAAGGGTATCTTCGTGCTGGAAAGCGGTTTCGATATCGATACCGGCACCTCTGGCCAGGGCAACCGCCTGTTCGGCCGCCAGGCCTACGTGGGCCTGCAGGGCAGCTTCGGCGCCGTCACGCTGGGCCGCCAGCAGAACGCGCTGTACGACCTGTTCGGCGCCTTCGACCCGATGGGCGTGGGCCCGCGCTACTCGCTCAACAGCGTCGACTCGGCCTTCAACGGCCGCGCCGACAACGCCATCAAGTACACCGGCAAGTTCGGCGGCCTGACCGCCACCGGCTTCTACAGCTTCGGCCGCGACAACAACGGCGAAGTGCCGGGCGAACCCAAGGTCGCGCGCAATTTCGGCGGCGGGCTGTCGTACGGCGTCGGTGGCTTCTCGGTGGGTGCCGCCTACGACCAGTACCAGGGCGCCACCGTGGCACTGCAGGACCGCAGCGCCAAGCGCGCCGCGGTGGGCACCGCCTACGCCTTCGGCGGCGCCAAGGTGTTCGCCGGCTACCGCTGGCTGAAGGACGACGGCGTCTCCAGTGCCACCGCCGCCGCGACCCGCAGCAACGTCTACTGGGCCGGCGCGCAGTACCGCTTCACGCCTGCCTTCCTGGTGACCGGCGCCGCCTACTACAACGACACCCGCAACAGCGATGCCGATCCGTGGATGTTCGTGCTGTCGGCGGACTATTCGCTGTCCAAGCGCACCGACGTGTACCTGAACGTGGGCTACGCCAAGAACAAGAACGGCTCGGCCCTGGGCCTGAATGGCGTGGGCACCGTGGTCGCGGGCGAGAACCAGACCGGCGCCACCATCGGCATGCGTCACCGCTTCTGATCCCGGCCTGCCCGCCCGTGGCACGCCAACGGCGCGCCACGGGCGGGCGCATGATGTTCATATCGACACCTTGCCTGTGCGGGGTTCGTTGGGCCGGTTCCTCGATCGGCCCTTTTTTCTTGCGCGGTCTTGCACGGCCTAGCGGTACGCCGCAGCACTGATGAACTGCCCGAACCGCTCGCACCAGATCACCACCGCACGGTGCTGGCCAGGGTCGACGCCATCCGGCAGCGCCACGGTGAAATTGCCGAATGTCTTCAACGGTGCAACCTGCACCGCGCGGTCCTTGATCGCAAGGAAAGCCGCCTCGGTGTCGACGAATTCCGGCACCAGGTAGATCCGGTAGTCCGGCCCCGGCGCCACGCTGCCTTCGAAGGCAATGGCCCGGGCCGACACATGCAGCCGTCCGCTGGCCCAGTGGAAGGCGTCACTGCCGGCCAGGTCCTTGCGGAAGTCGCCGGAATAGGCCGCCTGCCGCGACACCGCCTGTACCTGCCCGATACTCGCCCCCGCCTGCTCGGTCAGGATCGGCAGCACATAGATTCCGGCCGCGAAGCCGGTTGCCAGCATGGCGAGGTGCGTCAGCGCGAGGATCGCGATCTTGCGGGGAGACTTTGACGTCATGTCTGGCTCCAGTTTCCGGCGAGGGGACAGGGGTTGGTCGTTGCCGGTGCGGCTTCCTGACAGCAAGTTCCAACGGCAGTCATCAAAGCAACCCAGGAATGTGGTTATGATTTGTCGTCCTCATGACGAGAAGCTGCCTATGACACTCCACGTCACGATCCGTACCATCCGTACGGGCGCGCTGCAAACGGCCCGCTACCAGGCCCAGGTTTACCCGACCACCGATGCCGAAGCCCTGCCGCTGCTGGCCACGCCCTGGAGCGAACGCGAGGCCGAGGCCTTTCGCGACGCCCAGTTCTGGGCCCAGCGCCACGCTTATATCGTGTCCAACCCGCGGGTGGGGACGTACTACGGCATTCCATGCCGGCGCTGATGCCGGCACGCCGGCGCGGTGCGCTGGCGCTGGCAGCGGCATGGATGCTGGCGGGCTGCACCCCCGAGAAAGTGGTCGGCGTCCTGTCCGGCGGGCGCGACGGCCTGTGGCGCAACGTGCAGCAGCGCTGCCTGGCGCCGCCGCAGCCGCAGCATGCCGATTGCGCCAGCGTCGACCGTGCCCGCGGGCTGGTGCTGTACAAGGATGCGATCGGCTTGTCGCACTACCTGGTGATCCCGGCGCGGCCGGTGACGGGCGTGGAGGATCGCAGGGCGTGGGACGGCACCGGTGCCAACGCCTGGGCCTTCGGCTGGGATGAGCGCGGCATCGTCGGGCAGGCGCTGGGCAAGCCGGTGCCGGACGACATGCTGGGGCTGGCGGTCAATTCCCGCACCTCGCGCAGCCAGGACCAGCTTCATATCCACCTGGACTGCATCAGTGCCGCGGCGCGCGCCTTCGTCAATGGCGCGAGCGGGCCGATCGGCACCGAGTGGACTTCGCTGCGGTTCGACGGCAAGCCGGTGCGGGCCAGGTTTATCCCGGCTGCCGCGCCGGTCTTGTCGGCCGACCCGTTCGCGCTGGTCGGCGGCAGGGCTGACGACCCCGGCGCCAGCGCCATCGCGGTGCCGCCGCCCGACCGGGGCATCTTCCTCACCTATGGCCAGGACCGGCAGGGCCGCCCTGGCTTCTTCCTGGTGGACCAGCCGGTCCACGCGGCCGGCGGCAGCAATGGCCATGCCAGCGACTTCCTGGACCGGCGCTGCCGGCTGGCGGCGGAATTGCCGGCGGCGGGGTAGCGCGAGCGGCAGCTATCGGGGCTAGCGGACGCCCGGCTTGGATGCGGCCGGTGCCGGTGCCGACGCGGGCGCCGGGGCCTGAGCAGCCGGTCCTCCGGGCCGCTGCATTGGCGCGGCCGCCGTGCCTCCCGCCAGGCCGTCCAGCACCTTGGCCGCCGCCAGGTGCTGCGGAATCACCAGCCCTTCGCGCGCGGTCGCCACGTTGATCTGCCCACCCTGCGCGCTGCCACGCGCGACGAAGTCGCGGCCATGCCGGTACACCAGCCGCGTCAGGTCGGCCACCTCGGTGTCCGACAGGTCCGGCCCGGTCACCAGGATCGCCGCGGTGGCGATGGTGCGCACCGGCTCGCGCAGGCCAGGATAGGTGCCGGGTGCGATGCTGGCGCGGAAGTACCCCGCCTTCTGCCCGACCATCGCCGCGATCGCGCGCTCGTCCAGCGGCAGCAGCCGCAACGGCAGTTCGCTCACCGCATCGCGGATGCTGTCGGATGGCACGCCGATCACCTGCATCACGGCATCCACCTGGTTCTGGCGCAGTGCCACCAGCGCGGCGCCCAGGCCGACTTCCTCGGCCTTGAAATCCTTCTCGGTCAGCCCGTGCGCGGCCAGCACGCGCAGCACCGTGCCACGCGAGGCCGCGCCGCGTTCACCTACCGCGATGCGCTTGCCGTGCAGGTCGGACACCGAGCGCGCCGGATCGCCGTCGCGCACGAGCACATGCACCGGTTCCGGGTACAGGCTGCCGATGGCGCGCAGCGACGCGTGCGGCCCGTCCTCGGCAAAGGCGCCCTTGCCCTCGTAGGCATCCAGCGCGCTGTCGCCTTGCGCCATGGCCGCCGAGACCTTGCCGTTGCGCAGCAGGTGCAGATTCTCTTCGCCGCCACGAGTGACCAGCGCGATGGCGCGCACGCGCGCGCCGTCCACCAGTGCGCGCACGAAGCGCAGGTACTGGCCATGCTCGGCGCCGGCAGCGATGGCGTAGCCCTCGTCGACGCGGGCCAGCCGGGCGCGGATATTGGCGTGCGCGGTGGTGAGTTCCTGTTCGATCACCGCGCGCTGCGCCGGCGAGGCGTCTTTCTGGACCGCCTCGACCACCTTGCGCATCGCGTCCAGGATTGCCGCCGGGCCGGTGGGCGCGTTGGTGGCCACGGCCGGCGCCTCGGCCGGGCGGTAACCGGCGGGCTGCACGCTGACCCAGCGCTCGCCGTCGCGCCGGTACAGCGCGGTGCCGTGCGCGCGCAGGACGTCGCCCGCCTTGTTGCCGCCGCTGGTGATCCCGGTAATGCCGCGCGGCCCCGCGCCCAGCGCCGAGATCAACCCGGCCACGCCGGGCGAATCCCACGCGCCGAAGTCGTAGTCGCGCAGCAGCTTCAGTTCGGTGTCGAAATACACCACGCGCCGGGTCTCGCCGGCCGGCGCCTTGGTATCGGACTGCGAACCGCGCCGGTCGATGCCGACCAGCTGCACGGTGCCTGGCGGCAGCGCCTGCGCCAGGCGCTCGTTGAGGTCGGCGCGGATGCCGTCGGCGTTCGGGCCTCCGCCGCAGCCGGCCAGGCACAGGCTGGCCAGCAGCGCAAGGAGGAAGGCAAAGCAGGCACGGCGCATGTCAGCCTCCGATCAGCGGCAAGGCCAGCATCACGGTCAGCACGAACGCGTTCATCAGGTCGACAAAGAACGCGCCGGCCAGCGGCGTGATCAGGTAGCTGGTGGGCGCCGGCCCGTAGCGCGCGGTGATCGCGCGCATATTGGCCATGGCGGTCGCCGTGGAACCCATGTTGAAGCCGATGAACGCGGCCGAGGTGACCGCCGCCTCGTAGTCGCGGCCCATGAAGCGGAAGCAGACGAGCACCACATACAGGATGATGAACACGACCTGCATCGCGATGATCAGCAGGAACGGGCCGGCCGACAGCGCCACCTCGGCCAGGTCCAGCGCCATCATGGTCATGACCAGGAACAGCGACAGGCAGACGTTGGTGATCAGGTCGGTGGCGCGGTCGTCGAAGCGCATGCCGATGAACGGCAGCAGGTTGCGGATCGCGATGCCGAGCATCATGCACCACAGGAAGCCGGGGATGGTGATCGGGCCCGACGGCATCTGCGCCGCGATCCAGCGCCCGCCGATCACCGCGGCCAGGATGCCGGCCAGCGCCGCAAGCGCGCCGACCGTGGTGATCGGCGAAGCGGCGGCGGCTTCCTCCTCGGTGTCGCCGGCCTCGCGCGAGGTCGAGCGCAGCTTGTAGCGCGAGATCAGGTACTGCGCCACGGGACCCCCGATGATGCCGCCGACGACCAGGCCGATGGTCGCCACCGTCATCGACAGGTCCATCACCGCCTGCAGGTTGTTGACCTCGGCGAAGCGCTCGGCATACGCGGCCCCGGTGCCGTGGCCGCCCACCAGCGTGATGGAGCCGCTCACCAGCCCGAAGATAGGGTGCAGGTCGAGCGTCCTGGCCATGGCCACGCCGACGGCGTTCTGCACCACGATATAGGGCAGCAGGATGATCAGGAAGATCACCAGCGCCTTGCCGCCGCGCTTGAGCATGCGCAGGTCGGCGCCAAGGCCGACGCCGCCGAAGAACATCAGCAGCAGCACCGGCTTCATGCCGGGATCGATGACCACGCGGAAATTTGCCGCCGCCGCGGCCACTGACGCGACCATGGCGAACAGCAGCCCGCCGGTGACGGGGTCGGGGATGTTGTAGCGCGACAGGATGCCGACGCTGCGGTTGACCAGGGTGCCGATCAGCAGCACCACCACGGCGGTCAGCAATGAAGCCAGCAGGTCGAGATTCATCGGGGGCGTCCTGGCGGTAAGTCCTGCGGTGGGGCGCCGCTGGCCGTGCTGGTGCGCACTGGCCGCCAGCAAGGGCCTGGCGCGTAGCATGCATCACTACGGGTTGTAGACGGACGGTGGGGAGAAGGCAAGGAAAGGATCGGGGGCGATCGGAAACCTGTGGCGAAGCCAACGGTGTTTCGTGCACTTCAAGCGAAGCCTATGGTTTTGATGAACATAACTTTCGTGGAGGCGCGGGCCCTTCCCCCGGGCCCTCTCCCGCAAGCGGAAGAGGAGAGCACACACGCGGCAACGTACGCGCTCAACGCGCCCGCAGCGCATCCACGATACTCATCCTGGCCGCCCGTACTGCCGGCAGGAAGCCGCCCACCAGCCCCATCGCCATCGCGAACGCCAGCGTCTGCAGTGCGATGCCAGGCGTCAGGATGAAGCGGAACGACAGATCGGCAAACGTCTGGAAATTGGTCGTCGAGAACGACGCGAACTGCATCAGCGCCGCAAACGCGAGCCCGGCCACGCCACCCACCAGTCCGAGCAATGCCGCCTCGATCAGGAACGCCACCAGCACGTTGGCACGCTTGAATCCCAGCGCGCGCAGCGTGCCGATCTCGGCCACGCGGTTGGCCACCGACGCGTACATGGTGATCATGGCGCCGATCATTGCCGCAATCGAAAAAATCGTGGACAGCGTAAAGCCCAGGATATTGATAAAGCTCGACAGCGCCTTGGACTGGTCGCTGTAGAAGACCTGCTCGCGCTTGGCCTCGTCGGCCAGGCGCGGGTCGACGTCGATATCGGCGCGGAAGCGCTCGAACAGCGTGGGGTTGGCCAGCCGCACCACCATCGACGAATACGCATTGCGCCGGAACGACTGCATCAGCTGGTCGACATCGCCCCAGATCTCCGAGTCGAAGCCGCTGCCGCCGGCGTCGAAGTGGCCTACCACGGTCCACTCGCGCTGGGCGAAGCGCAGGTGTTCACCGATCCGCACGCCGGCAAAGCCGCCGGCAATGCTGCTGCCGACGATGATTTCAGCCGAGCCCGGGCGGAACATGCGTCCCGCCACGAGCCTGACCTGCGGACGCAGGTCCATGCCCAGCGGCGAAATGCCGCGGATCACCACGTTGGAGGGTTGCCCGGTGCTGGACTTGGTCAGCGAGATCAGCACCACCGCCTCGCGCGAGGCCATCGGCTGGCCGGTGCCGGTCATGGCCACCGCGGGGTGCATTTCCAGGATACTGGCCTGGCCGCGCTCGACGGCGCTCTGGATCTCGGTTTCGGCGCCCTTGCGGATCACCACCACGTTGTCGCGCTCGCCGGTGGTGACCAGCGTCTTCTTCAGGCCGGCATCCAGCATCAGCATGGTGGCGAAGACAAAAACCACCAGCGCCAGCCCGCCCGCGGTCAGCGCGGTCGTCAGCCGCCGGGCCCACAGGTTGCGCGCGATATAGGTGAGCGGGATCGCCATGGTTGTCCGCTGTGTCAGCCGATCGCCCGCAGGCCTTCGACGATGCGCACGCGCGCGGCCTGCACCGCGGGCACGATGCCGGCGGCGATGCCTACCGCGAGCGCGCACGCGGCCTGCGCGCGCATCGTCTCCGGCGATACCGTGAACACCGGGAACACGCCGCCTACCGCCTGCTTGAAGGCCGCCGCCATCGGCGGCGTGGCCAGCATGCCGAGCGCGCCGCCCGCCACGCAGATCGCCAGCGACTCGCCGAATACCAGCAGCGCGAGGAAGCCCGGGCCGAAGCCCAGCGCCTTGAGCGTGGCGTATTCCACGGTGCGCTCGCGCGCGCTCATCGCCATCGCATTGGCCATCACCGCCATGATGATCACGATCACCACGTAGGAGACCACGCGGATCGCCGCGATGATCTGGTTCGACATGGCGACGAAGCCGAGCTGGAACGCCTGCTCGGTCTCGGTCAGCGTCTCCGCCAGCGAGTTGCGGAACACGGCATCGACATTGCGCGAGATCGCCGCGGTGTTGTCGGGGTTGTCCACGCCCAGCACAAAGACCCCGACCTGGTCGGCCTGCCGCGGCGTCTTCTTGCGGATGGTTTCGTTCAGGTATTCCCAGTGGAACACCATCTGCTTCGTGATGATGCTTTCGTCGCGGCCGTCCATGATGCCGCGCACGACGAACTCCCAGGTGCCGGGGTAGATGGTGCCCTTGATCGGGATCACGTCGCCGATCTTGAAGCCGAACTGGTCGGCCAGCTGGCGGCCCACCAGCGCCCCTTTGCGGTCGCGCTGGTAGTCGGCGCGCTGCTGTTCGGGAACGATGAATTCCGGATAAAGATCGAGGTAGTTGTCCGACACCGCGAACTGCGCAAAGAAATTCTTGGGATCGCGATAGACGCCGCCGAACCAGTTCGAACGCGCCACCGAGGTCACGCCGTCGACGCCGCGGATGCGGCCCTCGTAGCTGAGCGGCAGCGGGAACACCAGCGAGATCGCATTGCGCGTCACCAGCCGCGCGCTGGACGCGGCCGACGCGCCGGCGTACCACGCGTCGATCACGGTCTGCAGCAGCCCGAACGCCAGCACCGCGATCACCAGCCCCAGCACGGTCAGCGCGGTGCGCAGCTTGTGCCGCAGTGCGTTGCGGGTGATCAGCTTGAGCGCGTACATGACAGGTCAGGCGACCTCGCCACGGATCAGCTCGCCCTTCTCCAGGTGCACCAGCGAGCTCGCCGCGGCCGCGGCATGGGCATCGTGCGTGACCATGATGATGGTCTTGCCGAGTTCCGCGTTCAGGCGCTGCATCATCGCCAGGATTTCCGCGGCAGAGGTGCGGTCGAGGTCGCCGGTGGGCTCGTCGGCGACGATCAGCGTCGGGTCGGTGATCAGCGCCCGCGCGATCGCCACGCGCTGCTGCTGCCCGCCCGACAGCTCGGACGGGTAGTGGCTCATGCGGTCGGCCAGGTTGACCATGTCCAGCACCAGCTCAACGCGCGCGCGGCGTTCCGCGCGCGGCAGGCTGGTCAGCATCAGCGGCAGCTCCACGTTCTCGAACGCGGTCAGCACCGGCATCAGGTTGTAGAACTGGAAGACGAAACCGACATTGGCCGCGCGCCAGTCGGCCAGCGCGGCTTCGGGCAGCTGCGTGATATCTAGCCCGGCCACTTGCAGCGTGCCGCTGTCGGGCCGGTCGATGCCGGCGATCAGGTTCAGCAGCGTGCTCTTGCCGGAGCCGGACGGGCCCATCAGCGCGACGAATTCGCCCTCGCCGATATCGAGCGAGATATCGGTCAGCACGGGCACGGTCTGCATGCCGCGCCGGTAGGATTTGGCGACGTGGCTGATGCGGACCAGCGGCGCGGCGCTCATGGGCTCACCCTCATATGGTCACCCTCATGTGGTCACACTCATGTGGTCACACTCAAGGCTTGGCCGGCGTGACGCGGTCGCCGTCGCCGAGCTTGTCGCCGGGGGACAGCACCAGCACGTCACCGGGCTTGACGCCCTGCACCGCGACCAGCTCGCCGAGCTTGTCGCCGGTCTTGACCTGGGTCTCGTGCGCCTTGCCGTCCCGGACCACGTAGACCACCTGCCGGCCATCGCGCGTGACCACCGCGGCGGGCTGCACCGCGACCATCGGCTGGCGGTCCCGCGCCGTGGCGGCGCGCGACAGGAAGGCGATCTTGGCGCTCATGTCCGGCAGCACGCGCGCGTCGCGGTCGACAAAGCGCACCTTGACCAGCACCGTGGCCTTGGAGCGGTCCACCGTCGGCACGATGCGCGATACCTGGCCGGCCAGGCGCACGCCCGGCAACGCGTCGAGCAGCAGCTCGCACGGCTGGCCGGCGCGGATCCTGGCGATATTGGATTCGGCGACGTCGGCCTCCACTTCCAGCGTCTCCATGTCGGCAATGGTCACGATCGCGCCCTTGGTGTCGGCGGCGGCCGAGAACGGCGTGATGTTGTCGCCCACGTTGGCATGCTTGACCAGCACCACGCCGTCGAACGGCGCGCGCACCACGGTCTGTTCCACCGCCACCTCGGCCGCGCGCGCATTGGCCTGCGCCGACGCGATCGACGCCTGCGAACTGCTGACCGATGCCCTGGCCTTGTTGTAGCGCGCGACGTCGGCGTCATACTGGTTGCGCGAGATGGCGTTCGGCACGATCAGGATCTGCGAGCGGCGCAGGTTGACTTCCGCGTCCTTCAGCTCCGCCTGCTGCAGGGCCAGGTTGGCCTGCGCCACCTTGACCTGGGCCTGCGCCTGGGCGAAGGTCGCGGACACGTCCTTGCTTTCCAGCCGCGCGATGACCTCGTCCTTCTTTACGCGCGAGCCTTCCAGCACGCCCAGCCATTCGAGCCGGCCCTGCGCCTTGGAAGCGACTGCCGCCTTGCGCTGCGGCACGACATAGCCAGTGGCGTTGAGCAGCGTGAAATTCTGCGTGGGATAGGCCGAGGTAACCGTTGTGGTCTGCACCGACCGAGGGCCGGCGAGCCTGACGGCGATGCCGAGCACGGCCAGCAGGACCAGCGCGATGACCGCATAGCGCAGCCATCTGCGCCGGGGGCGGAGGCGCGCGCCGGGCGCGGCGGTGGCGCTGCGGTCGATTTTCAGCCTGGACAGGTCGTGGTCAGCCAATTGCGCGCTTCCTCCGGCAGGCCTGGCGCGATCGCGGCCTGCGTGTTGCCGTGGTGGTGGGCGGGGGGCTTCCCAGTATAGCGGGGTGCGCGGGGGATTACATGCTGCGGCTTCTCTCTGCCTGGCAGCTGCTCCCTCTCCCGTTTGCGGGAGAGGGGAGCAAACCAGTGGCTCGCAGTGCGTCCCAAGCTAGTGATTCGTCTCCACCGCAAGCTTCAGCTTGCCCAGCGCAAACTCCCACTGCCTCCCGATCGCCTCCAGCGACCGCCGCGCCGCCTCGACCTGCCCAGGCTCGAACATCCACAGCCGCTCGCGCCCGGCCTTGCTGTCGCGCACCAGCCCGGCCTGCGACAGCACCTGCAGGTGCTTGGTCACCGCCTGCCGTGTCATGGTGCTGCCGGCGGTCAGCTGCGCGATCGACATCGCGCCGCCCGCGCACAGCGCCGCCACCAGCCGCAGCCGGGTTTCGTCGCCCAGCGCGGCAAATACCGCGGCGGACTGTTGCAGATCCAGCGCTTCAGGCGGCGCCGGTGACATGCTTGTGGACATTCTTCACCTGTTGATCCCAGCCGCCGCTGTTCATGCGGAACGCTTCCATGCGGCGCTCGGGCGGGATCTGGTCGAAGCCTGACTCGACCACGGTCAGCATGGTGCCGCCGTCGACTTCGCGCAGCGTGAATTCCACCAGCGTGCTCGGTTCGCCGGAATAGTCACGCCCCCGTTCCATTGGCGCGGGGTGCCAGCGCCAGGACAGCAGCCTTTCCGGCTCTACGCGTTCCACCTGCACGTCGAACTTCAGGTATTCGTAGCCGGGGTAGGTGATGCTGCCGACGGCGCGCCGGCCAGGTGTGAAGGTGGCGCCATCGAACTTGACGCCGAACCAGCTGCCGAAGGTATCGGCATCGGCCAGCGCGTGCCAGACGCGCGCCACGGGGGCTTCTATCAGGATGCTGCGTTCGATGCGGTCGGTGTCGGAAGGCATGTCCGGTCTCCTGTTCGGGGTTGATGTGCAACGGTATGGTTGCATGTTAGGAGGCCGGGACGGAAACGCAACCAAACGGTTGCTGATGACGCGATCAGAGATCCAGCACCAGCCGCTGCCCGTTGCACCGCGACACGCACAACATCATCGTCTTCTGCGCTGTCTTCTCCGCATCGGACAGGTACTGGTCACGGTGGTCCGCTTCCCCCTCCAGGATCGCGGTTTCGCATGAGCCGCAGATGCCCTCGCGGCACATGCAGTCCACCTGGACCCCGGCCTTTTCGATGGCGCGCAGCAGCGATTCCTCCGCGCCCACCTGCAGCGTCAGCCCGCTCTTTCGCAACACGGCCTCGAAGGCGCCGCCGGTGGCGTCCACCTCGTTGCGGAACTGCTCGAAGTGGATTCGGCTGGCGTCCCAGCCGGCGGCGCGCGCGGCGTTGACCACGGCGTCGTTCAGCGGGGCGGGGCCGCACACATAGACGTGGGTTTCGGCCGGCTGCGTGGCGAGCAGCGAGGCGATGTCGAGCATCGTGCCGGAATCGCTCTCGTACAGGTGCAATTGTTCCGGCTGCAGCGTGGCCGGCAGCATGTCGAGGAACGCGGCGGACTGCGCATTGCGGAAGCAGTAGTGCAGCTCGAAATGTGCGTTGCTCGCGGCAAGCGCCTGGATATGCGTCATGAACGGCGTGATGCCGATGCCGCCGGCGATCAGCAGATGGCGGCCGGCGCCGCGGTCCAGGCCGAACAGGTTGCCCGGCGCGCCGATATGCAGCTCGTCGCCCTCGCGCACCTGCTCATGCATGTAGCGCGAGCCGCCGCGCGAGGCTTCTTCCAGCCGTACCGCGATCTGGTAGTGAGCAGGGTTGTCCAGCGCGCTGGTCAGCGAGTAGGCGTTGCGCAGCCGGCCGCTGTCCATATGCACCACGACGTGGCTGCCGCTGGAAAACGCGGGCAGCGCGCCGCCGTCGCAGGGTTGCAGGGTGAAGCGCTTGATGCCGGCGGCCAGCGGCTCGACGCGGCCGACGCGTACGCGGAGCGTGTCAGTCATGGCAATACCTCGGAATACAGGGAATATCGGGAGGGGAAGCCAGGCCGGCATGGCGCCGGCCCGTCACGGCAAATCAGGAGATCACGGTCAGCCGCGCCGCGATCCACACCACCAGGGCGCCGACGATCAGCGCCACGTAGGGCAGCTTGCCGGCACGCGCATGCGGCAGTTCCATGTCGCGGCGCATCGACTCGGGGAAGCGGCCCTTGTCCTGGACGTAGTGGCGATAGATGAAGACCGGCACGATCAGCAGCGCGGCGATCAGGCCATTGCGCAGCGTGTTCTCGCCCTGGAAGTTGGCGCCGGCGCCGACAAAGGCCAGGTCGAAGAATCCGCAGAACGCGCCCAGTGCCAGCAGCCAGTTCTTGCACTTGTACGGGCGGGCCCAGTCGGGTCGGTCCATGCGGTGGATCCAGCCCGCCTGCAGGTTCAGGAACACGAAGATCATGTAGCAGACGTTGCTGATCGACAGCACCGCCATGTAGTTCGACATCAGCAGCAGGAACAGGTTGAACAGCAGGTCCGTCCACATCGCGCGCGTCGGGGAGCCGTGCTCGTTCACGTGCGAGAGGTAGCGCGGCAGCCAGCCGTCGACCGAGGCCTGGTACAGCGTGCGAGACGAACCCATCATCGAGGTCATCACGATCAGCAGGATCGCCAGCACCAGCATCACCACGATCACGTTGAACACCACTGCGCCGCCGCCGACGAACTTCGCCATTGCCGCGCCCACGCCGGAGCCGTCGACGATGTCCGGCGCCAGCATGCCTTGCAGGCCGAGCGAGCCCTGGAAGGCGATCGGCACCGCGATAAACATGAACAGGCACAGCACGCCGGACCAGAAGATCGCCTTGAAGGTGTCCTTCTGCGGATCCTTGAACTCGCGGGTGTAGCAGACCGCGGTCTCGAAGCCGAAGGTCGACCAGCAGGCCAGGAACATCGCGCCCATCGCCGTGCTGATGCCAGCCGCGTTCCAGCCGCCCAGCACCGCGGCGCCGGTGGCGTCGTGCGTCAGCGGCAGCAGTGGCAGGAAATTGGTCGAAGGCATGTCGCCCGTGAACAGCGGCACCAGCGCGATCACCACCAGCGGCGTCAGCGAGGCAATGCCGAGGATGCGCTGCGTGGTGGCCGCGGCCGAGGCGCCGCTGTGCTGCAGCTTGAAGGTGATCAGCAGGAACGCGGTGGCCAGCAGGAAGGTGGAGTTCACCCGCAACGTCAGGCCTTTGCTGACGAAGCCCAGGTCCAGCAGCGTCAGCTGCCAGGTGTTGATGACCGAATCGGCCGGGAACAGCGCGCTCAGCATGTAGCCGGCGGCCAGGCTGGTGCCCAGCGCCAGCATCGGCGACCACGCCACCCAGTTGCACCACACCGAGACCGGCGCGACGAACTTGCTGTAGCGCACCCAGCCGAGCGCGCCATAAACCGAGGCGCCACCCGACTTGTGCGGATACAGGCCCGAGATCTCGGCGTAGACGAAGCACTGCACAAAGCCGATCAGGATGGCCAGGATCCAGATCACCCACGCGGGGTTGCCGATAGTGGCGGACACGCCGCCGATGGTGAAGAGCACGCCGGCGGGCACGCCGCTGGTGACCCAAAAGGCGTCCTTCCAGGTCAGGGTGCGCTGCAGTTCATGGGATTGGGTTGGCTGGGTCTGTTGCTGCGCAGGGGCGAGCGGCGCCTGCGCGCCGATCGACAGCACGTCTTTCTGTGAATACACGAAATGTCTCCTTGCTTCCCGGTTGCCGTTTGTCTGGAGCGCGAACTCCGTCACGGTCTGCCGTCTGCGGTGGGTAGGTACTTGGGGTACTGCCTGCCGGTCGTTACGACGGTCGGGAATCTGTGGCGGGAATTTTGGGGGCGTTTCTCATCCTTGTCTCCTGTTGTCATCCCGGGGTTGCCGCGCGGCCTGAATCAGGTCTTGCAGCTTCCGGTTTCCTTTTGATTTACTAATAGTGAAAAACATTACTATCGGTGTTTCGGGTGAGTATAGGAACGGCCCTGCGCCAACGCAACGGAAGATTTGTAATCGCGTTGCAATCGGCACCAGCCGTGCCTCGACTACTGCTGCACGGGCTGCCCCGGACGCGGGCCACCCAGCGTTCCCACCACCGCGCGCCCGGCGCGCCGGTTGCGCCACCATCCCAACAGCGTCAGTCCCAGCCAGAAGCACTGGGTCAGGAACGAGGCCAGGTTGAACGCGCCCGCCAGCGAGACCAGGATGCAGCTCGGCCCGATCACGTTGAGGACGACGGCCAGCCGGCCGGTCGGGGATTTGTGCAGGACCTGCACGGCAAAATGCGCGGCGACGTAGGCGGCAACGCCGACAAGTCCGGTCACGTCGGTAAGACCCAGGGAGGCCATGGTGGTGTGCTTCGTAAGGCAGTGGTACAGCGGTTGATGAATGCCGTCAGAACGTCTTGGTCAGCGAGACCAGGAACGTGCTTTTTAGCGGGTTGGACACCGCCGGGTTGCCGGAGGAATCCAGCGCGCCGGTGGTGTAGTTGTCGTAGACGTCGGTGCGGCCCCAGCCGCGGGTATAGGCGCCGGTCAGCGTCCAGCCGCCTTCAAAGGCCTTGGACAGCGCCACGCGCACGTCGCGGAAGTTATAGGCGGCAAAGTTGCGCACGCGCTCCTGGCCGTAGTGCAGCAGCAGCGAGACGCCGTGGCCCAGGTCGAAGGTGCCATTCACGTCGAGGTAGCCGGAGCCGCGGCTGTGCAGGTCTTTGCCGGTCATCAGCGAGGCGCTGTTATAGCCGAAGTAGTCGGGCGTATAGGTCAGCCAGTACTTGACGTTGAACCACTTCCACGTCAGCGACGCGACTGCTTCGCCGTAGTTGTACCTGGTCTGCGCGTACTGCAGCTTCGCGCCCGGGTAGAGGTAGTAGTAGACCTGTCCGGCGTAGACGAAGTCGCCGATGCTGCCGGTATAGCCCGCATACAGGTCCCATTCGACCGTGCCGCCCTCGATGAACTTGTCGCTGATGCTGGACATCCAGGTGCCGGCGGAAAAACCGCTCGGATGGGCGTAGTCGATGCCGCCCTGCACAGCAGGCTTGCCCCACGTCTGGCGGAAGCCGCGCGAGACGTATTGCGAGGTCAGTGTCATGTTGGCGCTCCACGGCGACGTTGGCGCGGTTTCGGCCGGTGGCACGGTGGCAGTGACCTGCGGCACCGGCGCGACTGCCAGCGTGGTGTCGCTGCCGGCCTGCGCCAGCGCGGGCAGCGCCTGGCACAGCAACAGGGGCAGGGCGCTGTACAGGACGCTGTATGGGGCCCTTCTTGCAGCAAAGCATTTGCGCAGCATGGTTGTGTCTCATCCTTGGAGCCGGTCTGGGTTTGTTTATGGATCGCCGGCTTTGGTGGTGGGGGGCGATGCTTCCGACAGGGCGCACGCTGCCCGCCGGGACTTCGGTCCCGGCAGCGCATGTGCCGCAGTCAGGGTTCGGGCGGGATGCCCGCGCGCCGCGCCGCTCGGGTCAGGCAGGCATCGGCATGGGGATGCGTGCGGTGGGCGGCTGCGCTCGCTCCGCGCTCGCCTGCATGCGCGCAGGCGCCGCCTTGTAGTAAGGCGCCGTCGAACGCTGCAGTGGGGCGCGGCCGCGGATCACGTCGGCCAGCTTCTCGGCCATCATGATCGTGGGCGCATTCAGGTTGCCGGTGACGATCCTCGGCATGATCGAGGCATCGACCACGCGCAGGGCGGACAGGCCATGCACGCGGCCCTGGTTGTCGACCACCGCCATCGGGTCGGAGGCGTCGCCCATCTTGCAGGTGCAGGACGGGTGCAGCGCGGTCTCGGCATGCTCGCGCACGAAGGCGTCGATCTCGGCATCGCTCTGGATCATCATGCCCGGCTTGATCTCGCGGCCGCGGAACTGGTCCATTGCCTGCTGGCCGATGATCTCCCGAGTCAGGCGTATCGCCGCGCGGAATTCGCGCCAGTCGGCGTCGTGCGCCATGTAGTTGAACAGCAGGCGCGGCTTCACGCGCGGGTCGCAGCTGGCCAGCTTGACGAAGCCGGTGCTGGGCGAGCGCATCGAGCCCACATGGCACTGGAAGCCGTGCGACTGGACGGGATTGCTGCCGTCGTAGTTCATCGCCAGCGGGATGAAGTGGTACTGCAGGTTGGGCCAGGCAAACTCGTCGCTGCTGCGGATAAAGCCGCCGGCCTCGAAGTGATTGGATGCCGCGATACCGGTGCCGCGCAGGTACCACTCGATGCCGATCGGCGGCTTGTTCCACCACTTCAGCGCCGGGTACAGCGACACGGGCTTGGTGCATTCGTACTGCAGGTACATCTCCAGGTGGTCCTGCAGGTTCTCGCCGACGCCTTTCAGGTCCGCGACGGGATCGATGCCGAACGCGCGCAGCTCATCCGCATTGCCCACGCCGGAGCGCAGCAGCAGTTGCGGCGAGGCCACCGCGCCATTGCTGACGATCACTTCGCGGCGCGCGCGGGCCTCGCGCACATGATCGCCCTGGAGGTACGAAACGCCGATGGCGCGCTGCCCGGAGAACAGGATGCGGTCCGCGAGCGCACGGGTATGCACGGTCAGGTTGGGCCGGTCCTTCGCCTGGTCCAGGTAGGCCAGCGAAGTGCTGCAGCGGCGCCCGCGCGCGGTGGTGGTGCGGTCCATCGGGCCGAAGCCTTCCTGCCTGTAGCCGTTCAGGTCGTCGGTGCGGCCGTAGCCGGCCTGCTCGCCGGCCTTGATAAAGGCATCGAACAGCGGGCTGATACCGGCCTTCGGCGTGGTCACATGCAGCGGGCCGTTGCCGCCGTGGTAGTCGTTGGCGCCTTTGTCGTAGGTCTCGGCCTTGCGGAAGTAGGGCAGGCAGTCGGCGTAGCTCCAGTTCTCCAGCGCCCGGTTCTCCGCCCAGCCGTCATAGTCCATCGCGTTGCCGCGGATATAGACCATGCCGTTGATCAGCGACGAGCCGCCCAACCCCGTGCCGCGGCCTTGCGTCATGCGGCGATTGTTCATGTGCGGCTCGGGCTCGGTGACATAGGCCCAGTTGTAGGTGGTGCCCTGCAACGGGTAGGCCAGCGCGGCCGGCATCTGCGTGCGCCAGTCCAGGCGCCAGTCGGGACCGCCCGCCTCCAGCAGCAGTACCGAGACACCGGCGTCCTCGGTCAGCCGCGCGGCCAGCACGCAGCCGGCCGAGCCGGCGCCGACGATGATGTAGTCGTACTCATGGATTGCCTGCATGGTGCAATCTCCTTGTATGCGTGACGCCGTGCGTGGCGGCCCGGGGGCGGTGCCGCCGCGCACGCGATTGCGAAGTCAGCTGCGCTCAGGCGCCGAACCAGCCCATCGCCTTGGGGGCCAGGTTGATATAGCTGTGCTTGAGCTCGGTGTACTCGTCCAGGCCGATGCGGGCCAGCTCGCGGCCGATGCCGCTTGCCTTGTAGCCGCCCCACGGCGCTTCCGGGAAATACGGGTGATAGTCGTTGACCCACACCGTGCCGAAGCGCAGCGCGCGCGACATGCGGTTGGCCTTGTCCAGGTCGCGGGTCCAGACCGCGGCGGCCAGGCCGTACGGCGTGTCGTTGGCGGCACGCAGCGCTTCTTCCTCGGAGCGGAAGCGCTCGGCGGTGATCACCGGCCCGAAAATCTCCTCCTTCGCAATCTTCATCTCCGCCGTCACGTCCGCTAGCAGCGTCGGTTCCAGCCAGTAGCCCTTCTTGTATACGTCGCCGGCCGGGCGCTTGCCGCCGTGGACCAGCCGCGCGCCTTCCGCAATGCCGGCCTGCACCATGCCGAGGATCTTCTCGTGCTGTTGCGCCGACTGCACCGGGCCCATCTGCGTTTCGCCATGGAAGCCGTTGCCGATCACGATGCGCGGCAGGCGCTCGGCCAGCCGGCCGATGAATGCATCATAGATGCTGTCTTCGACCATCAGGCGCGAGCCGGCGGAGCAGACCTGGCCGGCGTGGAAGAACGCGGCGTTGAGCGCGTAGTCCACCGCGGCATCCAGGTCGGCATCGGCGAAGACGATGTTGGGGTTCTTGCCGCCCAGCTCCAGGCCGATGCGCTTGAAGTTGCCGGTGGCGGCCTTCATGATGCTCTCGCCGGCGAAGGCGCCGCCGGTGAAGGACACGAGGTCCACGTCGAGGCTTTCGGCCAGTTCCGCGCCTACTTCGGCGCCGCCGGTCACCAGGTTGAACACGCCCGGCGGCAGGTCCAGCTCGGCCACCAGTTGCGTGAAGTGGTGCGTGGTCAGCGGCGTCAGGTTGCTCGGCTTGATCACCACCGTGTTGCCCGCGCCCAGCGCCGGCGCGATCTTCCACGCAGCCTGCAGCAGCGGGTAGTTCCACGGCGTGATCAGGCCGCACACGCCGACCGGCTCGCGCAGCGTGCGGCTGATCACATGGTGCGGCGCTTCGTTGACGGCGCCCGATTCCGACGCCACCAGCCCGGCAAAATAGCGGAAGGTGGCGGCGATATCGCCCATGTCGGTGCGGCTCTCGGTCAGTGTCTTGCCGGTGTTGAGCGACTCCAGGTGGGCAAGCTTCTCGGCGTCGCGGTCGATCAGTTCGGCGATCTTGTTCAGCAGTTTCGCGCGGTCACGGATCGTCGTCTGGCGCCACGGGCCATCGAAGGCCTTGCGCGCAGCCGCGATGGCCAGGCGCGCGTCGGCGCGGGTGGCTTCTGCGGCCTGCGCGATCACGGATTCGTCGGCCGGGCTAACGATGGCGCGCGTGCCGTGGTCGATGGGCGACTGCCACTGGCCGTCGATATAGAGCTGGGTCTGGATCATTGCTGCGGTTCCGGTTGATCTTGTTGTTTCAGGCGGCCAGGGCGTCGAGCACCATCTGCTGGAAGTGCTGCACGCCGTGCTCGCCGATGGCGGAGGTCTTGTCGTCGGTGACCAGCAGCGGGCCCTGCCCGTTGCGGTAGCCGCGCGACTTCAGGCCGCGCTGCACCGATTCGACGATGCTGAGGTCTTCCGGCTTGAGCACGTTCTTGTAGTAGTCGATCAGTTGCTCCTGCTCGGCGGTGGGCGTGCTGTCGCGGAAGTAGAACTCGAAGTGCTGGATGGTGGTGTCGGCATCCACCGGGAACATGTAGAAGACGCCATAGTTGCCGTCACCCGGCAGCACGTTCAGCGTGACGTTGGGCCACAGCCAGTACGCGGCGAAGTCGGTGTTGGGGGCGTCGCTGTCATAGGTGAAGGCGTCGCTGCCCGAGCGGGTCTGGCCGACCTGGCTGGTGTAGAGGCCGCGCACTTCGTGCTTGTAGGTCTCCATCCTGATCGACTCGACCAGCGCGGGGTGCGCGGTCTGGCAGTGCAGGCACTCCAGGTAGTTGTCGACCACGACCTTCCAGTTGGCCTTCATCTCGTAGGTGAGCTTGTACGCCGGTACCAGCTTGTCGACGTCCGGGCAGCGTGCGCGGATCTCGTCATTCAGGCCGGCGGCCAGTTCGGCCAGCGGCTTCGCATCCATGTCGAGGTTGACAAAGACCAGGCCGCAGAACTCCTCCACGCGCACCGGCGTCAGGCCCGCGCTGTCCTTGCAGAAGCCCGGCACATTCTCGGCGTTGCGCACATGGATCAGCTTGCCGTCCAGGCCGAACGACCAGGCGTGGTACGGGCAGGTGATCACGTTCTTTGCCTTGCCGGCGCCATCGGCGAACAGCTCGTGCGCGCGGTGCGGGCAAACGTTGTAGAACGCGCGCAGCACGCCATCGCGGCCGCGCACCACGAACACGTTCTCGCCGGCCACCTTGGCGGTGGCGTACTGGTTGTTCTCGGCGACCTGGCTCTTGTGCATCACGCACACCCAGCTGCGGGCGAAGATCGTCTTCTTTTCGTGCTCGAAGATCTCCGGCGAGGTGTAGTAGTGGGCCGGCAGCGTGTAGGCCAGCGGGGTCGTGCTGCAGACGGGGGCGGTGGTCTCTTGCATGGGGTGTCTCCTCGTTTGTCTCGGTCTGTGCGGTGACTTGTTGATTAACTAATAGTAAATTAAATTACCAATAGTGATGTGAAGCGAAGTCTAGTGACGAGGACGGGGATGCTGCAATACTAGAAAATCAATCAAATTTCCATGTCAATTGATCCGTTCTATCAATTCACGCGATTCAGCCTGATGGTGTAAGGTTCGAGTTACTCAATTCACCATCGGTTGAAAAAAAGTAAGGGAATGCCATGACCGAAGACACCTTTGCCACCCGCCTGAAAGGCGTGCTGGAGGGCAAGAGGATCATGCTCAAGCAGGTGGCCGAGGCCCTGTCGGTCTCGCCATCGGCAGTACACAAGTGGACCCGCGGCGGCGAGATCGAGTACGAGCGCCTGCTGGCGTTGGCACGCTTCCTGGGCGTGAACTGGCTGTGGCTGCGCTATGGCGAGCAGGCCATTGCCGACTTGGAGGCGAGCTCCGCATCCGATCCGCACATCAAGGAACTGCGGCAGAAGCACCTCGCCGAGATCATGGAAAGCGAGGCGCGGATGAAATTTGCGCAGGAGGTCTCGGGCATCGTCACGTGGGAATGGAACGTGCTGACCGATGGCCTGACGTACTCATCCAACGACGTCACGCTGTTCGGCCGCCATATCCGCAACATGGACGATTTCTGGGCCTGCGTGCATCCGGCCGACGTGGCGCGCCTGAAAGAGGTGCTGGCGCGCACGCTGGGCGCGCAGGAAATGCACGAGTGGGAATTCCGCGTGGTGTACGAGGGCAGCACGCGGTGGATCTCGTCGCGGGCCACGCTGGTGCGCGACTTCGACCAGCGCCCGGTGAAAATGATCGGCGTGAGCCTGGACATCACCGAACGCCGCCGCGCCGAAGCCGCCCTACGCCAGAACGAGGCACTGCTGGCCAAGGCGCAGGAGATCGCGCACCTCGGCGGCTGGACCTGGAACATCCAGACCGACGACTGCGCCTGGACCGACGAGGCCTACCGCATCTTCGGCTGGGCGCCGCAGGCGTTCAAGGTGACCATGGACCGCTACCTTGCATCGATCGTGGAGGAAGACCGCCCGCGCGTGCAGGCCGCCATCCGCGCGGCCACCGTCGACAAGGCGCCGTACCGGGTCGACTACCGCATCACGCTGCCCGACGGCAGCCACCGGGACATCCACGAGGAAGGCGAGGTCACGCTGGACGAGCATGGCAATGCGCTGACCATGGTGGGCGCGTCGCAGGACGTGACCGAACAGAAGCGGGTGGAGGCCGCACACCGCGACAGCGAGGAACGCTTCCGCGCCACCTTCGAGCAGGCTGCGGTGGGGATCGCCCACCTGGACCTGAACGGGCACTGGTTGCGCGCCAACCGCAAGCTGCGCGAGATCCTGGGCTACGACAACGCCACGCTGGTGCAACGGACGTTCCAGGAGCTGACGGTGCCGGAAGACCTGGAGGAGAACCTGGCGCTGTACCAGCGGCTGCTCGATGGCGAGCTCGA
The DNA here is from genome assembly GCF_017815025.1 of Cupriavidus phytohabitans. Taxonomy (NCBI): domain Bacteria; kingdom Pseudomonadati; phylum Pseudomonadota; class Betaproteobacteria; order Burkholderiales; family Burkholderiaceae; genus Cupriavidus; species Cupriavidus phytohabitans. Next base: position 158,076 of record NZ_JAGIQB010000004.1, read on the forward strand.
GACCTACACGCTGAAGAAGCGCTTTATCCGCGCGGATGGCGGCACGGTGTGGACCAAGGTCACCACCTCGCTCAGCCGGCGGCCGGGGGATGGCGGGCCGGCGTATCTGATCGCGATCGTCGAGGCGCTGGACGAGGAGGGGATTGGGGCGAGCGATGATGGCGGCAAACCGGCGGCGGTCCGCACGCCGCGCAAGCGCGCGGGGGATAAGGCGCGCAGCCCGGCCTGAAACGCTGCTGCGCATTTGCCGGAAAGCCGATGCTTTGTCGGCGCACTCGCCTGTTGTAACGACTGTTTCATCGCACCAGCGATATTTCCGGCAGCGGGGGGCAATGGTGTGAAACAACGTATGTTTCTAACAATGTAGATAAGAAACAAATGTTGCATTTTTTGTGGGGCTGACCCTATACTGCGGATGCCTGCCCGCCGAAGGCATTCCTTCTCAACAGGGGCCCCCTATGCAACACCAGCCAAGACGCCATTTCCTCGCTGCCATGCTCGGGCTTGCCTGCGCGGGCCTGTCCGGCACCGCCATCGCCGCCGACAACTACCCCTCGCGCCCGATCCGGCTGGTGGTTCCGTCCGCCGCGGGCGGCAGTCCCGACGTGCTGCTGCGCGCGCTGGGCGCCGAAGTCACCAGGTCCTTCGGCCAGTTTCCTTCGTGATCGACAACAAGCCCGGGGCCTCCGGCGTGATCGGCATCTCCGAACTGGAGCGCGCCGCGCCCGACGGCTATACGCTGGGCTATGCCAACAACGTCACGCTGTCGATCAACAAGAGCACCTTCCGCAAGCTGCCATACCGGCCAGATGCCTTCGCGCCGGTGGTGCTGCTGTTCAAGGTGCCCAATGTGATCGCCGTCAATCGTGACATGCCGGTCAAAACCTTTGCCGAACTGGTGGCCTACATCAAGGCCAATCCCGACAAGGTCACCTATGCCTCGCCGGGGCAGGGTACTTCCGGCCACCTGACCGGCCAGTTGCTGGCCGACAAGGCCGGCCTGGCGTGGATGCACGTGGGCTACAAGGGCAGCCCGCAGGCCGCGACCGACGTGATGGCGGGGCAAGTCAACGTGCTGATCGACAACATGCCGACCATCCTGCCGCTGATCCAGGCCGGCAAGCTCAAACCGCTGGCCGTGACCAGCCTGGCGCGCTCGCCGCTGCTGCCGGCGCTGCCGACCATCGCCGAGTCGGGCGTGCCCGGCTTCGAGGGCGTGGCGTGGGGCGGGCTGGTGGCGCCGCAAGGCACGCCGGCCGAGGTGGTGGGCAAGCTCAATGGCGCCTTCAACCGCGCGCTGGCCAATCCCGCGATCAAGGAAAAATTCGCGTCGATGGGCGCGGAAATCGTCGGCGGCACCCCGCAGGCACTGTCCGGCTACGCCGTGCTCGAGACCGGCAAGTGGGCCGCGGTAGTGCGCCAGGCCGGCATCACGCCGCAATAAGCAAAGGAATGACGATGGCAGTGCCGCAATTTGCGCCCGGACACGCCGACCTGGTGTTCCGCAACGCCACCGTGGTCGACGGCACCGGCGCGCCGCGTCGATGCCGCCGGCCGCGTGCTGGCGCCGGGCTTTATCGATGCCCACACGCATGATGACGGCTACCTGCTGGTGCATCGGGACATGACGCCCAAGGTCTCGCAGGGCATCACCACGGTGGTCACCGGAAACTGCGGTATCAGCCTGGCGCCCCTGGTGAACAGTGCGCCGCCGCAGCCGCTGGACCTGCTCGGCCCGGCCGGGCTGTTCCGCTTCGATACCTTCGCGCAGTGGCTTGACGCTTTGCGCGCCACGCCGGCCAACGTCAACGTGGTGCCGTTGCTGGGCCACTCCACGCTGCGCGTGCGTGCCATGTCGCAGCTGGACCGCGCCGCCACCGAGGCCGAGATCGCCGCCATGCGCGAGGAAGTCGGGCTGGCGATGGCAGCAGGCGCGTTCGGCGTGTCGACCGGCACCTTCTACCCGCCAGCGGCCGCAGCGACCGAGGCCGAGATCATTGCCGTCTGCGAGCCGGTGCGCGTGCATCGCGGCCTGTATTCCACGCATCTGCGCGACGAAACCGACCAGATCGTGCCGTCGATCGAAGAGGCGCTGCGCATCGGCCGCGCGCTGGGTTGCCCGGTGGTGTTCTCGCACCACAAGGTGGCTGGCAAGCGCAACCACGGGCGCTCGCTCGAAACGCTGCGCCTGCTTGCCGACGCCGCGCGGCTGCAGCCGCTGTGTCTGGACTGCCATCCGTATCCGGCCACCTCGACCATGCTGCGGCTGGACCGCGTGCGCCAGTCCACTCGCACCATGATCACCTGGTCAACCGGCTATCCGGCTGCGGGCGGGCGCGACTTCCACGAACTGATGCAAGAGCTTGGCCTGGACGAAGAGGCGCTGCTGGAAAGGCTGCGTCCCGCCGCGGCGATCTACTTCATCATGGACGAGCGCGACGTGGAACGGATCGCGCAGTTTCCGCTGACGGTGTTCGGCTCGGACGGCCTGCCCTTCGACCCGCGCCCGCACCCGCGCCAGTGGGGCACGTTCCCGCGCATCCTCGCGCGCATGGTGCGCGAAGACCAGCTGATGACGCTGGAGACCGCGATCCACAAGATGTCAGGGCTGGCCGCGCAGCAGTACGGCCTGCAGGATCGGGGCCAGATCGTGCCGGGCGCCTTTGCTGACCTGGTCCTGTTCGATGCCGATCACGTGCGGGACCGCGCCACCTTCGAAGATCCGCTGCAGATCAGCACCGGCATCCATGGCGTCTGGGTCAATGGCGCGCAGGTCTGGGAGCAGGACGCACCAGCCGACAGCAACGGGCGCGCGCTTCCCGCATTCACCGGCCGCGTGCTGCAGCGCCGGCCCGCACAACCATCATCCTCTGCGCGCCACTGACGCGCGGCAAGGCACCGCCACCTCAACACCACCATGACCCACGTATTCCATCGCAATCCGCGCCAGACACTGCCCGTCGCCGTTGCCGGGCAGGGGATCGAACTGATCGACAGCGCAGGCAAGCGCTACCTCGATGCCTCCGGCGGCGCTGCCGTGTCGTGCCTGGGCCACGCCCACCCGCGCGTAATCGAGGCGATCAAGTCGCAGCTCGACACCATCGCCTACGCGCATACCTCGTTCTTCACCACCGAGGTGTCGGAAACGCTGGCCGAAACGCTGGCGCAAGCCGCGCCCGGAGATCTCGACCATGTGTATTTCGTCTCGGGCGGCTCCGAGGCCGTGGAATCGGCGCTGAAGCTCGCGCGCCAGTATTTCGTCGAAGTGGGCCAGCCGGGCCGCCGCCATTTCATCGCGCGCCGCCAGAGCTACCACGGCAACACGCTTGGCGCGCTGGCGATCGGCGGCAATGCATGGCGGCGCGAACCTTTTTTGCCGCTGCTGGTGCCGGCGCACCACGTGTCGCCGTGCTACGCCTATCGCGACCAGCAGGCTGGCGAGACCGACGCGCAGTACGCACAGCGGCTCGCCGACGAACTCGAAGCGAAGATTCTGGAACTGGGACCGGACACCGTCGCCGCTTTCGTCGCCGAGACGGTGGTCGGCGCCACTGCCGGCGCAGTGCCGCCCGTGGGCGATTACCTGAAGCGCATCCGCGCCGTGTGCGACAAGTACGGCGTGCTGCTGATCCTGGACGAAGTGATGTCCGGCATGGGCCGCACCGGCTACCTGTTCGCGTGCGAAGAGGATGGGGTGGTGCCGGATATCGTCACCATTGCCAAGGGCCTCGGGGCCGGCTACCAGCCCATCGGGGCGATGCTGTCCACGCGCCGCATCTATGACGCCATCGTCGGCGGCAGCGGCTTCTTCCAGCACGGCCATACCTACATCGGCCATGCCACCGCATGCGCGGCGGCGCTGGCGGTGCAGCGCACGATTGCCGAAGACAGGCTGCTTGCCAATGTGCTGGCCCGCGGCGCACAACTGCGCGCGCGGCTGCGCGAGGCGCTGGGCGGGCATCCCAACCTGGGCGACGTGCGCGGGCGCGGGTTGTTCGTCGGCGTGGAGTTTGTCGCTGACCGCGACAGCAAGGCGACGCTGGATCCCGCGCTGAAGACGCACGCGCGGCTGAAGTCGGCGGCGATGCAGAACGGGTTGCTGGTCTATCCGATGGGCGGCACGGTGGACGGCTTGCGCGGCGACCATGTGTTGTTTGCGCCGCCGTTCATCTGCACCGAACGGGATATCGACAATATCGTGGAGCGCTTTGCCAAGGCTGTGCAGGCGGTGCTGCCGGTTGGGGTGGCTGCGGCGGTGTAAGGCAGTAACGCGGCGAAGGCCGCTTGGAAAAGCCGGGGACGGATCCCATTCCGTCGGCTTGCTCCCCTCTCCCATAAATGGGAGAGAGGAGACCACATTCGCAGTGCTGTCGGCCCGGAAAACTCGGCGCAATCCCCGCTCAAGCCTCCAGCTTGAACTCCCCCACCACCTGCTGCAGCTCCGTAGCCTGCCCCGCCAGCGCACTCGAAGCACTGGCCGCCTGCTCCACCAGCGCGGCGTTCTGCTGCGTCACGCTGTCCATCTGCGCCACCGCTTCGTTCACCTGCGCGATCCCCGCGCTCTGCTGTTCCGACGCCACGGTGATCTCGCCCAGCAGCGCCGTCACGCGGCTGACCGACTGCACGATTTCATGCATGGTCTCGCCGGCCTGGCCCACCAGCGCCGAGCCGCTGTCCACCTGTTGCACCGAGGCATCGATCAGCTGCTTGATCTCCTTGGCCGCCGCGGCGCTGCGTTGCGCCAGCGTGCGCACTTCGCCAGCGACCACGGCGAAGCCGCGGCCCTGCTCGCCGGCGCGCGCGGCTTCGACCGCGGCGTTCAGCGCGAGGATGTTGGTCTGGAAGGCAATGCCTTCGATCACTTCGATGATGTCGGTGACCTTGCGCGAGCTGGCGCTGATCGCCGACATGGTCTGGACCACGTTGCCGACCACCTCGCCGCCGCGCTCCGCGATGCCGGACGCGGCTTCCGCGAGGCCGTTGGCCGCGCGCGCGCGTTCGGTGTTCTGGCGCACCATCGCGGTCAGTTCGCCCATGCTGGCAGCGGTCTGCTGCAGCGAGGCGGCCTGTTCCTCGGTGCGCTGCGACAGGTCGGTATTGCCGGCGGCGATCTGGTGCGAGGCCGAGCCGATCGAATCGGTGGCGGCCTTGATGCGCGTCACCAGGTCGGTGAGCATGTCTTCCATTTCGCCCAGCCCGCCCAGCAGCCGGCCGAATTCGCCGCCGCGCTCGGTCTCGAAGTCCTGGCTCAGGTCGCCGGCGGCCACTGTTTCGGCGATATAGACCGCTTCGGCCAGTGGCGCCTCGATGCCGCGCGCCAGCGCCCAGGTGGCCGCCACCGCCACCACCAACCCAGCCACGCCAAGCGCCACCAGCAGGGTGCGCGCGTTGCCGTCGCCGGCTCCCTGCATGCGCGGCAGTGCGATTGCGATGCCGACCGCCGCCAGTGCCCACATGGCGCCAAACGCCGCGCCAAGCCTTATCCGTATCCCCAGGTTCTGCATGTCTCCTCCGTTTCCCAGCTTTCCAAGTCGGCTGTTATGGCGCCTCGCCGGTTGCCGGCTTGCCGGCCCGCACGCTTGACGCCTCAACCTACTGTTATCGACGCGGGAAGGCGGGGCTTGAGGGAAATTTTCACGGAATCATTTGCAGACTGAACGCCAACTACGCGCAGGGCGGTGCGCCTCAGCCTTCGCGGTAGCAGAACGTCTCGAACCATGACGCCAGCGCCTCGCGCGCCGGCCCACTCAACGATGCGCCAGGCACTGCGGCGGTTCCCGTCCGGCAGGCCTGCACGGCATAGTGGCGCACGCCTTGCTCGGCAAGCGAGCGTGCCAGCGCCAGCAAGCGCGGCTCGCTGAGGCAGGAAGGATCCCAGGTAGTCCGGCATTCGAACGGAACGCCGGCGCCGAGCAGTTGCGCCAGGCTGGCCTGCACCCGCGCCAGGCCGCCGGGCCGTCCGACCAGCGCATCGTGACCGGCCGCGTCCGCCTTGATATCCAGCCCGACCCAGTCCAGCTGTGGCAACAGCGCGGCGAGCCGTTGCGGATAGATGCCGGCGGTATGCAAGCCCACCCTGAAACCGAGCGCGCGCACCGCCGCGGCCAGCCCCGGCAGGCGCGCTTCGCTGAGCGGCTCGCCCCCGGAAAACACCACGCCGTCGAGCAGCCCGGCGCGGGTCTTCAGCCAGTCCAGCACCGCTGGCCAGGCGTAGGCCGCATGGCGCCGCTGCAGGTGGGCATTGTGGCAATAGCCGCAGCGCCACGGACAGCCGGCAATAAACAGCACCGCCGCCAGCTGTCCGGGCCAGTCCACGCTGGAGAACGGCACCAGGCCGGCGAGCGCCGGCCCGCCCTGCAATGACGCGGCGGCCGCTGGCGCAGGCACCGGTATGGCCGTGAGGCAGGGGCCGTCAGCCACAGGCGCTTTCAGTGAAGAAACGCCGCTCATTGAATTCCCCTTGCTTGCCGGTGTTGAAGGACGTCACGGGCCGGTGGTAGCCCATCACCCGGGTCCAGACCTCGCAGCGGGTACGCAGGGTGGGATCGAGGGCCGGCGTGGCTGGCTGGCGCGATTCGGTATTCATGAGAGCTCCTCTTCAGGTTGGGTTTGCGGCGCGCTGGCCGCGGCTGGGGTGCGTGCCAGCAACTCGGCATCGCACCGGGGACAGAACTCGTGGCGCCCGCTCAGGTAGCCGTGCTTCGGGCAGATCGAGAAGGTGGGCGTGATCGTCAGATATGGCACGCGGAAGCGCGTCAGCGCGCGCCGGACCAGCGCCTTGCAGGCTTGTGCGCTGGACAGGGCTTCGTTCATGTACAGGTGCAGCACGGTGCCGCCGGTGTACTTGCCTTGCAGCGCTTCCTGCATCGACAGCGCGGTGAACGGATCGTCGGTATAGCCGGCCGGGAGCTGGCTGGAGTTGGTGTAGTAGGGCTGCTCGGCCGTGCCCGCCTGCAGGATGTCGGGCCAGCGCTTGCGGTCTTCGCGCGCGAAGCGGTAGGTAGTGCCTTCGGCCGGCGTTGCCTCCAGGTTATAGAGGTGGCCCGTCGCTTCCTGGAACTCGCCGATGCGCGCACGCACATGGTCGAGCAGCCGCAATGCCATGGCATGCCCGCCAGGCGTCGTGACGTCGTCGGCGTCGCCGGAGAAATTCCGGATCATCTCGTTGATGCCGTTGACGCCGAGCGTGCTGAAGTGGTTGCGCAGCGTGCCGAGGTAGCGGCGCGTATAGGGATACAGCCCCGCGTCCATGTAATGCTGCACCACGCGGCGCTTGTCTTCGAGCACATCGCGGCCCAGCGCCAGCAGGCGGTCCAGTGCCGCCATCAGCCCCGCCTCGTCGCCCCGGTGCAGGTAGCCCAAGCGCGCGCAGTTGACCGTGACCACGCCGACCGAGCCGGTCTGCTCGGCCGAGCCGAACAGGCCGTTGCCGCGCTTGAGCAGTTCGCGCAGGTCCAGCTGCAGGCGGCAGCACATGGAGCGGACCATGTGCGGTTCCAGATCGGAATTGATGAAATTCTGGAAGTAGGGCAGCCCGTAGCGCGCCGTCATCTCGAACAGCGGCTCGGCGTTGGCATGGTCCCAGTCGAAGTCCGGCGTGATGTTGTAGGTAGGGATCGGGAAGGTGAAGGCGCGCCCGCGCGCATCACCCTGCGTCATCACCTCGATGTAGGCGCGGTTGATCATGTCCATCTCCGGCTGGAGGTCGCCGTAGGTGAACGGCATTTCCTCGCCGGCGATATACGGCACCTGGCCGGCCAGGTCTTGCGGGCAGGTCCAGTCGAAGGTGAGGTTGGTGAACGGCGTCTGCGTGCCCCAGCGGCTCGGCACGTTCAGGTTGAACACCAGCTCCTGCATCGACTGGCGCACCGCGCGGTAGTCCATGCGGTCGTGCCGCACGAACGGCGCCATGTAGGTATCGAAACTGGAAAATGCCTGCGCGCCGGCCCACTCGTTCTGCAGCGTGCCGAGAAAGTTGACGATCTGGCCGACAGCTGCCGACATATGCCTGGGCGGGTTGGCCTCGACCTTGCCCGGCACGCCGTTGAAGCCTTCCGCCAGCAACTGGCGCAGCGACCAGCCGGCGCAGTAGCCGGACAGCATGTCGAGGTCATGGATATGCAGGTCGCCGTCGCGATGCGCCTGCCCGGCTTCCGGGCTGAAGATATGCGACAGCCAGTAGTTGGCCGTGACCTTGCCGGCGACGTTGAGGATCAGTCCGCCCAGGCTGTAGCCCTGGTTGGCGTTGGCCCGCACGCGCCAGTCGCGCTGGGCCAGGTATTCCTCCATGGCGCTGGCCACGTCGACCTGGCCGCCGTGCTGCGCCGGCGATGGCGTGCCGGCTTGCTGTGCGTCGCGCATGCTTTTCCCTTTATGTAGTGCATGTTGCGCAGATTAGCACTACATATAGTGGTCGTGCGTTGCCGAAGTCAGGTGTTCAGCACCCGGGTTGATGGCTGTCAACCGGCGTGGCTGGCGCCTGGCCGGCGGGGGCCGTGTTTGCGCGGACGCAAAGCCATATTGATGGGCGGGGCATTCCCGCTGCGTCGCAACGCACGTCCGCCAAAACGCAAACCGGCCCCGAAGGGCCGGCAGGGCAGGGCACGCGTAAGGCGTGGCGAAAGATCAGGCGGCTTGCTTCAGTGCTGCCAGCGCGCGCTGGCCAGCCACCAGTTGCTGCGCCACCCCGGCCACGCGCGCCCCCAGATGCTCGGCGGTGCGCAGGTCGGCCGGCGGCGGCGCCACCTCGGCGCTGACATCGGCGTCGGACTGCGCGGCGGCGCCCAGGAAGAAGCCGTGGCGGTTCAGCGAGTCTTCGGTCGACTTGGAGTTGTTGTGACCCGGAGGCAGGCCCAGGTTGACCCAGTGCATGCCGTGCTGCGCGGCGAAGATGGCCATCTGCTGCAGCGTTGCCAGCTTGTCGCCCGAACGCGAAGCGGCGTTGGTGAAGCCGGCCGCGACCTTGTTGGCCCACTTGCCGCCCTTGGCGAAGACATTGCGCGAGGTGGCGTCCATGAAGCCCTTGAACTGCGCCGAGGCGCTGCCCATGTAGGTCGGTGCGCCGAAGATGATGGCGTCGACCTGCTCCAGCGTGTCCCAGTGCTGGTCGATGTCCTCGACCGGAATCAGCAGGCTTTCGGCGCCCGCCACGCTGCCGGCGCCGCGAGCGACGGCCTGGGCCTGCCTGGCAGTGTGGCCGTAGCCGCTGTGGTAGACGATGGCGACGCGGGTGGTTTGGGTATGCATGGTGTCTAGTCCCTTGATTTTAAAAATCTGAATGACCGTTTGCTGGGTTGTGCTGTAGCGGATCTGCTGTGTGCGTTGACTTTGCATCGGCCGGTGAAGAGAGTTTAGGCAGGCTGGTGCGTACTCGCGGGGTCCTTCGTGAAACAAGTTGTTGAAATTTTATGAATAATCGTTCGCGCCCTGTCGCACGGTAGCGGGTGTTCCCCGCGGCGGCCGTCATGGAAATGTGCCCCGGGACGCGATAAAGTTGCGACACCTCCACCCCTGCACCGCGCCCCGACAACCATGAAACCAGGCGGCACGCAGCCTTTGTCGGCCAGGCATCAGCGCCGCCCCTGCCTCCGCGTGCCGGTGCCCAGGGCATTGGCGATGGCCGCCCTGGTACTCACATGCGGCGGCGTGCGTGCCGCTGATCCGCCCGACAGCGCGGTGGCCGCCGGCACCGCCGAAACCCTCCCCGACATCGTGGTCACCGCCACCCGCAGCGAGCAGCGACGCTTCGATGCGCCGGCCGCGGTGGATAGCGTGCCGGTCGATCCGCTGCGCAGCGCCACGCCGCTGGTCAACCTGTCCGAGGTGCTGGCGGGTGTGCCGGGCGTGGCCGTGCGGGACCGGCAGAACTATTCGCAGGACCTGCAGCTGGCGGTGCGCGGCTTCGGCACGCGCTCCACGTTTGGCGTGCGCGGCGTGCGGCTCTATGTCGACGGCATCCCCGCGACCATGCCCGACGGCCAGGGCCAGGCCTCCACCGCCGACCTGGCCAATGCCGGCCGTGTCGAGGTGCTGCGCGGTCCGTTTGCGCAGATGTACGGCAATGCCTCGGGCGGCGTGGTGCAGGTGTTCACCCCCGATCCGCCCAAGGACGGCTTTACCGCGCGCGCGCGCGTCGACCGGCTTCGGCTCGGACGGCCAGTGGCAGGCCGGAGTGGCGCTGGCCGGCGGCAACGAGCGCCTGGGCGGCTCGCTCGATGCCTGGACCTACCAGACCGATGGCTACCGCGACCACTCGGCGGCGCGCCGCTACCAGCTCAATGCACGCGTGGTGGCGCAGCCGGCCAGCGGCACGCGCGTGATTGGCCAGTTCAACTACTTCAACCAGCCGCTGGCGCAGGATCCGCTTGGGCTGACACGTGCGCAGGCCGATGCCAACCCGCGCCAGGCGGTGCCGGCTGCGACCCAGTTCGACACCGGCAAGAACGTCGAGCAGGCGCAGGCGGGCGTGGTGGTGGAGCATCAGCTGAGCGACATCGACAGCCTCACCGGACGTCTCTACGGCGGGACCCGCAACCTGTACCAGCGCCTCGGGTTCAGCGGCGCCGCGCCGACGTCATCCGGCGGCATCGTCGACCTGGATCGCATCTATGGCGGCGGCGCGCTGTCGTGGAGCCGGCGCACCACCGCCAACGGCCTGCCGCTGCTGTGGACGGCCGGGGTGGAGGCCAACGGCATGCGCGACGGCCGCAACGGCTACGTCAACCAGGACGGCAGCCAGGGCGCGCTGCGGCGTGACGAGACCAATACCGCGACCGACCTGGGCGCCTTCGCGCAGGCCGACTGGACCTTCCATCCCGACTGGCAAGTGGTCGGCGGCGTGCGCGCCAGCCGCGTGCGGCTGGGCATCGACGACCAGTTCATCACCGCGGCCAGCCCCGACGACAGCGGCACCGCCACCTACAGCAACGTCAGCCCGGTGCTCGGGCTGGTGTGGCATGCGCTCGATAGCCTGAACGTCTATGCCAACCTCGGTCGCGGCTTCGAGACGCCGACGCTGACCGAGGTCGCCTACGGCCCCGGCGGGGTCGGCAGCAACCTCGGCCTGCGCGCCTCGACCAGCCGCCAGGGCGAGATCGGCATCAAGTGGCAGGCCGACGGGCAGCGCCTGGAAGCGGCGCTGTTCGATGCCGACAGCCACGACGAAGTGGTGCCGCAATCGAACAACGCGGGCCGCACCGTCTACCAGAACGTCAACGGCGTGCGCCGGCGCGGCTTCGAGCTGGGCTGGCGCGGCGGCTTCCTGGGGCAGGTCGGCACGCCGGGGCAAGGTGGCGGCAGCCGCATCGAGGCCGGGCTGGCCTATACCTGGCTCGATGCCTATTTCGGCGATGCCTTCATCAACGCGCAGGGCCAGACCGTGGCCGCGGGCAACCGGCTGCCCGGCACCGCGCGCCATAGCGTCAGCGCCGACCTGGCCTGGCGGCCGCTGGCGCCGCTCACGCTCGGCGCCGAGATGCGCGTCGACAGCCGCGTCTATGCCGATGACCTCAACACGCAAGCCGCGCCCGGCTACGCGGTCTTCAACCTGCGCGCCGGCTACGAGTTCCGCCTCGGCCCGACCCGCGTCTACCTGTTCGGCCGCATCGACAACGTGACCGACCGGCGCTATATCGGCTCGGTGATCGTCAACGAGGCCAACGGGCGTTACTTCGAGCCGGCACCGGGCCGGCGCTTCTTCATCGGGCTGCGCGCGGCCTTGTAGGCTCGGCGCGCGGCGGTGGTTGCGCCCAATTTCGTTTGATTGCCTGTTGCGCCATTGCCCTTTAAGGTGTTGGCTTTGGCCGCGTCCGCCTGCGGGCCGGCAGCGCGCCAGCCCGGAGTTTGCGTAATGACCGCGCCCTTGCCAGACGTTCCCGTCGTGCCGCCGCCGGACGACCATACCCGCCGCATCATGCTGTGGGTCGTGGCGGTCGGCTTCTTCATGCAGACGCTGGACTCGACCATCGTCAACACCGCCTTGCCGTCGATGGCGCGCAGCCTGGGCGAGAGCCCGCTGCGGATGCAGTCCGTGGTGATCGCCTACTCGCTGACCATGGCGGTAATCATCCCGGCCTCGGGCTGGCTTGCCGACCGCTTCGGCACGCGCACCATCTTCCAGACCGCGATCGGCCTGTTCGTGGCCGGCTCGCTGCTGTGCGCGTATGCGCCGACGCTCAACTTCCTGGTCGGCGCGCGCGTGGTGCAGGGCGTGGGCGGCGCCATGCTGCTGCCGGTCGGACGGCTCTCGGTGCTGCGCACCTTTCCGCGCGAACAGTACCTGCAGGCGCTAAGCTTCGTCGCCATCCCGGGCATGATCGGCCCGTTGATCGGCCCCACGCTGGGCGGCTGGCTGACGCAGGCGCTTTCGTGGCACTGGATCTTCCTGATCAACGTGCCCGTCGGCCTGCTCGGCGCGCTTGCCACGATCCGCTATATGCCGAACGCAAAACTGTCCGGCATCGGCCGCTTCGACATTGCTGGCTACCTGCTGCTGGCCGTCGCCATGCTGGCGCTGTCCTTCTCGCTCGACGGGCTGGCCGGCCTGGGCTTCGAGCACGCCACCGTGCTGTTGCTGCTGATCGCCAGCATGGCCGCGCTGACCGCCTATGGCCTGCATGCCAACCGCCGCAAGCAGCCGCTGTTTCCGCTGCGACTGTTCCGCATCCACAGCTTCAGCGTCGGCCTGCTGGGCAACCTGTTCGCCCGCATCGGCAATGGCTCGATGCCGTTCCTGATCCCGCTGACGCTGCAGGTCAGCCTGGGTTACTCACCGTTCGACGCCGGCCTGATGATGCTGCCCGTTACCGCCGCCGGGATGGCCTCCAAGCGGCTCGCCACGCGGCTGATCCAGCGCCACGGGTACCGCCGCGTGCTGGTCTCCAACACCTTCGTGGTCGGCCTGGTGATGGCCGCCTTCGGGCTGATCACGCCGCAACTGCCGCTATGGCTGCTGGTCCCGTTGCTGGCCGTGTTCGGCATGGTCAATTCGGTCCAGTTCACGGCGATGAATACCGTGACGCTCAAGGACCTGAGCGGCGCGGGCGCCAGCAGCGGCAACAGCATGCTGTCGATGGTGCAGATGCTGTCGATGAGCCTGGCGGTGACGTCGGCGGGGGCGCTGCTGGCCACGTTCCAGCATCGGTTTGGCGGGGACACGGCGGCGGTGTTGCCGGCGTTTCATGCCACCTTTGTCTGCATGGGGCTGATCACTTGTGCGTCGGCTTGGATTTTCATGCAGTTGGGGAGGCAAGAGGCGGCGCCGGCGTTGCCGGTCAGGCATGGGGAGAAGGAGGTGTGACAGCAGCTAGAGGGCAGACGCCGTGGGCCGGTCGCGCAAAGGGGTTTTTTGCAGGTTAGCGGCCTTCGGTCACGCATCGCGGCGCAGTCGCCGTGCACAATGCCGCACCGCACCGCACCGCACCGCACCGCACCGCACCGCACCGCACCGCACCGCACCGCACCGCACCGCACCGCACGCACCGCACGCACCGCCTGGCGGTGCGGATCTGTCTGCCGCGGGATGGCAGGCAGGGGCCTGGGGCCACGGCGGCGGACCTCGCTGCACTGCACCGAAGGCCGCCGCGCCGGCGGGCGAACTTCGCGGCGCCTGGCGGCTCCTAACATCATGAGCCGGCGGCGCCCACGGCAGGCGCCATCGCCGGCACCGACGCAGGGAGGCGCCATGGAAATGTCCGGCATGACCACGCGCGTCACCGGCACAGCAAGCGGCATCGGCCGTGCGATCGCGCAGAGGCAGGCGCGGAATCATGGGAAACAATGACGACCGTCGCGCCGCGAGCGCGGGTGCCTACACGGTGCCGCGCACGGATCCGGCCACGCCCGATGGTGCCGGCGCAGTCGCCGGCGCAGTTGCCGCGCCGGCCAAGGTCCACGCGGTGGCCCATCCGCCGCTGGTCGCGCATCGCGAGTGCCCGCCGCCGCATGCATTGGCGAGCTGTCCGCAGGCCGATACGCTGTCGCCGGCCGTGCGCTACGGCGAACTGTTCGTCGATGTCCAGCACAGCGGCCTGTTCGCGGACAGCAAGACCTTTCCGGATTGCATTCCCGGCTGCGACCCCGAATGCATCGTCACGCACTATCGCGAAACACGTGTCGAGCCTGGCTTCTGCCTGGCCGACTTCGTGCAGGCGCATTTCACGCGCGCGGTGGTGCCGGACAGCCACTATGTCTCCGACCCGGCCCACACGCTGCGCGAACACATCGACGGCCTGTGGCCGGTGCTCACGCGCGAGCCGGCCGCACATCCGCCGCTGTCGTCGCTGCTGCCGTTGCCGCATCGGTATGTGGTGCCGGGCGGGCGCTTCGGCGAGCTGTACTACTGGGACTCCTACTTCACCATGGTCGGGCTGGCCGCAAGCGGGCGCGGCGACCTGCTGCTGGAAATGGCGGGCAATTTCGCCTACCTGATCGACACCTACGGGCTGGTGCCCAACGGTACGCGCAACTACTACCTGAGCCGCTCGCAGCCGCCAGTGTTTGCGCTGATGGTAGACCTGCTCGAGCGCGAGCAGGTCGCCAGAGCGCGCGACTTCCTGCCGCAGCTTCGGCGCGAATACGACTTCTGGATGGACGGCGCCCAGGCCCTGCGTCCGGGCTGCGCGCACCGGCGCGCCCTCTGCCTGCCCGACGGCGCCGTGCTCAACCGCTACTGGGACGACCGGCCTTGCCCGCGCGAGGAAGCCTTCCTGGAAGACGTCCAGACTGCCGAGCGCAGCGGCCGGCCTCATCACCTGGTGTTCCGCGACCTGCGCGCTGCCGCCGAATCGGGCTGGGATTTCAGCTCCCGCTGGCTGGACCTGCCGCTGGCGGGGCAACCGGCCGATCTCGCCACCATCCGCACCACCGCGGTCCTGCCCGTCGACCTCAACGCCTTGTTGTGGCACCTCGAAATGCGCCTTGCCGCCTTGTGCGACGAGGCCGGCGATGCCGATGCCGACCGCTTCCTTGCCGCCGCGCGCCGGCGCGAAGCCGCTATCCGCCACTACATGTGGGACGGCGCAGCCGGCATCTTCGTCGACTACGACTGGTGCCGCGGATCGCCGCGGCCGTGCCTGACAGCGGCGACGATGATGCCGCTATACCTCGGCCTTGCCCGGGCCGGGGAAGCCGGCGGCGTTGCCGGCGCAGTGGCCGCACGCCTGATGGACGCGGGAGGCCTGGCCACCACCGAACTCACCTCCGGCCAGCAGTGGGACCATCCCAACGGCTGGGCGCCACTGCAATGGCTCGCGGTGCGCGGACTGACTCGCTATGGCCATGACGGCCTGGCACTCGACATCGCGCAGCGCTGGCTTGCCACGGTCGCCGGCGTCTATGGCAAAGAATGCAAGCTGGTGGAGAAATACCACATCGAGGCCACCGGCGAACGGGCCAGGGGTGGTGGAGGCGGCGAGTATCCGCTGCAGGACGGGTTCGGGTGGACCAACGGCGTTGCCAGTGCGCTGATGGCGCTTTATGGGGACTTGCCGGCGACGTGCCGGAACGCCTGACGCTCGTGTGGATCAGCGGGGAGCGGTCGGTGGGGCCGGCCTCGATCAGGCAGACGCGCACCGCGGGGTCGGCGCTGAGGCGGTTCGCCAGCACGCAGCCAGCCGATCCGGCGCCTATGACCACATAGTCGAATTCCATTGCAGTCAGGGATAAAGAGAGGGATCAGTCGCTGCTGGCGGATTTGGCGGATTTGGCGGATGTGGCAGATGCGGTCGATGCCGCCTGCGTGCCGACGGCGGTGCGCGCGCCTGGCTCGGTCGGATGCGGCGTGCCCAGGAACAGGCGTAGCGCGAGCCGCTGTATCAGGCCGCCGTAAGGCGGATGGAACAGCCCGATCGGGAACCAGCGGCGCTCGGTGAACACCGCCTTGGCGTGCGACAGCTCGCGAAAGCCCTCGGCGCCGTGGTAATTGCCGATGCCGGAGGTGCCGGTGCCGCCAAAGGGCAGGTCGTGGTTGACCACATGCCAGCCCCAGTCGTTGAGCGTGACGCCGCCGGCGTGGGTGCGTTCCAGCAGCGGGCTGGTTTCGGCTTTGTCATGGCCGAAATAGTAGAGCGCCAGCGGCCGAGTGCCCCGCTGCACGTAGGCGATGGCTTCATCGAAGGTGCGGTAGGTCACGACCGGCAGGATCGGCCCGAAGATTTCCTCGCGTGCCAGGCGCATCTGCGGCGTGACGCCGAGCACGACGTGCAAGGGCAGGCGCCGTCCGTCCGCCGGCATCGCCGCCGCGAGGACCCGCGCGCCCAGCGCACGGGCATCGTCGAGCAGCGCACGCTGGCGTGCCAGCGCGGCGTCGTGGATGACCGCGGTGTAGTCGTTGCTGCCTGGTGGATGCATGCGGGCGGCGGCGGCCAGCACGGCGTTGGCGAAATCCCCGGCCAGTTCGTGCGGCACCAGCGCGTAGTCTGGCGCGACGCAGATCTGGCCGCCGTTCAGCGTCTTGCCGTGGGCGATGCGCGTGGCCGCCGTTTCCAGCGCCGCGCTGCGCGACACGATCGCCGGCGACTTGCCGCCCAGTTCCAGCGTCACGGGTGTCAGGTTGTCGGCGGCGGCTCGCATGACGTGGCGGCCCACCTCCGGCGAACCGGTGAAGACGATATGGTCGAACGGCAGGCCGGTGAAGGCGCGGGCGACCGTGGCATCGCCCTCGACCACGGCCACCTCGTCTTCATCGAAGGCTTCGGCCAGCAGGTCGCGCAGCGCGGCCGAGGTATGCGGCGCGTATTCGGAGGTCTTCACCATGCAGCGGTTGCCGGCGGCCAGCGCCGTCGCCAGCGGACCGAGCGCGAGGTAGACCGGGAAATTCCACGGCACCACGATGCCGACCACGCCCTTGGGCTGGTACATCACCCGCGCGCCGTTGCCGAGGAACAGCAGTTCGGTGTGCCGGCGCGACGGCTTCATCCAGCGCCGCAGGCCCCGCAGCAGGTGGTTGACATGAAGCACCGACGGCAGCACGTCGACCATCAGGGTCTCGGCATCGGCGCGCGCGCTGAAGTCACGGGCCGCGGCGGCGGCGAGTCGCTGGGCGTGGCCCCGAAGTGCCTGGCGCAGCCGCTGCAATGCGCTCCGGCGCTGGGCCAGCGACGGAAAGGGAGACGCCATGAAGGCTGCCCGCTGCCTTGTGAACAGGGCCAGCGGGCTATCGGATAGTGCTGTATTCGCCACAACGATATTTCAAATTGTGCTGAACGGTCGGTACAATTTAGAGTTTGGGTAGGGCGATGATAGGCTGTCAAGGACAGCACGCCGCCTTTAGGGCAAACACCGAGAGAAAAATGGCCGACGCTCAGCATTTTCCAGGCTCCGCGTCGACGTAGCTATGCATTCATCAGAGGAAGGGGCCTTGGGCGCCGAACGCCAGGACGACACCGCACCGAAAACACCACCGTCGCGTGGGGCCGGGTCGACCAAATACCGCCGCGGCCTCGAAACGCGGCAGCGGGTCATCGACCTGACCAAGGCCCTGATCGCCGAGCATGGCTATGGCGAAGTCACGCTGGACCAGGTCTCGGCGCACGCTGGCGTGGCCAAGAGCAGCCTGTTGTGGCATTTCGGCAGCAAGGAGATGCTGCTAGCGGAAGCCGCGATCAGCCTGTTCCAGGAGATCGAGGTGCAATTCGACCCGGCCGACCTGCAAGGCCTGACCGTGTCGCAGCGGGTGGATGAACTGTTCGAGCGCGTGGCCGACTACTTCGCGCGCAACCCGGAAACCAAGGGGATCGTGCTGGCGCTGCTGTTTTCGGGCAATGCCCCGCAGAGCGTGCGCGAGCATATCCGCGAGGGGTGGAACGGCCATGTTCGCGTGCTGGCGGAGGCACTCGGTACGCCGGAGCGCCCGCTTCCGCCGGAAACGGCGCGTGCGCTGCTGGCGGTATTCCATGGCTGCTATTGCCACTGGTATGCCAATGGCCGGCAGGAGGATATCCGCAGCTACCTTGCGCCGGCCCGCGAAATGTTCCGCTACTGGTATTTCGGCGCGAAATAAAGGCTGGCGGCCTGCGAAGCCTGTTCCTATAATCGTTGATACCACAACGATTGATCGAGCAATAACATGACGTCCCAGCCACACAGCGGTGAGCCCGCCGGTCAGGTCCTGCCGTTCCGCAAATCCTTGCTGGCCATGCTGGGCGTGTCTTTCGTGGTGATGCTGGTGGCGCTGGACCAGACCGTGGTCGGTACCGCGCTGCCGACCGTCGTGGCGGAACTGCAAGGCTTCGAGTACTACGCCTGGGTGGTCACTGCGTACCTGCTGACGTCCGTCATCACCGTGCCGATCTTCGGCCGGCTGGGCGACTATTACGGACGCAAGCCTTTCGTGCTGGCGTCGATCGTGGTATTCACCGTCGCGTCGACGCTGTGCGGGCTCGCGCCCAGCATGCCGTTCCTGGTGCTGGCGCGGGCACTGCAGGGGATCGGTGGCGGCATGCTGGTGGGCACGGCCTTCGCCTGCATTGCCGACCTGTTTCCCGATTCGCATGTGCGGCTGCGCTGGCAGGTGATGCTGAGCGCGGCATTCGGCATTGCCAATGCCATCGGACCTTCGCTGGGGGGCGTGCTGACCGAGTGGTATGGCTGGCGCGCGGTCTTCTATGTCAACCTGCCGGTCGGCGTGCTGGGCTTGTGGTTTGCCTGGCGCTACCTGCCGCACCTGCGCCAGCAGGCTCACAGCGGGCCGGTGCGCGTGGACTGGCTCGGGGCCTTGCTGATCGCGGTTGGGCTGGGTGCCATGCAGATGAGTGTCGAATTGCTGCCCGGGCGCGGCTTCGATGCCTATACCGCGGGCCTGCTGGTGCTGTCAGCCCTCGCGATGGTGGCGTTGTGGCACTGGGAGCAGCGCTGCGCCAACCCGATCCTGCCGGTGGAGATGTTTCGCAACCCGGGCCTGGCGCCACTGTTCCAGCTGTCCGTGTTCGCCGGCGTCACGATGTTCGCCCTGCTGCTGTATGCGCCGTTGCTGTTCCAGGGCGGCTTTGGCCTGTCGCCGAAGGAAGCGGGGTTGCTGATCACGCCGCTGGTGGTCTGCATCACGGTCGGCAGCATCGTCAACGGCCGCGTCATCACCCGCATCCGCCGGCCCAACGCGATGCTGTATGCCGGCTTTGGCATGCTGGCACTGGCAACGCTTGCCCTGTCACAGGCCACGCGCGCCATGCCGCATGGGATGCTGCTCGCCATCATGCTGGTGGGGGGCTTCGGGCTGGGATTCATCATGCCTAACCTGACGGTGTTTGCGCAGCAGACCGCGGGGCGCGAGCACCTTGGCATTGCCACGGCGATGCTGCAATCGTTGCGCATGGTGGGCGGCATGGTCGGTACGGCGATCGTCGGCACACTGGTCACGCGCAGCTATACCGGCGGCGTCGACCACGCCATGGCTGCCGCCGGCGCCAGCCAATGGGCGGCGCGCATGGGCGATCCGCAGGTGCTGATCGACAAGGCCTCGCAACTGGCACTGCTCGGCGAACTGGGCCAGGCCGGGCACAATGGCGCCTTGCTGCTGGAGCAGGCGCGCATGTCGCTGGTCAGCGCGATCCACTTGGGCCTGCTGGCCGCCGGGATCGCCGCTGCGGTAGGCATCTGGTGCGCGCACCGGGTGCCGCCGGTCAGGCTGGTGCGCACCGCGGAGCCCGCGATGGCGGTGGAGTGAGCGCAGCCGGATGCGGCGCTTGCGCCTGTGATGGCGCCTGTGTATCCCTGAGGAGAACGGATGGAACTGGAGCGACAAAGCGTGGCCGTACTGCAGCAGTTCGGACGCACCTACCGCGCGTATGCGGCTGCATTCGAGCAGTGCATCGGCCTGCCGCTGGCGCGCTGGCGGATCCTGCATGTGCTTTACCTGCAGGAGGATGCCATCGCCCAGCGGGCGTTGGCCGACCGCGTCGGCATGGATCCGGGTGCGCTGACGCGCCAGCTCAAGGCCATGCAGGAACTGGGCTGGGTAGAGCGAACCACGTCGGAGCGCGACAACCGCGTGACCCATGTCACGCTGTCACAGGCGGGGCAGCAGTTGGTGGCGCGCGTGATGCCGCTGCGCTCTGCCTTCCTGCAGGACGTGCTGACCGAGGTCTCGGCCACGACCATGCAAGACCTGTCGCGCGGGCTGGCGCAGCTGGAGACGGGCATCGCGCATGCGCTGGCGCGGCTGGAACAGCCCGACGCCGTGGCCTGAGTGCGGGCCGTGCCGGCAACGGCCATTCAGCAGCCGGACAGCAGCATACCGTTGAGGGCCGCGAATTCGAACAGTTCGCGGTCGTTGGTGACGCCCAGCTTGTGCATGGCGCAGTTCTTCTGGCGGCTGATGGTCTTGACGCTGCGGCACAGCAGGATCGCTATCTCGCTGACGGAGCGCCCGGCCAGGTACATCCGCAGCACTTCCATTTCACGCGCCGACAGCCGCTCGGCGCCGCCACGGCTTGCCGCGGGGTTGCCGGGATCAGCCTGGGACAGGATCTCCATGGCGGATTTGCCGATGTAGTGGAAGCCGCGCTGGATGCGGCTGATCATGGTGACCAGCTCCGACAGCGGGGCGTCTTTCAGCAGCAGGCCATGCACCTGCGTGTCCAGGATGGAGCGCAGCACCAGCGGGTTGGTGATCATGGTCAGCACGGTCACGGCTAGCGAAGGATGGCGCCGGCGCAGGGCGGCCAGCATGCGCAGCCCGTCGCCGCTGCCCTCCTGCTGCGAGGGCATGTGGTAGTCGGTGACGACGACATCGGGCCGCAGGGACGCGACGCTGTTCAGCAGTGCCGTTGCGTTGGTCACTGTGCCGCAGATTTCCCATCCGGTCTGGGTGTGCAGGCGGTCGGCAACGGCCGCGCTGACCACCGGATGGTCGTCCGCAAGCAGGATCCTCAATGCCATCGGGTCTCCTCGGTCCTGGTTCGTGCTGTGCGTCATGCCGCGCCTCGCTCAAGAAAACGCCGCACGTCGGCCGACGTGCGGCGAAATGGCGACGCCAGACAAGTTGACGCCAGACAGCTGCATGCATCGCCGCGGGACGGGCCAAACGGGAGACGGCCGGCGCGCTGCGATGCATGCGCAGGATACTTGCTGTGCCCTGGCACGAAAGTAGGAGAATTCGCAAAGCGCAGCCGGCCGTGACACCCCATGAAAAAGGCGCTGGCCCCTGCGGGTGGCCAGCGCCTGGTCGCGCATCGAGTGCGTATAAATATCGGCTACTGGGCTGCGGACGCCTTTGTGCGCATCACGCGAGCGCGGCCGCCTGCGCCGAGCCGGCCGGCCGCCCGCTGCGGCGGCCGTCGATGGCCTTGAGCGGATCGCGCAGCACCGCGCTGCCAACTTCCATGATGTCGCGCAGCACCGCTTTGTCGTGGCTGCGCTCCGGTCCCCAGAAATGCAGCGCGGCCCATTCGGGAAAACTGCTCGGCGGTGCCAGCAGCCGCGTCTTGCGCTCGCGCGTGACCAGCGGCACGTTGAAGTCCAGCACCGGGCAGATGCCGCCGGCGGCATGCAGCAGCGTGATCTGCGTATGCCAGGAGGGCACCACGGTCTCGCGGTGCCCGGGCGTGCCGGCCTGCCGGCTCAGAAAGGCGCGCAACGGGCTGCCGGCTTCGCAATCTTCCTGCAGCAGGATCCAGTCCGTTTCGCCTTCGTCGTGGCTGCCTTCGCGGGCGGCGCTGACAAGGCGGCGCGGCGTGGCCATGATGTTCTGCTGTTGCACGCGTTCGGGGTCGTGCCCGCCATCGACGACAAACGCACAATCCAGTTCGCCGCTATCGAGATGGCCGGCAAGCGTGGCATCCGCGATCACGGGGCGCGTGATGAAACTGTCTTGCGGGAACTGCTCGCACAGCGCGGTCAGGATCTCCGTGATGACCGGATCGCCGATCGACGACGAGAAGCCGATGGAAATCCGCCTGCCCGCCGCGCGGCGCTGGCTCACGCCCGCTTCGCCCGGGCGCACCAGCTGGTTCCACTTGGCCAGGATCTGGCGTGCGGTCTGCTCCAGGCGCAAGGCGTGGGGCGTCGGTTCGAGCATGCCATTGCGCTTGACGAACAACGGATCGCCCGTGATTTCGCGCAAGCGCGTCAGGCTATAAGCAACAGTGGGAACGCGTCCCTGGGTACAGGCGGCGACCGCGTTGAGGTCGCGATACTCCATCACCAGGATGAAGACATGCAATAGCTTGGTGCTGACGTGACGCATTCTGGCCTCTCCCGATCCACGATTCATTTTCTGCTTTTTTGTTTGTCCGATGCGTACAGCGCCGCGCCATGGCGCGCGCGGCAAAAGCATGAAACGTGCTTATCCGACCGGGCGGCGATCCGCCCCCCATACTGCAAAGCCAGTTAGGAAAATGACGCCTGTCACACTCGGCGCGGCAGACTGGATCGGCCCACGCCCTCCGGGCAGGACACTTTGGATGATCATGCACGACTCCTAATTTCCGACTTGCGTCGACAATTTGGCGCGGTGACTCCTTGATCCTTCAGGCCTGATGATTACCGGCAACGTGGGGGCCGCGCACCGGTTCTGTTCACGGTGGCTGCGGGCTGCCGGGCCGCTTCCTGCCCGCGCCGCGTGGCGCATTGCGAAAGCGTGCGAAATTTAGTTGTGCCGAGGAATCTTAATACATGGTCTGCAAAAGTCCTAGAAACTTGATTTGATCACAGACCTCTAATTTTGCTGTCATCGCTCTTATCGGTGCGCTGTACATGGGAGTTAGCGCCTGCCGGCGCAAGCGGCGCGCGGTCTGCCATGGCTTTCCATGCCATTGTCACAGTGCCTAAACAAAGTGGACTCCAAATTGGCCTAACAAAATATGGCAGTGACAGCGTCCTTGCCGGCACGGCTGACAGCCTGTGCGGTTACGGCACGGGTCCGCGGATTTTCTGGAAGACGAGGTGCCGGAAATTCCCGCGCGCCTGTGGTCCAGTGGCTTGAGCTGGCCATTGCGGCGACGCTGCAAGCCGCATCCACCCAGATAATTTTCTTAACTCGCCTTGCGAAGACACTGAATTCCTTTTGGCGCGGCCGTGGGCTAACGTACGCCCAGAGTCGGCACGGTTGTTGACGGCGCGGCCGGCGTTGCCTGCGCCAGCGCTGGCCCCGTTGTGGAGCGGAGAGATTCGTGAACAGACGGTATTCGGAAGAGCAGATCCGCAGCTACCTGGCCGAGGCGGCCAGCGGCGTGCCGGTGCGCGAGCTGTGCGCGCGCTATGGCTTCAGCGATGCTTCGTTTTATGGCTGGCGCGCGCGCTACGGAGACCAGAGCCAGAACGACGCCCGCGACGGGCGCAAGCTGCGCGAGCTGCAAGAGGAGAATGCGCGGCTCAAGAGTATGCTTGCGGATGCACTGCTCAAGCTCGAGCTGCTGCGCAACCGTACCGGCCGCCGCCAGGGCAGCGGCAAGGATCGCTGAAGGCGCGGCCGGTTTCCGCAACGCACGCCGCGCACCATGGCTGCCGCCATGCGCCGCGCAGGCTCCTGGAGTACTGGTTTTGAAGAAGTTCGTTTGCAAGTGCGGCCTGCTGACGGCCGCCATGGTGGCAATGTTCCCGCACGCTACCTCGTGGGCAGCGAGCCAGGCCGAAGCCGCAGCCGGCGGTACGCCGATGGTGGCGCCACCGCCGCCGCGGATGCTGGATGAAGCCACCGCCGTGGTCGAAGGCCCCGGTGGCACGTTGTCCGCATCGCAGCGTCAGCACTGCCAGGCTTTGCTGGGCCAGATCAATGCGCTGCCGAAGGGTCCCCAATGGTCCGAAGGCAAGTCGTCGGTTACCACTGCAGACGGGCGTACCTATCCGACGCTGGAGCGCCAGCCGGATCGCAAGCGCCTGGAAGAGGCGTATCGGCAGGAGTGCGCGCAGCAAAGCCGCTGAGCGACGCGCTTGCCGCGGGGCGGCCGCATACGGCTACATGCGCCCGCGGTGCATGCCTTCCACC
The DNA here is from genome assembly GCF_017815025.1 of Cupriavidus phytohabitans. Classification (NCBI taxonomy): domain Bacteria; kingdom Pseudomonadati; phylum Pseudomonadota; class Betaproteobacteria; order Burkholderiales; family Burkholderiaceae; genus Cupriavidus; species Cupriavidus phytohabitans. The sequence continues at coordinate 181,996 of NZ_JAGIQB010000004.1, forward strand.
GCTTCCCCGGCTGGTAGCGGGTCGCCGGCCCTAAGAGGCCGATCCCCGGCACATTGTCATCCCGGGCGCGAATTCCGCGCCCGGATCGCCCGCGCGCGCGGGCCGGTGCGTACAGGTTTCAAGGTCGGCATAGATCGAGGCAAGCCCTGCGGGGTCGATGATGCGCAGCCGCCGTTGGCGTACCGCGATCAGCCCGACCGACGCAAAGCGCGACAGAAGCCGCGATACCGTTTCCAGCGTCAGGCCAAGCAGGCTGGCGATATCGGTGCGCGACATCGCCAGCGTCAGCGTGCCGTCCTGCCGGCCATGGCGTCGTGCCTGCTCGCCGGCCAGGTCCAGCAGCAGCATGGCCAACCGCTGCGGCGCCTTCATCGAGCCAATGGCAACCAGCAGCACACGCTCGCGCTGCGCATTGCGGCGCATGACTTCGAGGGCGGCTTCGCGGAAGGCCGGCACCGCCATCAGCTCGTGCAGCGATTCGACCGGAACCACGCACACCACCGAGTCCTGCAGTGCGACCGCGGCGGTGCCATGCTGCGGCGCTTCATGCGGTTCCAGACCCAGCACGTCGCCGGGCAAGGAGAAGCCCGTGACCTGGCGCCAGCCTAGCGGCGATTCGTAGACCTGCTTGGCGCTGCCCGCGCGCAGCGGATAGACCGTGAGGGCCGGGCGCCCCTGGTGGAACACAAAGTCGCCGGCGCGCACCGCCTGGCGCTCCGGATGCAAGCGAAAAACAGCGTCGGCGCGCGTGCCACCTGTCTCGGCAACGCCACAGATGGCATGGAACAGGCAAAGCGAACAGGCGGGGGCGCCGTGATCCGGCATGGCAGTTTGAGGCGAAGGGAATGGACGAGCCAGTATAAGACGCCGCTATCGCCGGCCAACTTGCTGCGTTCTGCATTCTTTCGTATCTGGTGTTCAATATTTTCGCCATGCCAGGGCAAAAACCGGACACAAAAAGACGAGTGGCGGGTGTGATATGCTGCAACGCACAACAAAGGCAAAGGGGGAGATTCCGTCATATGAGCAGGAGTCCTCATGACCAAGAGCCTAGCCGCTGACTGGCAAGCACAACTCCGGCGCCTGAGCCGGGTGCAGGCCCGAACTGAAACGCGGGTGAAGTCCTGGCTGGAACGCTTCGACTCACTGAATCCGCTGACACCGTCACGTCCGCAGGATGTGCCGTCCCGGCCGCCCCGTCCGGCCGTTGTGCCCGCGACGCCGCCCACGACGCCGCCCTGGTCGCCCAGGTCGGCCAGGGCGGCCTGGGCGGCCATTACGCCGGACGAACTGCCCGGCACATGGCAGGCACACCGGCTGCGCCTGGCGGCGCTGCCCGGAGAGCTGGTGCCGCAGCTGTCCTATCACCTCTATATCCCGTCCAAGCGCCATCGCGCCCCCCTGCCGGTGGTGGTGCTGCTACATGGTTGTCGGCAGACGCCCGACGCCATCAGCGCCGGCACGCGCATGAATGCGCTGGCCGAACAGGAAGGCTTTATCGTCGCTTACCCGCAACAGCCGCTGCGGCGACAGGTCCAGCGCTGCTGGCAGTGGTTCGACCTGAGCGCCGCCGAAGGCGGGCGCGAGGCGCATGCCGTGTCGGCGCTGCTTGATGCGCTGGCCGCGCGCCAGGACGTGCGCGAGCGAGAGATCTACATCGCCGGCATGTCCGCCGGCGCGGCCATGGCCGCGGTGGTGGCGCTGCGCTACCCTGGCAAGGTGGCGGCGGTGGCCATGCATTCGGGTGTCGTGATTGGCGCTGCCAATACGCCGCGCTCCGGCCTGTACGCCATGCGGCACGGCGCCACGGCCGAGCCGGCGTGGCTGCTCGACGCCGCCGGTGTCACGCCAGGCGGCCCCGCGATGCCGGCGCTGGTGATCCACGGGCTTGCCGACGATGCGGTGCACCCGGTCAATGGCAGGCTGCTGGCGCGCCAGTTCCTCGCCTACAACGGTCTGGAGGACCGGCTTGCCGCGACGCCGGATCCGGCGCCTGCCGAAGAACCGGGCCGCTGCCGCGAATACCGCTTCGGCCGCTGGAGCCGCGACCTGGTCGCGCTGGTTGAGGTGGAAGGGCTGGACCACGCCTGGAGCGGCGGCGATGCCAGTTACGGCTTCCACAGCGACATCGGTCCCGATGCCAGCGCGATGATGTGGGATTTCCTGCGGCAGCACCGGCGCTGAGCCGTGGCCGCGTGCATGAAATAAGGGGAGGGCAACTGCCCTCCCTTCCTAAGGCCGCAAAGATAACAGCTCGGCAATTTTGGCGTTGACTGCGCAATTCCGATGTCTTTGCTTTGTCTGAAACCGTTGCCATAATGTCGACGAAAAAGTGAAATCCGGGGCACAAACAAGCGTGCAGCGCCGGAGTGCGGGGTCAGATCTTCTGGGACGACATGGAATTCAAGCAATCCATTCAGGCAGTGGCCGCTACGCCGCGCGGCCGGCTGGTGACCCGCATTGCCGGCGGCGTGGTTGCCGCGCTTGCGGTGTTTGGGCTGGCGGGCTATTTTGGCGGACCGCCGCTGCTCAAATACCTGATCGAAAAGAACGCGACCGAAGCGCTCGGGCGCAAGGTCACGCTGGGCAAGGCGCACGTGCGGCCGTTCGAGCTGGCCGCCACGCTGTCTGACCTGACGATCTACGAGCGCGACGGCAAGACGCCCGCGCTGACGCTGGGCGAAGCCGAGGCCAATACTTCGCTGGCATCGCTGTGGCACCTGGCCCCGGTGGTGGACAACCTGCATGTCGACCGCCTTGCCGTGCGCGTGGCGCGCGGTGCCGACGGCCGCATGAGCTTTGCCGATGTCCAGGAAAAGTTCGCGGCACTGCCGCCCAAGCCGGCCGATGCCGAGCCGGCGCGCTTCTCGGTCAACAATATTGCCGTGACCGGCAGCAGCTTCAGCTATGACGACAAGCGGCTCGACACCAGCATGCGCGTCGACCACCTGACGCTGACGCTGCCGTTCCTGTCCAACCTGCCGCATGACGTCGAGATCGTGACGCGGCCGACGCTGAGCGCCCTGGTCAATGGCACGCCGGTGGCGCTCGACGGCGAGGTGCTGCCTTTCGCCGATTCGCGCCAGACCCGGCTCAATGTGAACCTCGACGGGCTCGACGTGACGCGCTTCATGGCCTTCGCGCCGCCGCTGCGCGATGCCGAGGTCAAGTCCGGCAAGCTCGATACGCGCCTGACGGTGGCGTTCCGCCAGCAGAAGGACACGCAGGAAATGCTGCTGATGGGCACCGCCGCGCTGCGCGATGCCGATATCCGCTCGCGCGCGGGCCAGCCGCTGCTGAAGAGCGGCCGGCTGGCGCTGGACATCGCCCGGATCGAGCCGCTGGCGCGTCGGGTCCAGTTGCGCAGCGTGGAAATCGAAGGGCTGGGGGTGCAGGCCGTGCGGCGCACCGACGGTACGCTGAACCTGGCGACGGCGTTCCTGCCGCAGGTGGCAAGCAAGTCGACCGACGGCGTGGCGCCGGCTCCGGCCCCGGCGGCGTCTGCGCCCGCCGCGCCTTCCTCCGCTTCTTCCGCGCAAGCCGCAGCGGCCGGCCCCGCGCCCAAGGATCAGCCCTGGCGCTACGCGGTCGACCGCATCGTGGTGAAGCAGGCCAACGTCGGGTTTGAGGATGCGCTGGCGCCGTCGGGCCCGGGCATGCTGGCGCTCGGCCCGCTCGACGCGGAGGTAAAGGGCTTTGCCGGCACCGAAGGCGACAAGCCGGCGCATATCGATGCCACCCTGACCGTGGCCGACGGCCAGACCCTGCGCCATACCGGTGACCTGTTGCTGCGCGACGGCACTCTGGCCGGCACGCTCGAGACCACGGGGCTGCGGCCGCAGGGTTTCGCCGCGTGGTGGCCGCGCGAGCTGCGCAGCCAGTTCGGCGAGACCGCGGTCAATGCCGAACTGCACTACCGCATGTCGTGGGCGGCGCCGCAGTTCCAGTTCGTACTGGAAAAGTCCCGGGTGGAACTGGCGCCGCTCTATGTCGCCACGCGCGACCCAGTGGTGATGCCGGCCACGCCCGCCGCCACCGCCGACACCGCCAAGGACGCGTCGACACAGGCTCCGCAGCGCGCCAGCCGCCGTGCGCGCGAGCGCGCCGAGGCCGACCGAGCGGGCGCCAACCTGCCGCTGCTGCGCGCCGAGAAGCTGGTGCTCGACGATATCCAGCTCGACCTCGCGCGGCAGACGTTCGCGACCAGCCAGGTGACGCTGGCGCAGCCGCAGATCGCGGCCACGCGTGACCACCGCGGGGAACTGCTCGAAATGGCACGGATGTGGGCCAGCGAATCGGCCCAGCAGGCTCGCGCCACGCCGCGCAAGGCACCCGCCGCCGCGAATGCCGCGAATGCCCCGAACGCCGCGAACGCCGCGAATGCCGCGAACAGGACCAATGGCAAGAACGGCAGTGCCGCCGCAGGTGTCTGGCAAGCCAGGATCGGCAAGATCGCCATCGACGGCGGCAGCGCGCGCGTGGCCGACTACCAGCCGGCCGAGGCCAACCGCGGCCGCCCGGTGGTCCACCAGTTCCGCAATATCGCGCTCAGCACCGGCGCCATTGCGTGGCCGCTGACACCGGCGGCGGTGCCGGTCAAGCTGCATGCCGAATCCGGCCGCCGCGGCGTGATCGGCATCGATGGCACCATATTGCCCGCCATGCCGGCCAGCCGCCTGCAGCTGGACCTGCGCCAGGTGGAAGTGGGGCCGCTGCAGCCGTACCTGGCCGACCGCTTCAATGCGGCGCTGCGCAGAGGCACGCTGACCGTCAAGGGCAAGCTCGATGTCGATGCCCCCACCGGCAAGCCGATCGCCGCGCACTTTGCCGGCAACGTGCTGGCCGGCAACGTGCGCACGGTCGACCGCGTCAGCGGCGACGATTTCCTGCGCTGGCGCTCGCTCGCGGTGTCGGGCATCGACTTCGCGATGGACGAGAGCAAGGGGCCGATGCGCGTCAGCCTGGGCAATATCGCGCTGTCCGATTTCTACGCGCGCGTGATCCTTAACGCCAACGGCCGCCTGAACCTGCAGGACGTGATGGCCGGCGGCGCGGCCAAGGGCGAGGCTGCGCCGTCCACCAGCCTGACGCAGGCCAATCCGGCCTCGGCGCCGGCAACGCCCCCGGTGCGGGCCGGCGACACCCGCACCGCGCAGGTCGAGCAGAAGCCGGGCGGGCCCAAGCCGCAGATCCGCATCGGTGGTGTGTCGGTGAGCCAGGGCAACGTCAATTTCTCGGATTTCTTCGTCAAGCCGAACTACACCGCCAACCTCACCGGCATGAAAGGCTCGGTGTCCAAGGTCTCGTCGGCCGATCCCGCGCCTGCCGACCTGGTGCTCGACGGCCGTATCGACGACGACGCGCCGGTCACCATCAGCGGCAAGATCAATCCGCTGGGCGAGCAGCTGTTCCTGGACATCGCCGCCAAGGCATCGGGGGTCGAGCTGACGCGGCTGACGCCGTACGCGGCCAAGTACGCAGGCTACCCGATCACCAAGGGCAAGCTGACCGTCGACGTCGCGTACAAGATCGAGAACGGCAAGCTGGATGCACGCAATCACCTGTTCCTCGACCAGCTCACCTTCGGCGAGCGCGTCGACAGCCCGGACGCGACCAAGCTGCCGGTGCTGCTGGCGGTGTCGCTGCTGAAGGACCGCAACGGCGTGATCGACGTGAACCTGCCCGTCTCCGGCTCGCTGTCGGACCCGGAGTTCAGCATCGGCGGCGTGATCGTGCGCGTGATCGTCAACCTGCTGACCAAGGCGCTCACGTCGCCATTCTCGCTGATCGCCTCGGCCTTCGGCGGCGGTGGCGGCGAAGAACTCGGCTATGTCGAGTTCGCGCCCGGCACGTCGACGCTGACGCCGGCGGCGAAGGACAAGATCGGAAAGCTCGGCCAGGCACTGAACGACCGGCCTTCGCTGCGGCTGGAAATCAGCGGCCGCATCGACCCGGCGACCGACGAGGCCGGTGCGCGCCGCGCGTGGCTGGATGCGCGCGTGGCCGAACAGAAGCGGCGCGACCTGCGCAACAGCGCGCAGGCTGGCGCCGAGGCCGGCGCTGACGAATCGGGCGAGCAGGGCGCCGAGATCAAGGTGTCGAAGCAGGAATACCCGAAGTACCTGGAAGAGGTCTACAAGCGCACCTCGATGAAGAAGCCGCGCAATTTTGTCGGCTTTGCCAAGACTCTGCCGCCTGAGGAGATGGAGAAGCTGTTGATGGCCAACGCCACGGTCACCGAAGCCGACCTGAAGCGTCTTGCCGAGCAGCGCGCGCTGGTGGTCAAGCAGTCGCTGGAGCGCGACGGCAAGGTGCCGGAGAGCCGGCTGTTCCTGACCGCGCCCAAGCTCACGGCCGAGGGCATCAAGGACAAGGGGGCGCCTAACCGGGTGGACTTCTCGATCCGCCAGTAGCCCGGTGGCCGGCGGCGCCCGTCACGGTGACGCCGGCAAAAGACGGTATGATTCGGCCCGGACAATCCGTTACGACCGAATCAGGAGTGAGTTTTGCAGCAGGATCAACTTGAAGCCGCCGTCGCCTACAAGACCTGGGTGTGCGTGATCTGTGGCTGGGTGTACGACGAGGAACAAGGCTGGCCCGAAGACGGCATCGCCCCCGGCACGCGCTGGGAAGACATCCCTGACGACTGGCGCTGCCCGGAATGCGACGTCGGCAAGGGCGAGTTCGCGATGATCGAGTTATAACCCGGGTTGTAACGCAAGCGGCGCTTGGCAGCGCCGACGTGCAGCACTAGCCATGCCGCCGCAATGGCGGCCTGCATAGCGTGGCGCGCTGCCGTTGCGGGGCGCAGCGCCGGTAGCGCATCCGGTATGGGTGGCTGCTGCAGCGCCAGAGCGCCGCCAGAACGGTAATGAACAGCAGCGCCGCCATGATGGCGGCAAGCAGGCCGATCGACATGGCGGCCCTCCTTCTCGCGGATGCAGCGAAACGCCGGGCCGGCCCATCTGGCCGGACTCAGGCCGGGCTCAGATCAGCATCGGCAGTGCTTCCAGCACCAGCACCGCAACCAGCGCGCCGATCAGCGCCCCCATGGTCCGGCAACTGATACGCAGGTACTTGGCGGTCACCGGGATCGAACCCATGGCGATCACGCCCACCAGCGCCATCGGAATCAGGAATACAAGATCATGCGCGGTGAAGTGCATGGCGGTCTCCTGTCTCTCTTTTGTGATTCCAGTATAGGCAGTGTGTGCTGCGCGCAAGGCAGCGCGCATCGGGATTGTCCCGTAGTGCGCACAGCAGGCGCGCCCCGCGGGTATCGGCGCCGGCACATTCCGCGCCGCGGGCGTTGCGCCACGCACGCAGCGGAAGTGTTTTTTGCCGTACCAGCAGTCTCATGGGAGGCGCGTGTCCTATGCTGATCAGAGACGCGGGGCCCGATCCCATCCATGTCGAAGGCCCCGCCGATTCGAGAGAGAGACGGAGGTGGCTATGGAACTTCACATGCGATCGCACCACTACGTGCGGCGCCAGCCAGACTGGACCGCGGCAGCGGTGTCGGGGCTGGCCGCGGGCGCGCTGCTGCTGGTGCTGGAACTGTTCTGGTCGTCGATGGTGTCGGGCGTCAATCCGTGGGTGGCCACGCGCATGATCGCGGCGATCGTGATGGGCCCGGACGAGTTGCAGACGGCGCTGTTCAGCGTCGGCACCGTGGCGGCGGCACTGGTGATCCACTTCGTGCTGGGCGCGGTGCTGGGCATGATCCTGGCGGCGATCATCGCGCCGTTCACGCTGGACTCGAGCCTTGGCATGGCAATGCTGGCCGGCGCCGTGTTCGGGCTGGTTGTCTACTTCTTCAACTTCTATGTGATGACGCGTGCGTTCCCGTGGTTTGTCGAGGTGCGCGGCTGGCATACGTTCATCGGCCACGTGATCTTCGGCTTGACTGCGGCGGCGTGCTACTGGAAGCTGGAAAGCAAGGACGTGTCCCACTGAGGTGATGCGCTTAGCCGCGGCGCTCAGCGGCCGAATCAGGACCTTTTTTAACCCGGGGATCGTGCCCGAACGGCACGGCAAGACGCATGCTCGTTTATCAGCGCGCTTTGGCCACTACACGGGTCTGCGCGCGACCACGGCGGCGGCATGGAACCGAGGGTTCCTGCCGCCGCTTTTTCTCGGCGGATCGCTTGTGCATGGCCGCACGCATCAGGTCGTCATGTCGCCTTGCAGTGACCTGACGGCATGCACTAGTCTTATCTAACCTGCGTGACTTCCGCATCCCTCGCCGCGCGCGAGGAGGAGGGTGGTTATGGCGTTGGCCATTGCACTCGTCGTCATCGTCGTCGCTTCGGTGCTCTTCCATTTCCTGAGCCCGTGGTGGGCGACCCCGCTGGCGTCCAACTGGAAGCAGATGGACGACACGCTGACCATTACCCTCGTCATCACCGGGATATTTTTCGTCGTCATCAACCTCTTCCTCGGCTACATCATCTGGCGCTACCGGCACAATGCGCCGCATCCCAATGGCGGCACCGGCCACCGCGCCGCCTACGAGCCTGAAAACCGCAAGCTCGAGTGGTGGCTGATCGGGGGCACTACCCTTGGCGTGGTGGCGTTGCTGGCGCCGGGCCTGCTCGTCTACGCCGACTATGTGCGCCCGCCGCGCGAGGCGATGGTGCTGGAGGTGGTTGGCCAGCAATGGTCGTGGGCGTTTCGCTTTCCCGGCAAGAGCGGCGAGCTGGGTGCCTCCGACCCGCGCTTCATCACCGGTTCCAATCCGCTGGGCCTTGACCCGGACGACCCGCGCGGACAGGACAACATTGTCATCGTGGGGCCCGAGGTACACCTGCCGCTGAACAAGCCGGTGAAAGTGCTGCTGCGCTCCAAGGACGTGCTGCATGACTTCTACGTGCCGCAGTTCCGCGCGCGCATGAACATGGTGCCGGGCATGGTGACGTCGTTCTGGTTCACGCCGACGCAAACGGGACGCTTTGAAATCCTGTGCGCGCAGCTGTGCGGCGTGGGGCACTACAACATGCGCGGCATCGTGGTGGTGGATGAACCCGCCGCGTACGAAGCCTGGCTGGCGAAGCAGCAGACCTTTGCCATGGCCCTGGCGAAGGCGGCGGCCCCGCCGGCGGCCATGGCCGCTGCAGCGCCGGGCGCCGCCGGCGACGCCGGCATGGTGGAAAAGGGCCGCGCGCTGGCGCAAAGCAAGGGCTGCACCGCGTGCCACAGCATCGACGGCAATCCCAGCGTGGGCCCGACGTGGAAGGGCCTGTACGGCAAGACCGAAACCTTTGCCGACGGCAGCAGCGCGGCGGTCGACGATGCCTTCCTGCACAAGGAGATCAACGACCCGCACGCGCGCCTGGTGAAGGGCTTCGGCCCGGTGATGCCCAAGCTGCCGATGAGCGAGGACGAGACCGCTGCGCTGATCGCATATATCAAGTCGGCAGGGACCGGCGCGCCTGCACCGGAGGCCGCGGCGCCAGGCGCGCCCGCTGCCGCCACCAGCGCCGCCACGACCGCAACAGCCGGCACGGCCGCGCCCGCGCCAGCCCCTGGCGCTGCCTCGGGCACCTATACGACCTCGACCGCGGTGGCCGTGCCACCCGGCGCGGCGCCCGCGCCGCCACGCAAGTGAGGAGACCCGCATGGCTTACGCCGACGATGCCGCCCATCACGCGCCGCAGAGCTTCTGGACCCGCTACGTCTGGAGCCAGGACCACAAGGTGATCGCCGTGCAGTACACCATCGTGGCGATCGTGGTCGGGCTGGTGGGCGTGGCGTTGTCCAACCTGATGCGGATGCAGCTGGGTTTCCCGGGGCGCTTCGAGTTTATCGACGTCAACCGCTATTACCAGTTCGTCACCATGCACGGCATGATCATGGTGATCTACCTGCTGACGGCGCTGTTCCTCGGCGGCTTCGGCAACTACCTGATCCCGCTGATGGTGGGGGCGCGGGACATGGTGTTCCCCTTCCTCAACATGCTCAGCTTCTGGGTCTACCTGCTGTCGGTGATCGTGCTGCTGGCCAGCTTCTTCGTGCCGGGCGGGCCCACCGGTGCGGGCTGGACGCTGTACCCGCCGCAGGCCATCCTGCCCGGCACCCCGGGGCATGACTGGGGCATCATCCTGATGCTGGTGTCGCTGGCGATCTTCATCGTCGCGGCGACGATGGGCGGCCTGAACTACGTCACCACCGTGCTGCAGGCACGCACCGAGGGCATGACGCTGCTGCGCATGCCGCTGTCGGTGTGGGGCATCTTCATGGCCACCATCCTGGCGTTGCTGGCGTTCCCGGCGCTGTTCGTGTCCGCGGTGATGATGCTGCTGGACAAGACCCTGGGCACCAGCTTCTTCATGCCCGCGATGGTGTCGATGGGGCAGCAGCTCACCTACAAGGGCGGCAGCCCGCTGCTGTTCCAGCACCTGTTCTGGTTCTTCGGCCACCCCGAGGTGTATATCGTCGCGCTGCCGGCCTTCGGCATCGTCTCCGACCTGGTCAGCGTGCATGCGCGCAAGAGCATCTTCGGCTATCGCACCATGGTGTGGGCGATCCTGGCGATCGGCGTGCTGTCGGTGGTGGTGTGGGCGCACCATATGTTCGTCAGCGGCATGAACCCCTACTTCGGCTTCTTCTTTGCCACCACCACGCTGATCATCGCCGTGCCCACGGCGATCAAGGTCTATAACTGGGTCATCACGCTATGGCGCGGCGACATCCATTTCTCTGTGCCGATGCTGTTCGCGATCGCGTTTATCAGCACCTTTGTCATCGGCGGGCTGACCGGACTGTTCCTGGGCAATGTCAGCGTGGATATCCCGCTGTCGAACACGTATTTCGTGGTGGCGCACTTCCACATGGTGATGGGCGTGTCGCCGATCCTGGTGGTGTTCGGCGGCATCTACCACTGGTATCCCAAGGTGACGGGCCGCATGCTCGACGACACCATGGGCCGCGTGCATTTCTGGATCACCTTCATCGGCACCTACGCCATCTTCTTCCCGATGCACTATCTCGGGGTGCTGGGCATGCCGCGGCGCTACTACGCGTGGGAGAACTACGCCTTCATCCCCGAGTCCGCGCATGTGATGAACATGTACATCTCGGTGGCGGCGTTCGTGGTCGCCACGGCGCAGCTGCTCTTTGTCTATAACCTGGTGTGGAGCCTGCGCCGTGGCCAGAAGGCCGACGGCAACCCGTGGCGCGCGGCCTCGCTGGAGTGGCAGACGCCGCAGACGCCGCCCGTGCACGGCAACTGGGGCCCGCACCTGCCGGTGGTGTACCGCTGGGCCTACGCCTACAGCGTGCCGGGCGCGCGCGAGGACTTCATCGCGCAGAACGCGCCGCCCGAAGAAGGCGGATCGGAGCCTGAACCCCACGCCAGCCGCGGAGCCGTAGCATGAACGCCGACGCCGTCTACAAGGTCAGCCGCGACGACTTCGGCGGCAATCCCTCCGGCGAGAATGCCGCGCACCGCCACCCGCAGCGGCGGTCGCCGGCAAGCATCGGCCTGTGGGTGTTCATGGGCGTGGTCACGTCGCTGTTCGCGCTGTTCCTGACCGCCTATGCGCTGCGCATGGACAGCCCGGACTGGCACCGCATCGCGCTGCCGTGGCAGGTATGGCTGTCGACGGCGCTGCTGGCCGCGGGCAGCGTGGCGATGGAGGTGGCGTCGCGCGCGGCGCGCCGCGGCAGCATGGGAGTGGGGCGGCTGGCGCTGCGGCTGGGCGGCCTGGGCGCTGCCGCCTTTGTGGTCTCGCAGCTGTGGGCCTGGCAGGCGCTGGGCGCGATGCAGGTCATGCCTGCCGGCAATCCGGCAGGCAGCTTCTTCTACCTGCTGACCGCCATGCATGGCCTGCACGTGCTGGGTGGCCTGGCAGGGTGGGGCTTCGCGGTGGCAGCGCGCGGCAGCGGCGACCGCGCCGCGCTGCGCATGCGGCTGTGCGCGCGCTACTGGCATTTCCTGCTCGCCGTGTGGGCGGTGTTGCTGGCAGCGCTGGGCTGGCTCACGCCCGAGCTGGTGCGCTATCTCTGCGGCACGGCCTAGGGCGCGCACGCAGAAGAGGAGGAGAGCGGCATGTCAACGCAACTGTCTTCACCCTCGGCCACGCCGCCCGCGGCACCGCCGCCGTCGGGCGGGCTGCGCGGCCTGCTGGCGGACTGGTCCTCGGACCAGCAGGCCTTCAAGGTGTCGTGGGGCAAGACCATGATGTGGATCTTCCTGCTGTCCGACACCTTTGTATTCAGCTGCTTCCTGACCGGCTATATGTCGGTGCGCATGGCGACCACAGTGCCGTGGCCGAATCCCAGCGAGGTATTCGCGCTGCACGTGGGCGGCGCCGATATCCCGCTGCTGCTGATCGCCATCATGACCTTCGTTCTGATCACCAGCAGCGGCACCATGGCGATGGCCGTCAACTTTGCCTACCGGCGCGCGCGCCGGGAATGCGCGCTGCTGATCCTGGTGACGGCGTTGTTCGGCATGCTCTTCGTCGGCATGCAGGCATTCGAATGGACCAAGCTGATCGTCGACGAGGGCGTGCGCCCCTGGAGCAACCCGATGGGCGCGGCGCAGTTCGGCTCGACCTTCTTCATGATCACCGGCTTCCACGGGCTGCACGTGTCGTGCGGCGTGATCTACCTGCTGGTGGTCGCCACGCGCGTGCTGCGCGGGCGCTACGAAGCCACCGGCAACTACCAGATCGTCGAGATCGCCGGGTTGTACTGGCACTTCGTTGACCTGGTCTGGGTGTTTATCTTTGCGTTGTTCTATCTCTGGTGAGGGCTGCCATGGCATCGACTCCCGCATCCCCCGCAACCCCAACGACGCCCACGCCGCCGGCCGCGCACGAGCCCGAGCATGCCGGCGCGCATAGCGGCCAGCAGCATCCCATCGGGCTGTACCTGAAGATCTGGCTGTTGCTGTTCGTGCTGTCGACGCTGTCCTACCTGGTCGACTATTTCCATGTCACCGGATACCTGCGCTGGACGCTGATCCTGGTGTTCATGGCGTTGAAGGCGGGGCTGATCGTGGCGGTGTTCATGCATATGGCATGGGAACGCATGGCGCTGATCTGCGCCATCCTGGTCCCGCCGCTGTGCCTGCTGATACTGGTCTGGCTGATGGCGGAAGAAGCGAACTATACGTTCCTGACGCGCGGCATCTTCTTCCGCTGACGGGGAGGGCGCCGCCGGCTCCGGGAGGGGCCGGCGGCAGGCCGCCTCAGCCGCTGGCCACCGGCTTCAGACCTGGGTGATGAACTTGGTCACCAGGTAGCCATCGAACGTCTCCAGGCCACCCTCGCTGCCGATGCCAGAGTCCTTGATGCCGCCGAATGGCGTTTCGGCCAGCGCCATGCCGAAGTGGTTGATGTTGACCATGCCCGCTTCCAGCCCGTTGGAAACTTCCGTCGCGGTCTTGAGCGAGTTGGTGAATACATACGAGGCCAGGCCGAAGGGCAGGCTGTTGGCGCGGCGCAGCACTTCGGCGGTGTCCTTGAAGCGCGTGACCGGCGCAACCGGGCCGAACGGCTCGTCGGTCATCAGGCGCGAATCGTCGGGCAGGTCGGTCACCACGGTCGGCGCGAAGAAATAGCCTTTGTCGTTGCCGAGGGCGCTGATGCGCGAGCCGCCGGCCACCACCTTGCCGCCGCGCTGGCTGGCATCGTCCAGGAACTGCTCCATCGACAGCACGCGGCGCTCATGCGCCAGCGGGCCCATCTGGGTGCCGTCGTCCAGGCCGTTGCCGACCTTGATCGAGCCGATCACCTCGGTGAAGCGCGCCAGGAACTTGTCATAGGCCTTTTCCTGGACGTAGAAGCGCGTCGGCGACACGCACACCTGGCCGGCATTGCGCAGCTTGAAGCGCGCCAGCATCTCGGCGGCGGGCTCGATGTCGGCGTCGTCGAACACCAGCACCGGCGAATGGCCGCCCAGCTCCATGGTCACGCGCTTCATGTGCGCGCCGGCCAGCGCGGCCAGCTGCTTGCCCACCGGCACCGAGCCGGTAAAGGAGATCTTGCGCACGATCGGCGATTCGATCAGGTAGGTCGAGACTTCGCCGGGGACGCCCCAGACGATGTTCAGCACCCCAGGCGGCAGGCCGGCATCATGGAACAGCTGGGCCAGCGCCACCACTGCGCTGGGCGAGTCCTCCGGACCCTTCAGGATCAGCGTGCAGCCCGCGCCCACCGCGGCGACGATCTTGCGGATCGCCTGGTTGAACGGGAAGTTCCACGGCGTGAACGCGGCGCAGACCCCGATCGGCTCGCGCACGACGATCTGCCGCACATTGGGCTGGCGCGGCGGGATCACGCGGCCGTAGATGCGGCGGCATTCCTCGGCGTGCCAGTCGGCATGCTCGGCGCAGACCATGATTTCGCCGATGGCTTCGGCCAGCGGCTTGCCCTGGTCCAGCGTGATATTGCGGCCGATGTCCTTGGCGCGCTCGCGGGCCAGCTCGCCCACGCGGCGCAGGATCTTGCCACGCTCCAGCGGCGAGGACTTCTTCCAGCTTTCGAACGCGCGCTGCGCGGCGGCGAGCGCGCGGTCCAGGTCGGCGCGCGTCGCGTGCGGCAGCTTGCCCAGCACTTCCTCGGTGGCCGGGTTGATGACGTCCTGCTCGCGCCTGTCGCCTCCCTTGATAAATTCACCGTCGATATAGAGGGCGAGATCCTGGTACATGCGTGTTCTCCTTGGTGGCGTTCGTTGGGCGAAGGGCAAGGCCGCAGCCGCGGGCATGCGGAAAATCCCGCGGCCGCGGCCGTCAGCGAAAACGCAAGCTTACCGCGACTACGGCGATCATGCAGTGGGGGCTGGAAACCGACAAACATGACCCTACCTCCTCGAAGGTACCGCGACTGAGAGCGCGCGCGTACGCCGGTACGCGGCGTTTGCTGCCGGACTGACTTGCGGGAGAGAAAACTGCCGGGCGGCGCACGCAGCCTCTATGGGGCCGATCCGTGAGGCGCCAGCAAGGCGCATCGCCTACGGGAGGCGCCGGCCCGCGCCGACTATGCTGCGGCGACCGTCGCACCGGAATAACTCATTCAGGTAGAAATGCAGGGCTGCGCCCCGTTGTCGTCCGCACACGCCTCAGGGGGCGTCTGCGCCATGTCATCGCGATATCGCTGGTCCATGTGCGGTTGACCACATGGACGTGAACCCCCCGGTGCCGCGCGCTGTAGAATTTCCCGGACCCATATCCACAAACTGTCTTTACGTGCGCACCATCCGGCTTCTTCTGCTGATCCTGACGCTGGCCTTCCTGCCTCTCCAAGGCTGGGCGAACGCGGTCGCGCACATCGTGTCGGCGGATGCCACGGCCAAGGCCGCCGAGGCCGAGTTTGCAGAGCGCGACGACGCCGGCCATCCCATGCCACCTTCCGAAGCCGCGGAGCCGTCGGAGCAGACCGGCTCCGATCCTGTCGAGCAGCTGTTATCGCCCTCCCCGCTAGTTCTCGCGGCCTGTGCAGGTAGTGCCAGCCGGCCGCAATACGCCGGCGGGCCACTGCCCGGTCCTGACCTGCCACGCCTGCCGCGTCCTCCACGCGGCTGATCCGCACCGTGAGCGGTGTGCGCGATCACGTTCTGCGTCCTGGCAAGAATGATCGTGGCCTAGTTCTCGCGCCGGCGTGAGTGGTGCCCTCGATGTGGGTGCCGCCGAGTTGGTGGCCTCGTCCACGTGAACGGCACTACTTTCCGCTCATTCCAGTCATTCACCTATCGAAAGCGC
Source organism: Cupriavidus phytohabitans (assembly GCF_017815025.1). Taxonomy (NCBI): domain Bacteria; kingdom Pseudomonadati; phylum Pseudomonadota; class Betaproteobacteria; order Burkholderiales; family Burkholderiaceae; genus Cupriavidus; species Cupriavidus phytohabitans. The sequence continues at coordinate 197,702 of NZ_JAGIQB010000004.1, forward strand.
GTCGCGGCGCCTCGGTCCGCAGGCTGATGCTAGCGAGACCAATGCCCCGGCGCTGAGCGCATTGGCACGTCTGATATGGAATCATCAATGCAATCGATCCTGCTTCAACCAGACACGCCAGCGTGGCGGGAAACGCTGGCACGCTGTCACCACGACTGCCATCACACGCCAGGCTGGTACGTCGCAGCAGAGCGCAGTGAGCGTGGCAGCGCGGCTGCTGTCCATGTCACCGATGGATCCTGCGACTTGCTGGTTCCGATCGTGCGCCGGCCGCTCGCCAATGACAGTTGGGACGCCACCTCGGCCTACGGTTACGGAGGACCGGTAGTGAGCCACGGCGCACCGGCCGGGTTCGCCGACGAGGCACTTGGCGCCGCGCTGGCGCTGCTGCGCCGTGAAGGCTGCGTGTCGTGGTTTATCCGCATGCACCCATTGCTAAATGCGGACTGGCAGAGCCGCTTCGGGGTGGTGGTCGAGCAAGGGTCCACCGTCTCGATCGACCTCACGAAGAGCCCGGAGCGGCTGTGGCAGGAAACCCAGGCGCGCCACAAGCGTGGCATTAACCGCGCCCGCCGCGCTGGCGTCACTGCACGGCTAGACACTGACTGCGCAATGCTGCCGCGGTTTATCCGGCTCTACAACGAAACCATGAGGCGGTTAAATGCGTCGGCGTATTACTTCTTCGACGCGCAATACTATGGGACCCTGGTGCGATCCCTCGGCAGCGACCTGCTGCTGTTCGTGGCCGAAGAGGACGGCGACGTCATCGGCGGGGCATTGTTCACCGTGTCGCGCGAGTCGGGCATCATGCAATACCACCTCGCAGGCTGGGACTGGGAATACCGTCATCTCCAGCCGTCAAAGACGGTCATCCATGCTGCGCGCGAATGGGGCCAGCTTAACCGCATGAAGTGCCTGCACCTGGGCGGCGGGCTGGGTTCTGCGAACGATTCTCTGCATGAATTCAAGCTAGGTTTCTCGCCCGACACGCATGTGTACAGGACGCAGCGCGTGGTAGTGGATCCTGAGTGCTATGTGGCACTGTCCGGCGGAGACAAATCCACGCTGGATGAACTGGACGGCTACTTCCCGGCGTACCGGCGCCCCGGGGGCCGTTTCGGGCCCGCGCTGCCGTCGACACTTGTGGCGAAACCATCCTGCCAGACGAAGCCTGAAGCAAGCGATGGCGGCAGGGGCTATGCAGGTTGCATATTTGAAGTGGCGTGATTGCCGGCTTCGGCGGGAAGCTGATCGCTGGTGCGGCGGAACGTGATTGCGTCGGCGACTTTGCCATACCACGCCACCTGCTGACGCTTGCTGAAAGCGATTCGAAAGATCAACCTGTCATCCTGCAATCGCTGGCACTCCCTCCCAGCACACGCGCCGGCACACGCAAGCGCGTCTTGACGGCCGCGTCTTGCCCGGATGCAAGCGCGCGCCGTCTTCTTCGCCAGGCTCAAAGCTCCCAATTCCGCCTGCGCCGACAAGCCTTTCTCACATCAGAATTAATGCGAGTCAATACATCACGTCATGATGTATTGACTCGCGCACCATCCATCAAAAACCCCTTGTTTCAAGGCCTGTTGGTAAATACCCGTAAGCCAGGACAAATGAAAGCCCCCTGAAAGATCACCTCTTTAAGGTTCGATCCAACCGTCGGAAACCATGCCCTTGGCATGCCGCGTTGCGCCAGAGCCAGCGCTCGCCCCGGCCTTGCATTTCATGAACTTTGAGGAGAATCGTTTTGCGCATACGCAGCCAAAAGGACTTTGCCTCCGGCCTGATGTTTATCCTGGTCGGTCTGGGCTTTTCCTGGGTCGCACGCGGCTATTCCATGGGAACGGCGGCGAAGATGGGACCCGGATATTTCCCCTTCCTGCTGGGCCTGGTGCTCGCCGTGCTGGGCGCGGTAGTGCTGCTGGGCTCGCTCTCGTCCAAGGGCGAGGAGGACCACCTTGCCCGCTGGGACCTGAAGACCCTGCTGTGGATCCTGGGTTCGGTAGTGCTGTTCGGCCTGCTGCTCAAGCCGCTCGGCATGGTGCTGTCGGTGTTCGTGCTGGTGCTGGTGTCGTCGATGGCGAGCCATGAATTCAGCTGGAAGGGCGCGTTGCTCAACGGCGTAGTGCTGGTGCTGATCAGCCTCGGTGCCTTCGTCTACGGCATCAACCTGCAGATGCCGGTGTGGCCGGCTTTCCTGGGCAGCTAAGGAGTCGCACACCATGGAATTGTTTGACCATCTTGCACTGGGCTTTTCCACGGCCCTGTCGCTGCAGAACCTGGCCTATGCCTTCCTCGGCTGCGTGCTGGGCACGCTGATCGGCGTGCTGCCGGGGCTGGGGCCGCTGGCCACCATCGCCATGCTGCTGCCGATCACCTATACGCTGCCGCCGGTGGCCGCGCTGATCATGCTGGCCGGCATCTACTACGGCGCGCAGTACGGCGGTTCTACGACCGCCATCCTGGTGAACCTGCCGGGTGAATCGTCCTCGGTGGTGACAACCATCGACGGCTACCAGATGGCGCGGCGCGGGCGGGCCGGGGTGGCGCTGGCCACCGCGGGCCTGGGCTCGTTCTTCGCCGGCTGCGTGGCTACGCTGATCCTGGCCGCGTTTGCCACGCCGCTGTCGGAAATCGCGTTCAAGTTCGGTCCCGCCGAATACTTCTCGCTGATGGTGCTGGGCCTGATCGGTGCCGTGGTGCTGGCGTCGGGTTCGCTGCCAAAGGCGATCTCGATGATCGTGCTGGGCCTGCTGCTGGGGCTGATCGGTACCGACGTGAATTCGGGCGCCGCACGCTTCTCGTTCGACGTGCCGGAGCTCACAGACGGTATCGATTTCGTCGCACTGGCCATGGGCATGTTCGGCTTTGCCGAAATCATCGCCAACCTGGAGCAGAAGGAAGCGCGCGAGACCTTCACCAACAAGGTTACCAACCTGTTCCCGACCAAGGACGACTTCAAGCGCATGATTCCCGCGGTGCTGCGCGGCACGGCGCTGGGTTCGGCGCTGGGCATCCTGCCCGGCGGCGGCGCGGCGCTGGCATCGTTCGCGGCCTATTCGCTGGAGAAGAAGACTTCCAAGTTTGCGCACGAGTTCGGCAAGGGCGCGATCGAAGGCGTGGCCGGTCCGGAATCGGCCAACAATGCCGCGGCGCAGACCTCGTTCATCCCGCTGCTGACGCTGGGCATTCCACCCAACGCGGTGATGGCGCTGATGGTCGGCGCGATGACGATCCACAATATCCAGCCCGGCCCGCAGGTGATGACCAGCAACCCGGCGCTGTTCTGGGGCCTGATCGCCTCGATGTGGATCGGCAACCTGATGCTGATCATCCTGAACCTGCCGATGATCGGTATCTGGGTCAAGCTGCTGACCGTGCCGTATCGCTTCCTGTACCCGGCCATCCTGACGTTCTGCTGCATCGGCGTCTACTCGGTCAACAACCAGACCTTCGATGTGTTCATGGCTGCCGGCTTCGGCATCATCGGCTACCTGTTCCTGAAGCTCAAGTGCGAGCCCGCGCCGCTGCTGCTGGGCTTCGTGCTGGGGCCGATGATGGAAGAGAACTTCCGGCGCTCGCTGCTGCTGTCGCGTGGTGACTTCACCGTGTTCGTGACGCGCCCGCTGTCGGTCGGCCTGCTGATCGCGGCTGCCGCACTGGTGGCGGTGGTGGCCCTGCCGTCGATCAAGGCCAAGCGCGAAGAGGCGTTCCAGGAAGAATAGCGCCGCGCGTGTTCCCGGGAATGCGCCGTCGGAACGGTCCACCCCAGGCGGCGCATGACAACGCAAGCGTTTCGGGGTGCCTCTGCGCACCCCGTTTTCTTTGGCTCGGGCCGCACTGCCCGCCATCACGACAAGAGAGTGCCCGACTGCGGCAGCAGTCATGGCTGCGCATGATGATCAGGATTCCCGCACCATCGGGTGCGCCCACAGCGCCCATGAAACCGCCAACCCTTGACCGCTTTTTTTCACGTGTCTACGTCCTCAAGCTCGTACAGTCGAGTCCTTCGACGGTGCTGAGCCTGGTCGAACGCCTGCGCGAACGGGGCATCGACAAGAACATCCGCTCGCTGCGGCCGGTGCTGCGCAGCCTGATGATGGCGCGTGCCATTACCGCCGAGCTGGTCGAAGGCAGCGGCCGCGTGTACTGCATCACGGAGCGCGGGCGTGCCGAACTGGAGCAGTACATCTCGCACCTTGCGGTGCTGAAGGCGGAGCTGGCGCCGGACGAGGGCGAGCCCGGCTGACCGGCGAGCCCTTCTGCTCGTCATTCCTTCGTAAAGATTTCCAGGAAATGCTTGCTCGGATCTTCAAAATAGATCCGGCGGCCGCCATCGTCAGTGCTGACTTGTTCTGGCCGGCGGCGGTAGGGGTCGGCCCAGTACATCAGGTTGCGCTCACGGATGCGGGCAAAGCTCTGGTCGAACTCGGCGTCGCTGACCAGGAAGGCATAGTGCTGCAGGGCAACATCGCCTTCGGCGTTCATGAAATCCAGCGTGACACCGTTGTCGAGGCGGACGCCGAGAAATGGCCCGAACGGCACTGCCGCTGGCCGCCCGAGGATCTCGCAGAGAAAGTCGGCGGAGACCTTCTTGTCATGGGAAAACACGATGGTGTGATTGAGCTGGATAGCCATGTCGCAATCCCCCAAAAGCTTTGTGCGGGGAGCGGCGCGTCCAAATGCCGCGACGGACATTCATGCCACGCGCGTCCCACGCCGACAGCGTACAGGTTTGGCCGCTGAATGTCGCCCGAAAGAAAAACAGGCCGGTCGTCCAGGGACCGGCCTGCGGCGCATACCCGTGCGCATGGCACGGGCAGGCTCATGCTTGCCGCGTTATTGCGGCTTATTGCGATACCAGCTCAAGGCCGGCCTGCGATTCGTCGTTGCCGCGTGCCACCAGCACCTTGATCTTGTTCGGCACGGTCGCGCCGATGCCGTCGCTCGGAATGGTGGTGATCAGCCAGTCGGCGTTGTTGTCCAGCGTCAGCGCGCCCGAATCAAAGATCACGGTCTTGGTGCCCGCCGTGGTAATACGCAGGCGGTAGGTGCCGCCGTCCATGTCGACCGAATCGGACCCGGAAGCCGGCGATGCCTGCTTGTATCCTACGTTGCTGAAGTTCGGGCCGACCGAATTGATATCGATCGCCGGCATGGTCAGGTAGATGTCGACGTTCTGCGCATTGAATGAAGCGTTCAGCGTGCGCACGCGCGCCTTGTTCGACAGCAGGCCCTTTTCGAACGGATCGTCGATCAGCAGCACATCGGCGGCGGTCGCGCCTGGCAGGGCGACCACGGTGTACTTGTGGCCGGTGGCGGCCACCACGGTCGCGCGGCCGAGTTCGGTCTGCGTGCCGGCAACGTTGAACGAGATCAGCTGGTTGCCGGTTTCAACGTTGAAGTAAGTTGAGACAAACTTGTACGCCTTGTTGGTGAAGCTGGTCAGCGCGCCGTTCTGCAGGATGTCGACGTTGGGGCCGCCGGTGATCGCATGGATCGCACGGATGGTCGGCTTGCTCAGGCCGACGCGATCGTCGATGCCGTCATCGCCGCCGCCACAGGCCGACAGGACTGCCGTTGCGGCCAGCACGAGGCCGAGGATAAGACTGGTCTTGGATCGGAACATGGGTCACCTCTTACCGTTGGAATCAGAGACGAGCTGGCCCATGCAGTGCGGCGGGGTTGCCGGTAGCGTGGCCAGTTGGCGTTCTGCATGGTGCAGGCGCGACGAGCGCGCGTGCCATGGATGCAGCTGCCGTGATGGAACGATAGGTATGAAGGCAGGCAGGAGACAGGCGCGCGGCTCCGAATTCCCTGTCGGAGGAATCCCACAGACACAGTGTCCACAATGCGTCCGAAATACGGCAAAGCGTGACCGGGTATAGGTTGGCGGCGGCCGGCCCGACGCGCCGGCTTGTGCGGGCCAGCGGCAACTACTGTGTAACCGGTTGTTGCAACCGGCGTTTCGCCGCCATTGACGCCGTCATGGCAAAGGTTTTGGCGCGATCGGGCTCATCCCTGAGGCAGAGACATCATGACCTGGTTGCGCCCGTTGCGCTTGGCCTGGTACAGCCCCGCATCGGCGACTTCCACCAGCCGGCTCGACGGCTCGCCGGCCTGCGGCACCAGCAGCGCGCCGCCGATGCTGACGGTCACGCAACCGCCGGTGGGCGAGCCGCTGTGCGCAATGGCAAGGTCCTGCACCGCGCGCCGTACTTTCTCGGCCAGCAGACGCACGCCGCCGGGCGAGGTTCCCGGGAGCACCATCGCGAACTCTTCGCCGCCGAAGCGCGCGGGCAGGTCCGATGCTCGCGTGCAGTTTTCCCTGAGCACGGCGGCCACGCGGCGCAGCACGTCGTCGCCGGCGACGTGGCCGTAGGTGTCGTTGTAGGCCTTGAAGGCGTCGACATCGATCATCACCAGCGCCAGTTGCGTCTGCTCGCGCTGCGCGCGGCGCCATTCCGCGCCGAGGTATTCGTCGAAGTAGCGGCGGTTGGACAGCCCGGTGAGGCCGTCCGAGTTGGTCAGGCGCTGCAGTTCCAGGTTGGTCTCGAGCAACTGCTGCTGGCTTTGCCGCAGCGCGCGGTAAGCTTCGTCGCGCTGCAGCAGGTTCAGGTACGAACGCGAGTGGTAGCGGACACGCGCGATCAGCTCGATGCTGTCGGGCAGCTTGACCAGGTAGTCATTGGCGCCGGCGGCGAAGGCCGCGCTTTTCATCGAGGCCTCTTCCTTGGTCGACAGCACGATGATCGGGATATCGCGCGTGGCGGCGTTATCGCGGTACTGGCGGACCAGTGTCAGGCCGTCGAGACCCGGCATGACCAGGTCCTGCAGGATCACTGTGGGCCGGGTGCGCTGCGCCACGGCGACGGCTTCGTCGGGCTGCGAGCAATAGTGGAAATCGATGTCGGACTCGGTGGATAGCGCACGGCGTACCGCTTCGCCGACCATGGCCTGGTCGTCCACAAGCAGCACCATGACCGGGTAGTCCGATGCATTGGCGGCGAGGGCAGGTCGTTGGGAGTTCATGCTGTCATCCTGGGATGTTGTGCGCCCGGGATGGGCCCGGGAAGTGTTCTGGCAGTTTCACGGCAGCGGCGCGGCCGGGCCGCTGCGGCCGCACGCCTGCACCAGCCGTGGCGCGATGCGGCCCAGCGGCAGGATCTCGGCCGCCGCGCCGAGCGCCGCCGCCGCCTTCGGCATGCCGTACACGGCGCTGGTGGCGCGGTCCTGTGCGATCGTCAGGAAGCCGCGGTCGCGCATCGCTTTCAGGCCGACTGCGCCGTCGCGTCCCATGCCGGTCAGCAGCACGCCGACCACATCGCCGCGCCAGTGTTCGACCACGCTTTCAAAGAAAACGTCGATGGAGGGCCGGTACAAGTAGTCGGTCGGCTGTTCGGTATAGACCATGCGCGTCGGGCCGGCCAGGCGCAGGTGGTCATTGGTGCCGGCCAGCAACACCGTGCCGGCCTGCGGCGTGTCGCCGGCGCGGGCGATGCGCACCGGCAGCGCGCACTGGCCGTCGAGCCAGTCGGCCATGCCGGCGGCGAAGGCCTCGTCAACGTGCTGTACAGCCACCACCGCCGCGCCGAAGTCGGCCGGGAGCGCGCCCAGCAGCGCCGCCAGCGCGGCCGGACCGCCGGCGGAGGCGCCCAGCGCCACCAGGCGCGGCGCGGCGACGGCGCGCGGCGCGGCTTGCAGCTTATGCTGCGGGATCGCGCGGCCAGCCAGCAACTGGCCGATATTGCGCATCTTGCGCAGCAGCGGGCCGGCGGCGAGCTGCGCATCGGCTTCCGTCAGCGTGGGCGTATCGACCGCGTCGATGGCGCCGTAACCCATCGCGTCGAACACCCCCGCGGCATTGCGGCCGAGATCCATGGTGACCACCACGATCGCGCAGGGCGTGGCGGCCATGATCCGGCGCGTGGCTTCGACGCCGTCCATTACCGGCATCAGCAGGTCCATCAGGATCAGGTCCGGCGTGCGGGCCGCGGCCATCTGCACTGCCTGTTGGCCATCGGCGGCGATCCAGGCGATCTCGAAGGCGGGATCCAGCGCGATGGCACGGCGCAGCGCCGCGACCGCGAGCGGGGAGTCGTTGACGATGCCGATTTTCATGAGCGTGCCTCGCCGATCAGGTCCTGTACCGCGTCGAGCAGCGCGGCGTCGTGGAAACTGCCCTTCGCCAGATAATAGTCCGCCCCTGCTTCCAGGCCGCGCTGGCGGTCCTGTTCGCGGTCCTTGTACGACACCACCATCACCGGTAGCTGGCGCAGCGCGGCGTCATGGCGGATCCTGCGCACCAGTTCGATACCGTCCATGCGCGGCATGTCGATATCGGTGATGACCAGGTCGAAAGGCTCGGCACGCAGCACGTTCCAGCCATCCATGCCGTCGACCGCCACCGCGACATCGTAGCCGCGCCCGGCCAGCAGCTTGCGCTGCAGTTCGCGCACTGTGAGCGAGTCGTCGATCACAAGCACGCGCCGCGCGCGCGCTTGCAGGCCGGCTTCGGCGGCGTGGCGCACGCCTTCAATGCGGCCTTCGGAGACCAGCTTCTCGACCGAGCGCAGCAGGTCCTCCACGTCGAAGATCAGTACCGGCATGCCGTCGTCGGTCAGGCTGCCGGCGGCGATGTCCTTTACCTTGCCCAGCGCGGCAGGCAGGGGCTGTACCACCAGCAGCCGCTCGCCCAGCATGCGGTCGACCGCGATGCCGTAGGTACGCTCGCCCTCGCCAATGATGATCACCTGCACGTCATCGCGCTCATGCGCAATGGTCTCCGCGCGCTGCATCACTTGCGCCGCGCTGACCAGGCCGATGGCACGGCCTTCATGCCGGAAATGCTGATGGCCTTCGGTCTGCTCGATCTGAGCGCGCCCGATCGCGGCAGCGCGCAGCACGCGCCCGAGCGGAAAGGCATAGGCCTCGCCCGCGACCTCAACCAGCAGCGTGCGCACGACCGACAGCGTCAGCGGCAGCTCGAGCTGGAAATGCAGACCCTGGCCCGGCTGCTGCGTCAGGCACAGGCTGCCGTGCACGCGCCGCACCATCTCCTGCACCGCGTCCAGGCCCACGCCACGGCCGGACACTTCCGACACTGTGTCGCGCATGCTGAAGCCGGGCAGGAGCAGGAAATCTAGCAACTCCGCCTGCGACAGCCGCGCCGCGGTCTCTTCCGAAGCCAGGTTGCGGCGCACGATCGCGCGCCGCAGCGCGTCCACGTCGACGCCCCCGCCGTCGTCAGATATCTCGATCACCAGCCTGCCGGCGTTGTGGCGGGCCTGCAGCGTGACCCGGCCTTCGGCGGGCTTGCCCGCAGCCTGGCGCACCGCGGGCGGCTCGATGCCGTGGTCCACCGCGTTGCGCAGCAAGTGAGCGAGCGGGGCGTCGAGCGCTTCCAGGATGTCGCGGTCGACCTGCGTGCCGGCGCCGACCAGCTCCAGATGCACCGGCTTGCCGAGCGTGCGCCCCAGGTCGCGGACCATGCGCGCGTAGCCGGTCAGGCCATCGGCGAGCGGGCGCATGCGGGAGCCCAGCGCGCTGTCATAGAGCCGGCGCGCAAGGCGCGTGGCGCGGTGGTCGTACTCGTCGAATTCGTCGGCCCGCCGCGACAGTTCGCCATGGCCGTCGTCGAGCATCTGGCGCAACTCGGCCAGCGCCGTGCGTGCGCCGGCGTTGTCTCCGAGTGCGTCGCGCAGCGCGTCCTGCAGCGCATCGGCGGCGCGCAGCGCGCGCGCCTGCTGGCGCCTGGCCTTCTGCAGCGCCTGGCCGAATGGCCGCAGCCAGTGCGATTCGACCATGGCCTCGCCGGACAGGGCGAGCAACTGGTCGAGGGTATCGGCGTTGACGCGCAGCATGCGCTCCTGCGGCTCGCCGGGGACGGCTGGCTCTGGCACCGGCGCCTGGGGCTGCGGGATGGGTGCGGCTGGCGCTGGCGGTACAGCGGGCGCATCGTCTGGCGGCCCTGTCCTTGAGCGCGCGCCTGGCGCGGCCGCGACGGGCGGCAAGGCCAGGCCGGCATCCAGCATGCCCAGCCGCTGCGCGATCGCGTCGATCTCGGCGCGGCCAGCACCGTCGGCCCAGCCCGGGTCGCCTCCGCGCGGATGGCCGATGTGCAGCAGCAGGTCGGTGCCTTGCAGCAGCGCGTCGATATGCGCGGCCGCGAGCGGCATGCCGCCTTGCGCGGCGACCAGGCAGTCTTCCATCGCGTGCGCCAGGCGCACGGCCGCATCGAGCCCCACGATGCGTGCCGCGCCCTTGAGCGAATGCGCCGCGCGCATGCACGCCTCCAGGTGCTCGGCCGCGGCCGGGTTGCGCTCGAGCGCCAGCAGCCCGGCGTTGAGGATCTCGGCCTGCGATTCGGCCTCGAGCGCGAACAACTCGAGCAGCGAGGCGTCGCGCAATTGTTCGGGATTCATGCCAGGCTCCGTGCCAGTGCCTGGCGCAGCGGAGCCGCGTCGAGCAGGCCGATGCTGCGGCCCTGGTCCAGGAACAGCGCCTGCGTGTAGCGTGCCGAGGCGCGGCCCAGCGTGGCCGGCAGCGGCTGCAGCGCGGACCCGGGTACGCGCACCACGCCGGAAACCTCGTCCACCGGCAGCGCGAGCGCGGCGCGGCCCTGCCCGAGGATCAGGAAGCGGCTGCCTGCGGCCCTGTCCTCCTTGCCGGCCTTGCCGGTGGCGGGCATGGCGCTGCCAGCGCCGAACAGCCGTGCCAGCGACAGGCACACCAGCAGGTTGCCGCGCACGGCCGCCAGGCCCAGCACGGCGGCATCGCGGCGGTGCGGCAGCGAATGCACCGGACCCGGCGCGGTGACTTCGCCCAGAGCCGCGGTCGGCAGCGCCAGCCATTCTTCGCCGATGCGGAAGACCAGGCACGACAGCGCCGTGCCGTGTCCCGCCAACGGATCGTCTGTTTCCACGGCGACGGTTGCCGCGTCTGGCAGTGCATCGTCAAGCTGGTCCAGCTGCTGCGCATCCAGCAGCATGGCCGCGGCTTGCGCGTAGGTCGGACAGTTGCGGCAGTGCGCATGCTGGACCAGTGCCGGGCAGGAGCCGTCGCCGCGCACGCCGATGCGGCGCCAGCAATCGTCCACTGCCATGGTGGCCGCGGCGGTTCTGCGGTAGATGCCTTGCGGTTCAGCCATGGTGCTTGCGGGGGTGGCGTTGCGCGCGCTGGCGCAGGCGCATGGCGCCGTCATGGTCGCCTTCGGTGTCGAGCAGCGCGGCCAGGTGGTAGAGGGTCTCCTGGTGCGCTGGATCCAGGTACAGCGCCTTGCGGTAGGCGGCGTGCGCCTGCGCGGTGCGTCCGGCGGCATCGTGCAGCACGCCCAGCATGCACCAGGCGCCGGCGGCGCCGGCATCGGTGCCGATGCGGTCGAGCAGTGCCTGGCAGCAGGCGGCGGCGGCCTCCAGTTCGCCGCGGTCGGCCATGCCGGCGATACGGGCCAGTTCGGCGGTAGGCGCATTGCCGGTCATGACCGAGGCGGCCGGTGCGCCGGCCGCCGCGGCTGGCCGCGCGGGCACCGGCCTGGGCGGCACCGGCGAGCGTGGCAGGCGCGGCGGCGCAGCCATCCTTGCCAGCTGCGGCGGATGCGCGACAGCGCCCGGCGCGGCGCGCGGCGAGGGTTTGCGGAAAGCAAAGGTCAGCGGCAAGCCGACCGGCACCAGCCCCTGCGCGCTCAGCAGGCTGGCCTCGGCCGGGCCGACGAAAAGCAGGCCGTCGGCCATTGTCAGCCGCGCCAGCGTCTGCACGGCGCGCCGCTGGTCGGACGCATCGAAATAGATCAGCAGGTTGCGGCAGAACACGAAGTCATAGGGAGGTTCGCCGGCGAGCAGGCCGGGGTCGATCAGGTTGCCCTGCAGCAGCCGCACCTGTGCACGCACACGCGGGTCCAGCGCGTAGCCGGCGGGGCCGGCCGTGAAATAGCGGTCGCGGAAATCCAGCGGGCCGCCGCGGAAGGCGTTGGTGCCGTACTCGCCATGGTGCGCGCGCGCCAGCGCGCGGGCGCTGATGTCGACGGCGTCGATGCGGAAGCGCGCCGCCGGGACGCCGGCATCGAGCAGTGCCATGGCGATCGAATAGGGCTCTTCGCCGGTGGAGCAGGGCAGGCTCAGCACGCGCAGCGTGCGCGTGCCGCTGGCAAGGGCGCGCTCGGCCGCAAGGCAGCCCAGCGCCAGCAGCGCCTCGCGATGCCGGAAGAACCACGTTTCGGGCACCACCACTGCCTCGATCAGGGCCTGGAACTCGCCGGCGGTACCGTGCAGCAGGCTCCAGTACGCCTGCGTGTCCGCCGCGTGCACCGCCTGGCTGCGCTCGCGCACCGCGCGCTCCACCGCGCCGCTGCCGATGGCATTGGCGTCCAGGCCGATGCGGGCCTTGAGCAGGGCTTCGATGTGCGTGGCAGTGCTCATGCGAGCTCTCCCGACGGATCGGCGAACAGCATCGCATGGATTTCGTCCGGCAGCAGGGCGTCGATGCGCACCCACTGCACCAGGCCGCGCGCGTCATGGCGCACCGGCCCCAGGTAGCGTGGGCTGGCGCCCGCGATGCCGCCATCGACGAAGGATTCGGCCGGGCAGCGCAGCATCTGCGTGGCCGACTCAAGCCGCAGGCCGAGCAGCCGCGGCGCGGCGGTGCCGCCATGGCGGTAGTGGACCAGCACCGTGCGCGTGCTGGTGCGCAGCGCCGCCGGCACGCCGGTCGCCAGCGCGGGCAGGTCTATCACCGGCACCGGCTGGCCGCGGCGCTCCATCACGCCGGCCACCCACGCGGGCGCGCCGGGGACCTGCTTCAGGCGCGTCAGCGGCAGCACCTCGGCGACCTCGGCTGCATCCAGGGCGTAGTGGTCAGCGCCAAGGCGGAACAGCAGGAAGAGCTTCATGGTCGCGGGGCGGAGCATGGCAAAGGCGGCATGGCAAAGGCGGCGTGCCCGTCCGACGCTGCCGCCTAGACCTTGAAGCGCGAGACGCCGCTGCGCAGGTCGTTGGCGACCAGCGTCAGCTCGTCGATGGCCTGGCCTGACTGGCGCAGCGATTCGACCGTCTGCTGGGCGGCTTCCGACAACTGCATCAGCGCCTGGTTGATCTGCTCGGCGCCGCCGGCCTGGGCCTGCATGCCTTCGCTGACCATCACCACGCGCGGCGCCAGCGATTGCACCTGCGCGATGATCTGCGACAGCTGGTCGCCAACCTGCGTCACCTCCGACATGCCGCGGCGCACTTCCTCCGAGAACTTGTCCATGCCCATCACGCCGGCGGCAACGGCCGACTGGATCTCGCGCACCATCTGCTCGATGTCATAGGTGGCCACCGCGGTCTGGTCGGCCAGGCGGCGGATCTCGGTGGCCACCACCGAGAAGCCGCGGCCGTACTCGCCGGCCTTCTCGGCTTCGATCGCGGCATTGAGCGACAGCAGGTTGGTCTGGTCGGCCACCTTGGCGATGGTGGTTACCACCTGGTTGATATTGCCGGCCTTCTCGTTCAGCGTGGCGAGCTTGCCGTTGACCGAGCCGGCGGCGTCCATCACCTGCTGCATGGTGCCTTCCATGCGCGACAGGCCCACCTGTCCGGTGCCGGCCAGCCCGGCGGCCTGCTCGGCAGCGCTGGATACCTCATGGATGGTGCGCACCAGGTCGCGCGCGGTGGCCGAGATCTCGCGCGAGGTGGCGCCGATCTGCGTGGTGGTGGCGGCGGTCTCGGTGGCGGTGGCCTGCTGCTGGCGCGCGGTGGCGGCGATCTCGTTGACCGAGGTGGTGACCTGGATCGCGGTGCGCTGCGCCTGGCCCACCAGCGAGGTCAGTTCGCCGGTCATCTGGTTAAAGCCTTCCTCGACCTCCTGGAACTCGTCCTTGCGGCGCAGCGCCATGCGCAGGCGCAGGTCGCCGCCGCGGATGCCGGCGAGCAGGCCGACGATCGACTGCATCGGCACGGTGATCGCGCGCAGCAACAGGTAGCCGCACACCAGGGCAACCACCAGCGCGGCGATCAGCGCGGCCTCGATGCCGGTCTTGGCGGCGTTGACGGCGTCGTCGATGCCGCGCGCGGCGCGTGAACCGACGGCGCTGTTGTCGTCGACCAGGTGCTGGGCCGCCTTGCGCGCGGCGATCCAGCGATCGTGCACGTTGCCGCGCAGCGCCGCGACCGCGGCCGCGCCGTTCCAGTCGCCGGACTGGGCCAGCACCTGCGCGGCCTGTTCATACTGGGCGCGCAGGTCGCGGTAAGCCTGGAACGCGACGCGGTCCTCGCTGCGCGTGATCGAGGACTCGTACTGCTGCTCCAGCTTGTCCAGGCGCGCGACCGCGTCCTTGCCCTGGTCCTGGAAGCCGCGGCGCTCGGCGTCGTTCGAGGCATTGATGGTCTGCCAGGCAAGCACGTAGCGTTCGCCCCAGACTCCGCGGATTCCGGTGCTGTAGTTCAGCCCCGGCAGCGCGTCATGCAGCATCAGCGCGGTTTCGCGCTCGATCGCGTTCATCCGCGTATAGGCGACCACGCCCATCAGGGCCATGACCAGCAGGATCATGGAAAAGCTGGCCAGGATGCGGGTGCGGATGGTCCAAGCGTTCACGGTGAAGGTCCCGGTCATGTTCTTGTTCAGGAGGCGCAGTGGCGATGGGGCGCAAGACTGCCCGGGGCGGCCGCTGCTCGCATCGCCGCGTCCAGGGCGGATCTCCGGCGGCGTGGCGGCCGGCACGGCCCTGGTGCGCGGTAGGGTACTGTAAGCCGGAAGCCGATTCAACGCGCAACAGCACCGCAGGCTCGCCAGCGTTGCATCGCCGCATTGGGCTTACGGCTGCCGGCGGGAACTTCTTGATTTTTTCCAAGTTTTCGTCACACTTGCTAAATTGCTAGCGGGTAACAATGTCGACAATTACAGATGGGGCAGGGATGGTGGCCAAGTCCGGGGCGAAGGCGGCTGGCGCCTCGCCAGGCTCGGATCTCGATCCGCTGACCGGCGTTGACAATCGCCAGGGGTTTCTGAAGCGGCTGGAGGCGCGCCTGCAGGCAGAGGCGGTGCCCCGCTGCGCATTGCTGCTGATCGGCATCGACGATTTCCGCGCCTTCAACGATATGCACGGGCATGCCGAGGGCGACGTCATCCTGCAGCGCGTGGCCCGGCGCCTGCGCGACGCATCGCCGCGCGATGCCGTCATCGGCCGCGTTGGCAGCGATGAGTTCGGCGTGCTGCTGCCTTCCATTTCCGATCCCACGCTGGTCCGGCATGTCGGCGCGGCGATCCTGTCAATGCTGTCTTCCCCGCATGAGCACGGCGGGCGCCGCCACCATGTGCTGGCCAGCATCGGCGCCTGCGTGATCCCCGCCGCCGGCGAACTGGGCTCTGACGTCCTCGCCGCCGCCAGCCTGGCGCTGGCACGTGCCAAGCACGACGGCGGCCGCACCATCCGCTTCTTCAAGCCGCAGATGCGCTCGGACGTGACCGCGCGCCTGTCGCTGGTCCAGGCCCTGCACGAAGCCTACGCGCAGCGCCAGTTCGAGCTGCTGTACCAGCCGCAGGTCGACCTGCGTGACGGCCGCATCCGTGGCGCAGAGGCGCTGATGCGCTGGCGCCATCCGACCCGGGGCCTGATCGTGCCGGGGCTGTTCATCGACGCATTGGCCGCCAGCAGCATCGCCAGCGATGTCGGCATGTGGCTGCTGCAGACCGCATGCGCGCAGGCGCGCTCGTGGTCGCTGGCGTTTCCGCAGCCGCCGCGCGTGGCCATCAACCTGTTTGCCGCGCAGTTGTCCGAAAGCCGCCTTCTGACCGAGGTGCGCCACGTGCTGCGCGCGCTGGAGCTGGCGCCGGAGTGCCTGGAGATCGAGATTACCGAGACCATCGCGCTGCAACAGGGCGACGAGGTCTCGGACCAGCTGCAGGCGCTGCGCCGCGACGGGGTGACGCTGACCTGCGACGATTTCGGCACCGGCTATGCGTCGCTGAGCTTCCTCAAGTCGTTCCCGGTGGACCGGCTCAAGATCGACCAGTCCTTTATCCGCAATGTCACCCAGGATCCGGTCGACGCCGCGATCGTGCGCTCGGTGATCAACGTGGGCAAAAGCCTGCACATCGGCGTGGTCGCCGAGGGCGTCGAGACCACCGAGCAGCGCGACTTCCTGCTGGCCAACGACTGCTACGAGGCCCAGGGCTACCTGTACGGGCGGCCGATGCCGGCTGACAAGTTGACCGAACTGCTGCGCCAGCAGCAAGGCGGCTGACGCCGCCGCCAACCACCCGGCATGGGCCGCTTCGGCAATAGTTGTTTCCACCTTTGACGGCCGGCGTGCGGCCGCGCATCGCCGGCTGCCCGCCGGCCCGCCCGCTGCCTGCCTCGCACCCCGAAACGGCGCGGGCTGTCATGCCACATGGCGAAATACGCGCTTACAAAGTCCGCCGCGCGGGCCATGCTGCCCGGCTTCCCGGCAATGTATGGTGGCAATAGGATGGCGCATTGCCATTGGCTTCGCCGATCGCCCTCCGATCGGTGGGCCCGCGCCGCATCCGGAGTGTCTTGTCCCGACCTGAAATCATGTCCGAATCCGTCCAACCTGGTGGTACCCGTTCGCTCGCTGGCCCGCGCCGGCTTGCCCTGACCGCGCTCGCCGCCGCGGCGGCCCTGGCCGTGGCTGCTGCTGCACTGGCCCAGGTGCCGGCACCCGACCAGCCCTACCTGGACGCGCCCATGGCCGACGCCCCGGTCGCGCAGGCCGACCCGTCCGCCCGCATTGCCACGCTGACCGCGGTCGAAGGCAACCTGAGCTTCGCGCCGGCAGGCTCGGACCAGTGGGCCGCCACCGGCCTGAACCGCCCGGTCACTACCGGCGACCGGCTGTGGATGGACGCCGGCGGCCGCGCCGAGCTGCATGCCGGCACCGTCGCCATGCGCATGGGCGGCGCCACCGCGGCCAGCATCCTGAACCTGGACGACGATACGACGCAGGTCAAGCTGACGCAGGGCACGCTGCAGGTGCGCGTGCGCGCGCTGCCGCAGGACCAGACCGTCGAGATCGATACCCCCAACCTGGCCTTCGTGCCGCGCGAGCCGGGCGACTACCGGCTCGACGTGGCGCCAGACGGCAGCACCACCACGGTGACGATGCGGCATGGCAGCGCCGTGGTCTACGGCGACAGCCGCTCGATCGAACTGCAGCGCGGCGACCGCATGCGCTTTGCCGGCACCGACCTGGCCGACGCCGGCGGCGGCCCTGTTGCCGAAGACAGCTTCGACCGCTGGACCGCGGCACGCGACGCGCGCGAAGACGCGTCGCCGTCGGCGCGCTACCTGCCGCGCGAAATGCCTGGCTACGCGGCGCTGGACGACTACGGCGACTGGCAGGAAGAACCCGCCTATGGCGCGGTCTGGTTCCCGCGCGTCGTCAGCGTGGGCTGGGCACCCTACAGCGTCGGCCACTGGGCGTGGATCGCGCCGTGGGGCTGGACCTGGATCGACGATGCCCCATGGGGCTTCGCCCCCTCGCACTACGGGCGGTGGGCCTATGTGGGCACGCGCTGGGGCTGGGTGCCGGGCCCGCGCGTGCGGCCGTGCTACGCGCCGGCGGTGGTCGCCTTTGTCGGTGGCGGCGGCCCAAGCTGGAGCAGCGTGCGCGTGGGCGGCGGTCCCGGCGTGGCGTGGTACCCGCTGGCCCCGCGCGACGCCTATCGGCCGGCGTACCGCGCCAGTCCCAGCTATGTCGCGCGCATCAACCGCGTCACCGTCAACAACTTCGTGATGGGCGACCGCGGGCGGCCCGCGCCTTATGCCAACCGCAACGTGCCTGGCGCGATCACCGGCATGCCGGCGCGCAATTTCGTCGAGGGACGCCCGGTGCGCGGCATGCACCGGGCCGAATGGCGCAACCTGCCGGCCGGCGAGGCACGCGGCGGTCCGCCGGTGGCGCCGGTCAAGAACAGCCTGGTCGGCGCCGCGCCGGTGCGGCAGCTGCCGCCGCAGGCGCGCCCGGGCTTCGAGCGCCAGGCGATTGCGGCGCATCCACCGGGACGGCCGGCCACCGATGACCTGGCCCGGCGCTTCGCCCGCGAGGGCGGTGTCGTCCCGGGGGCGGGTCCGGTATGGCGCGGCAGCTCTGAGCCACGGCCGGGACGCCCCGGGCGCCCGGGGCGCGAGGTGCAGCCCATGCCGGACGTGCGCATGAGCCAGGCAGCGCTGGCCGCGCGCGAGCAGCAGCCGCGCGGCGGTCGCCCGGACCCGGCTCAGGGTCCGGACGGCTGGCGTGGCAATGGCCGTGGGCAGGGCTCGCGTCCCGACGACGGGCGCGGCTTTGCCGGCCAGCCCGATGCGCAACGCCAGGCGCAGGCCATGCAGCGCGAACAGCAGCAGGCGCGCGAGCAGCAGCGCCAGCAGCAGGAGGCGATGGAGCGCCGCCAGCAGGAACAGCAGCGCCAATGGCAAGGCCAGCCGGGCCGCGAACAGCAGCAGGCGCGCGAACTGCAGCGCCAGCAGCAGGAAGCGATGGAACGTCGCCAGCAGGAACAGCAGCGCGCGCAGCAACGCCAGTGGGCAGACGGGCAGGATCGCCCCGATCCGGCGCGCCAGTCGCAAGACATGCAGCGCCAGCGCTTCGAGCAGCAACGCCAGATGCAGGAGGCGCAACAGCGCCAGGCCCAGGACGCCCAGCAGCGCCAGATGCAGGAAGGCCGCCAGCGCCAGGCGCACGAGGCCCAGCGCCAGCAGATGGAGCAGCAGCGCCAGGCTCAGGACGCGCAGCGCCAGCAGATGGAGCAGCAGCGTCAGGCGCACGACGCCCAGCGCCAGCAGATGGACCAGCAGCGCCAGGCCGGCGAGCAGCAGCGTCAGCAGGTGGAGCGCCAGCGCCAGATGGCCGAGCAGCAGCGGCAGGGGCAGGAGATGCAGCGCCAGCGCTTCGAGCAGCAGCGCCAGATGCAGGAGGCCCAGCAGCGCCAGGCGCAGGAGGCCCAGCAGCGGCAGGCGCAGGCCGCCCAGCGCCAGCAGATGGAACAGCAGCGCCAGATGCAGGAACAGCACCGGCAGGTGCAGGAACAACAACGCCAGATGCAGGAACAGCAACGCCAGCAGGCCATGCAGCGCCAACAGGCAGAGCAGCAGCAACGCGCGGCTCAGGCGCAGCAGCGGGCAATGCAGGAGCAGCAGCGCCACCAGCAGGAGCAGCAGCGGGCAATGCAGGAGCAGCAGCGCCACCAGCAGGAACAGCAGCGGCAGATGCAGGACCGCCAGCGCCAGCAGCAGGAGCAGCAGCGCCAGCAACAGCAGCGCGCCCAGCACGACCGAGGGCAGATGGAGGCACATAACCGCGACGGCGACCGGCGCCAGTAGCAGCGATGCTCCCGATGGGTCGGCGCGCCGTGCTAGCATGATCGCCAGCACAGCAGCGCCCCCATCGCCCCATGACTACCCTCTACGCGACCTTAGGCGTGCAAGCCGACGCCACCCTTGACGAGATCAAGCGGGCATACCGGCGCGCCGCAATGAAATGGCACCCGGACCGTAACCTCGGCCGCGAGGCCGAGGCGCACGCGGCCTTCCAGGAAATCCGCGACGCCTACGCGATCCTGTCCGACGCTGAACAGCGCCAGATCTACGACGAAGTATTCGAGCGCGAGATGCAGCGCTGGCAAGCGGAGCAGGAGGCACAGGAAGAGCAGGAGCGCGCCGCCCAGCGCGAGGCTCAGCGCGCCGCGCAGGAACAGTACGAGAAGATGGTCACCATCGCCATGCGCTTCGCCGATGACGGCCACAACCGCGATGTCCTGTTTGGCGTGCTGCTCGGCCGGGATTGCGAGGCGGAGCTGGCGGCCCGCATTGCCGACAGCGTTTCGGCCTTGCAGGCATCGCGGCAGGCAAGCGCAGCTGCCGAGCAAGCGCCCCAACCGGCAGCAGCGGGTTCAGCAGCGGCGTCAGGCCACGACACCACCGAGCGCCACAGGCGCCATCCCGGCGCCTTCGATTCGTTCTGGCACGGCCTGTTCGGCGTTCGCTCGTAGCCGCGCGCCGAAGGGCGTCATGGGCTCCAGCCGGGCATTGCCGATGCCTGCCGGATCCAGCTCCCCAGCTGTTCCTCGTCGATGTCGTCCTGCTCGTAAATATCGAGATAGCGGGTGTCCGGATCCTTGGACTCGCCGGGCGGCAGGGGCTTCAGCGCCGCGCCGCGGAAAAACGCCACCTTGATGTATTTCGTGAAGCAATGGAAGCTGAGGAACCAGCCCTGGCCCTCGACGCCATAGAACGGCGAGTTCCAGCGCACTGCCTTGCGCACCTCGGGGACATGGCGCACGATCAGCGCGTCGAGGCGGCGGCCGACATCGCTTTGCCAGCCCGGCATGGCGGCGATGTAGGCCTGCACCGGGGCATCGCCGTCCGCCTTGGCGATCTGGGGATTACCGCCGGAGAGCAGGCGGGGCTTTCCGGCGCTGTCCGTGGCAGCGGCCTTGCGTGCGATTTTCGCCGGCTTCCCTGGTGTCTGGCTGGCCATCGGCTTTCCTCCAACTGAGACGCGTAAGCCGGATCCTATCGGCTGCCTGCCAAAGGAAAAAGCCCCGCAGGCCGCGTGGCCTGCGGGGCTTTTCAGGCCAGCTTTTTTGGCCAGCCTGTCTGGACATCTTACTTGGCCAGCTCGGACAGGCGCACCTGCGAGATCTTGCCGTTCTGCACCCAGCCGACCACGGTATCGGCCATCGAGCCACCCTTGGCGTCGATACCATCGACTTCATTGGGATTGACCTCCTTGGCCAGCCCTTTCACCGCGTCGGGCATCTTTGCGCGGATCGCCGCGGCATCGCTGGTGGAGCCCGCCAGCTTCATGGCGCCGGCCAGCGCATAGACCATGGTGTAGTTCAGCGACATCTCGGTGGTTGCATCGCGGCCGTCATGCAGCTTCTTGTACTTGGCATTGAACGCCTGCGCCGCCGGGCGGTTGTCGTTGACCAGCGGCAGCACGCCGATCGAGCCCTCCAGCATCGACAGCCCGTTGGTGACCTTGGCCATCTCGTCCATCTTGGCCTGGTCCATCACGATAAAGCCGCCCTTGAAGCCCAGTTCGCGCGCCTGCTTGACCACCAGCGCGGTCGGCTCGGACGGGCCGCCGACGAACATCACGTCCGGCTTCTCGCTGATGGCGCGCGACACGCCGCTGTAGAAGTCGGTGGCCTTGGTGTACGACATCGGGTTATTGGCCACCACCTTGCCGCCGGCGGATTCCCAGGCCGGCACGAAGGCGTGCACCCAGGCCTTGGCATAGTCGTGGTCGGCCGGCGTCAGCGCCACGTTCTTGCCATAGCGCTTCATCTGCGCCTTGATGAACGGCTCGATATAGCCGGTGTAGGCCGGCGGGATGCGGATGGTCAGCTTGTTGCCCGCATCGGTGATGCGCGGCACGCTGGAATAGGCCATCACCATGAATTTTTCCTGCTCGTTGAAGGCCTGCAGCGCGAAGATGCCGCCCGAGTGCGGCACGAAGATCGCCGCGGTCTTGTGCTGCTGCACCAGCCGGCGGCCGTTGATGGCGGCCTCGGCGGGCGAGTACTTGTCGTCCAGCGCCACCACTTCCAGCTTGACCTTCTTGCCCTTGACTTCGAGCCCGGCGGCGTTGATTTCATCCACCGCCATCTGCACGCCCGACAGCACGTTCTTGCCATACAGCGCGGCGCCGCCGGACAGCGGGCCGGTATAGCCGATCTTGACGACTTCCTGCGCCAGCGCGGCGCCCGAAGCCAGCATCGCGGCCACGGCGGTGGCGGCCAGCGGGAAGATACGGCGCATGATGTTGCTTTGCATTGCTATGTCTCCTGGATGTACTGCGCTTGTCAGTTGCGGTTGTCTTCAATGACCCCTCTGTTTTCTCCTCTCTCCCGCTTGCGGGAGAGGGAGCAAAACCTACCCGCCGATGTACGCCTTCCGAATCCCCTCATCCCTCAGCAACGTATCCCTGTCCCCCTCCATCACGATCTTCCCGCTCTCGATCACATACGCGCGATGGGCGATTCCCAGCGCCGCGTAGGCGTTCTGCTCCGCCAGCAACACCGTGGTCCCCGCACGGTTGATGCGCTGGATGATCTCGAACATCTGCTTGACCACCAGCGGCGCCAGCCCCAGCGACGGCTCGTCCAGCAGCAGCGCGCGCGGCCGGCTCATCAGCGCGCGGCCCAGTGCCACCATCTGCTGCTGGCCGCCCGACAGCGAGCCGGCGGGGTCGTCTTTCTTCTGCTTCAGGATCGGGAAGAGTTCATAGACTTCCTCCAGCGTCTTGCGGATCCCCGCCCCGTCGCGCCGATGCACATACGCACCCAGCACCAGGTTCTTCTCCACGCTCATCGCCGGAAAGAGCTTGCGTCCCTCAGGGCAATGCACCAGCCCCGCCTGCACGATCTGCGACGGCTTCATGCCCGACAGCTCGCGTCCGTCGAAGCGCATGCTGCCGCCGCTGATGCGGTGGATCGCGCTCATCGCCAGGAAGATCGAGCTCTTGCCGGCACCGTTGGCGCCCAGCAGCACCACCAGCTCGCCGGCGCCGGCGTGCAGCGTGATGTTGTCGAGGGCGCGGAAGCTGCCGTACGACAGCGAGACGCGTTCAAGCTGCAACATGGTCGGCTCCCAGGTAGGCCTCGATGACATGCGGATCCTGCTGGATCTGCGCGGGCGTGCCTTCGGCGATCTTCTCGCCGTAGTTCAGCACCATGATCTTGTCGGCCAGCCGCATGATCATGTCCATCTTGTGTTCGATCAGGCAGACCGTCTTGCCATGCCGCACCATCTTGCGGATCAGCTCGGCGAGGCCGACCGTTTCTTCCGGATTGACGCCACCCGCCGGCTCATCGAGCAGCAGCAGTTCAGGGTCCGTCGCCAGTGCCAGAGCGAAGGCCACGCGCTTGCGCGCTTCCTGCGTGATATCGGCGGCGACTTCATGCGCCAGGTGCGACAGGCCGACGAAGTCGAGCGCGGCCTCGGCCTTGTCGCGGCACAGGCGCTCTTCCTCGCGCAGCCGGCGCGTGTTGAACAGCACGTCGCCCAGCCCGGAGCGCGTGCGGAGCCGGTGGCCCACGATCAGGTTGTCGAGCACCGTGGCGCGGTCGAACAGCGCGGTCGCCTGGAAGGTGCGAGCGACGCCCAGCCGCGCAATCTGGTCCGCGCGCAGGCCGGCGACGTCCTGGCCCTTGAACAGGATCTGCCCGGAGGAAGGGGCATGCGTTCCCGCGACCAGGTTGAAGAAGGTGGTCTTGCCGGCGCCGTTGGGGCCGATGATGGCGTTGATGTGCCCCTGCTCGAAGGTCACCGATACATCGTGCACCGCGGTCAGGCCGCCGAATTTCTTGGTCAGGTTGCGGATCTCAAGCATGGTCGGCTCCGGCGCGGGTGGTCGGGACAGCGTTATTGCCGGCAGCGGCGGGCTGCACGGGCTGCGTGGGCTTGCCGCGGCGTGCGGCGGCGGCCTTGCGCGCCTGCTTCTTCAGGAAAGAACCCACGATGCCGTCCGGCACGAAGATGATCAGCAGGATCAGAACCGGGCCGAACACCAGCATGCGGTAGTCCTGCATGAACTGCAGCGACTGCGTGATCCACGGCACCAGCACCGCGCCCAGCAGCGGCCCGAAGATGGTCCCGATGCCGCCCACCAGCATCGACATCACCATGTCGAAGGTCAGGTCGGTGCGGGCGATGTCCGGTCCCAGGAAGCGCACCTGGCCGGCGTACAGTGCGCCGGCAAAACCGGCGTAACCCACCGACAGCACGAACGACAGCACCTTGGTGCGCATCAGGTTGATGCCCAGCGCTTCGGCCAGCGCATCGCTGTTGCGCACGGCCATGAAGCTGCGGCCCAGCAGCGAGGTGACGATCCGGTGCATCAGGAACGTGCCCACGGCCAGGAAGCACAGCACCAGGTAGTACTGCGCCTGCACGCTGTCGAACGCGAGCGGTCCGATCGCCGCCGGCACCGGAATGCCGATCAGTCCCACGGTGCCGTGCGTCAGGCTTTCCCACTTCTCGATCACCAGGTAGATGATGTAGCCGATGCACATGGTGAAGATCGAGAAGTAATGGCCCTTCAGCCGCAGCGACACCACGCCGACCACGTAGCCCAGCACCATGCAGACCACGCCGGCCAGCGCGAATGCGAGCCAGAACGGCACCTGGTGGTCCACGGTCAGGATGCCCAGCGTGTAGGCGCCGATCGCCATGAAGCCGCCGTGCGCGAGGTTGAGCTGGCCGGTGTAGCCGGTGATCAGGTTGAGTCCGAGCGTGGCGATGGCATAGATGAAGGCCAGCGTCATCACGGTCAGGTAGTAGCTGTTAGGCGTGACCAGCGGGAACGCGATCGCCAGGGCCAGCAGCAGCATCCAGCCGGTCTTTCCTTGCAGTGCTTTCATGTCGTACTCCTCAGGCTGCCTTGCCGGCAAACAGGCCCTGCGGCCGGATCGACAGGATCACCACCAGCAGCACGAAGGCGATGATGTCCTTGTAGTCGGTGGAAACGTAGAAGCCGCCGAAGCTCTCGGCCATGCCGATGATCAGCCCGCCGACGATGGCGCCGGGGATGCTGCCCATGCCGCCCAGGATGATGATGACGAAGGCCTTGGTGATCACCAGGTTGCCCATGCTCGGGTAGACCAGGTTGATCGGCGCGTACAGCGTGGCGGCGATCGCGGCCAGGGCGCCGGAGATGGCAAAGACCAGCAGCGTGACGCGCGTGGCATCGATGCCGACCAGCGCGGCGCCGTCGCGGTTCTGCGCCATCGCCATGATGGTGGCGCCGGTCATGGTGCGCGTGAGGAACAGGTGCAGCAGCACCATCAGCGCGAACGCGGCGCCGATGATCAGCAGGCGCTGCAGCGGCGCGGTCAGGCCGAAGATATCGACGATCTGGCCATACGGCGTCGGCATGCGATGGAAGTCCGCGCCCCACAGCGCCTGCGCGCCGGCTTCCAGGAACAGCAGGATGCCGATGGCCGCGATCATGTCGTGCAGTTCGGGCGAGTTGCGCAGCGGATGGAACACCAGCCGGTCGGCCAGCATCGACAGGGCCGCCACCACCAGCGCGGCGCCCACCATCGCCAGCCAGTAGTTCACGCCCAGCGCCGTCATCAGGTAGTACGACACATAGGCGCCGGCCATGTAGAACGCGCCGTGCGCGAAATTGGGCACGTGCAGGATGCCGTAGACCAGGGTCAGGCCAAGCGCCACCAGGCTGTAGACGCCGCCCAGCGTCAGGCCGTTGAGTATCTGTTGAAGGAACAATGCCACGGGGTTACCTCATGCGGTTCGCGAATCGGAAATCCAGGCACGCGCCGGCAAGGCGCCGCGCGTGATCTCTCGCGGCAGCGCCGCGCGCTGCCACGCAAGAATTCGGGGCGTATGGATCAGGCGCGCGGAGTGCGCGCCGGACGGCGGGCGCCAGCGCCTGGCTGGCGTGGGCCGGTCGGCGTGGTCGGGGTCGCGCCGTAGCGGTTACGGGGCGGATGCGCGGACGCGCGGTTCGGATAATGCATGGGCTGTCTCCTGTGCGATGCGGCAACGTGGCCGCCCGGCTTGCCGGGCGCCGCTGTGCCGTCGGCGGCAGCGAAAAGCCCGGTGACGAGGTGTCGGGAATATTCCCGCACGGTCGTTCGTTTTCACCGACTTTTGCATAGGCTTCGCGGCATCGTCAAGGAAACCAGCGGAGTATTCCGCACGGCGAAATAGCGACGGTGAAACCCTCGGGAAAGCCCTTAATCGTTACGGCCTTGGAGGCGTCGCCCCCGTTGCAGGGGCAGGCATGATTGCGGAATGGGAGCGGGCGAAGCTAGCGGCGCCTCGCCGTCGTGGCATGTCGGCGCGGCGGTGGATGCCCGCCTGGACGATGGCGGGGCAGCGCCGGCGCGGCAACCGGCCTGACCCCGCTAAGTCCGGTCGCCGCGCGGCGCTGCTTTGCCGCAGCGGCTGGTCGTGGAGATCGATGGGGGGATGGCGGCCGCTTACTCCAGGCGGAACCCGGTTTCCTTGATCGCCAGCGCCCACTTCTTCTGCTCGGCGGCCATGAAGGAGGCGAACTGGTCCGGCGAGCTTTGCGCGGCCGGGTCGTAGCCCTTGCTGGCCAGCTGCTGGCGCACGCCGGGGGCGTTCAGCGCCTTGTCGATCTCCTTGCCGAGCAGCGCAACGATGTCTTTGGGCGTGCCGGCCGGCGCCACCAGGCCGTACCATTCGCTGGCCTCGATGCCGGGGAAGCCGGCCTCCGCCATGGTCGGCACGTCAGGGAACAGCGGCAGGCGCTGCCTGCTCGCCACGGCAATGGCCTTGAGCTGGCCGCCCTTGACGAACGGCATCACCGCCGGCACGCCGTGGAACATCATGTGGATATGTCCGCCCACCATGTCGGTCAGCGCCTGCGGGCCACCCTTGTAGGGGGCGTGCACGACGTTGATATGGGCGCTTTCCTTGAAGACCTCGCTGACCACGTTCTGCTGCGTGCCAGGGCCGACCGAGGCATAGCTGAGCTTGCCAGGCTCCGCCCTGGCGCGCGCCACCAGTTCCTTGACGGACCCGGCCACCGAGGGGTTGACCACCAGCATGTAGGGCGAGCTCGCCATCAGGCCCAGCGGCGCGAAGTCCTTGCCCAGGTCGAACGGCAGGTTCTTGTGCAGGCTGGCATTGATCGCCATCGGCGCGCTGGCGACCAGCAGCGTGTAGCCGTCGGGTGCCGCCTTCGCGCCCATGCCGGCGCCGATATTGCCGGTGGCGCCGGGCCGGTTGTCGACGATCACCTGCTGGCCCAGGCTGGCGCTCATCTTCTCGGCCACCGTGCGCGTGACGGCGTCGACACCGCCGCCCGCGGGCCAGGGCACGATGATGCGGATCGGGCGGTCGGGATATCCGCCTTGTGCCAGCGCACCGGTGGCGCAGGCGGCAAGTGAGGTGGCAAGCGCGATCGCGCCCAGGGCACGGCCAAAGCGGTTCAGTACGGTTTTCATCATCGTGTCTCCTCGCTGTTTCTCTGGGTGGGATCCCCGGCCGCGGCGGCCGGGGCCCGTTCGCTGTCTTCAGTCTGTGGGGGGAATGCCGTTTGTCTTTTGCCTATGCCGCCGCGCTGGTGCGGGCCGGAGCCTGCGTGCCGCCCGCGCGCCACTGCGCCATCAACCGCTCCCAGCGGGCGCGCGTGGCGGCCAGGTTGCGCGCCTTGACGTGGCCGTAGCCGCGGATCTCCTGCGGCAGCCGCGCGATCTCCAGTGCCAGTTCGAGGTTGTGCGCGGAAAGTGCCGGCAGCAAGGCTTCGATGCTGCGGCGGTACTCGCCGATCAGCGCGCGTTCCTCCTTGCGTTCCTGCGTGTAGCCGAAGGGATCGAACGGCGTGCCGCGCAGGCCCCTGAGGCGGGCCAGCACGCCGAAGGCGTTGCGCATCCATGGGCCGTAAGCACCCTTGACCGGTTCGCCCTCCTTGTTCCTGCGCGCCAGCAGCGGCGGCGCGAGGTGGTGCACCAGGCGGACCTTGCCTTCGAACATCGACGCGATCTGCTCGCGGAAGGCGGCGCCGGTGTGCAGGCGCGCCACCTCATATTCGTCTTTATAGGCCATCAGTTTGAACAGTGAGCGGGCCACGGCTTCGCTGAGGCGGGTGCCGCCGACGACCGATTCCGCTGCGCTGACGCGGCTGACGAACGACTCGTATTGCGCCGCATAAGCCCGGTTCTGGTAGCCGGCCAGGAACCCGGCGTGCTTGCGCACCAGTTCCGCCAGCGGCACCTTGCGCACGAACTGGATCACCTGCGAGCCGGCCGGCTGCGACGGCAGCCTCGACTGCAGTTGAGACATATCGTGCGCGCACAGGCGCCCCCATTCGAACGCCGCCTTGTTGCTGTCGACCTGCACGCCGTTGAGCTCGATGGCGCGCATCAGCGCCGCGTGCGACAGCGGCACCTTGCCTTGCTGCCAGGCATAGCCGAGCAGCAGCAGGTTGGCGAAGATCGACTGGCCCAGCAACTGCCTGGCGACCTGCTCGGCGTCGAAGCTGGCCAGTTGCCCTTCGCCTGCGGCGCGCGCGATGCGCGCCACCGCCTCGCCGGCCTGCGGGTCCCAGTCGGGGTTGCGCACGAAGGCCGCGGTCGGGGTCAGGTGGCTGTTCAGCACCACATAGGTCCGTGCCGGCGACATCGCGGCAAGCGTTGCCTTGCTGGCCGCGACCACGGTGTCGCAGGCGATCACCAGGTCGGCCATGCCCAGGTCGACGCGGCTGGCGTGCAGCGCATCGGGGCTGGCGGCGATCTGGATATGGCTCCAGGTGGCGCCGCCCATCTGCGCCATGCCGGTCGCGTCCTGCGTGATCACGCCCTTGCCTTCCAGGTGCGCGGCCATGCCGAGCACGCCGCCGATGGTGACGATGCCGGTGCCGCCAATACCCGCCACCACGATGCGCTGCGGCTTGCCGGCGTCCGGCAGCGTGGGCATCGGGATCGCCGGCGGCGTGGCCTTGCCGCCGGCCGGGTTCGCGGGCTTCTTCAGCTGGCCGCCTTCGACCGTGACAAAGCTCGGGCAAAAGCCCTTGGTGCAGGAGAAGTCCTTGTTGCAGGTGTCCTGGTTGACCTTGCGCTTGCGCCCGAAATCGGTCTCGACCGGCTGCACCGCCAGGCAATTGCTCTGCACCGAGCAGTCGCCGCAGCCCTCGCACACCAGCTCGTTGATGACCACGCGCCGCGCCGGGTCGGCCATGGTGCCGCGCTTGCGCTCGCGGCGCTTCTTGGTGGCGCAGGCCTGGTCGTAGATGATCACGGTCACGCCGGCGACCTCGCGCAGTTCGCGCTGCACGGTGTCCAGCTCGTCGCGGTGGCGCACGGTGACGCCGGCCGCGAGGTTGCCGACGCCCTTGTACTTGCCCGGCTCATCCGTCACCACCACGATCTGGCGCGCACCCTCGGCGGCCAGCTCGCGCGTCATCGCCGGCACGTCGAGCTGGCCATCGACCGGCTGGCCGCCGGTCATGGCCACGGCGCTGTTGAACAGGATCTTGTAGGTCAGGTTCACGCCGGCATGGATCGACTGGCGCACCGCCAGCAGCCCGGAGTGGTTGTAGGTGCCGTCGCCAAGGTTGGCGAACATGTGCGCGCGCTTGCTGAAGGGCGCCTGGCCCATCCAGTGCACGCCTTCGCCGCCCATCTGCGACCACGAGGTGGTGGACCGGTCCATCCACACCACCATGCCGTGGCAGCCGATGCCGGCGGTCGCCACGGAGCCCTCTGGCACGCGCGTGCTGGTGTTGTGCGGGCAGCCGGGGCAGAACCAGGGCAGGCGGTCAGTCGCGCGGCTGTCGCCCTGCGCGCTGGCCTGTTCGCCGGCGGCGATCTCCTGCAGGCGCCGGTCCATGCGCGCGGCCACGTCGGCCGGCACGCCCAGTGCCTTCAGCCGCAGCGCGATGGCCTTGGCCACCAGCGCCGGCGACAGGTCGGCCTTGGCGCGCAGCAGCCAGTCTTCGGCGGGCTTGCGGTGGCTCCACTCGCCGCCATTGCCAACGCTGCCGTCACCGTGGTGGTACTTGCCGAACACCGCGGGACGCGCCGCGGGCGGGTAGTGATAGAGCTCGTCCTTGAGCTGCTGCTCGATCACGGGCCGCTTTTCCTCGACCACCAGCACCTCGCGCAGGCCGCGCGCGAATTCGCGCACGCTGTCCGGCTCCAGCGGCCACACCACGCTGACCTTGTGCAGGCGGATGCCGAGGGCGCGGCAGGTGGCATCGTCCAGCCCCAGGTCCAGCAGCGCCTGGCGCGTGTCGCTGTAGGCCTTGCCGCTGGCGACGATGCCCAGGCGATCGTCGGGCCCCTCGATCACATTGCGGTTGAGACGGTTGGCGCGCACATAGGCCAGCGCCGCCGGCCACTTGAACTCCATCATGCGCGCCTCGGCGGCGAGCGGGTCGTCGGGCCAGCGGATATGCAGGCCGCCGCCGGGTTGCGCGAAATCCTCCGGCAGCACGATGCGCACGCGGTCGGCGTCGGTGACCACCGAGGCGCCCGATTCCACCACTTCCTGCACCGTCTTCATGCCCGACCACAGCCCGCTGAAGCGGCTCATGGCAAAGGCATGCACGCCCAGGTCAAGGATGTCCTGCACGTTGGCCGGGAAGAATACCGGCAGCCCGCACGCCATGAAGGTGTGGTCGCTCTGGTGCGCCAGCGTGCTGCTCTTGGACACGTGGTCGTCGCCCGCCAGCGCGATCACGCCGCCCAGCGGCGCGGTGCCGGCCAGGTTGGCGTGCTTGAGCGCGTCACCGCTGCGGTCCACGCCGGGGCCCTTGCCGTACCAGATGCCGAATACACCATCGAACTTCTTGCTGGCGGCATCGAACTCCAGTTGCTGCGAGCCCCAGACCGCCGTGACGCCGAGTTCTTCATTGACGCCGGGCTTGAACACTACGTCGCTCGCGGCCAGGTGCTCGCGCGCCTGCCACAGCGCCTGGTCATAGGTGCCCAGCGGCGAGCCGCGATAGCCGGAGATGAAGCCGGCGGTGTTGTGGCCGGCTGCGGCATCGCGCCGGCGCTGCAGCAGCGGCAGGCGCACCAGGGCCTGTACGCCGCTCATATAGGCACGGCCGGACTCCAGCGCGTACTTGTCATCGATCGACACAGCGGCCAGCGCCTGGCGGGCCGCATCGGGGGGCATGGGGGCATTCATATTGGCGGTTTTTCAGGCTAGCAGGGTTGAACGGGGCCAGCCGGTGTGCGCGTGGCACCCGGATCTGTGGCTAAACGGGAAGGAAACCGGCTACCCGGGCAGGGGGATGCCCAGCGCCTGGCCGAGCGTGTCGAGCTCCCGCACTACGGCATCAGGCAATGCGATGCCGTGCTGGCGCCCTTCGCGTTCGAGGGCATCGCCGCGATGGCCGGGCAGGCGCGCGTCGGCGCCGCCCGCGGCAAGGTAGTTGCCGGTCCATTGCGCCATATAGTCGGCAAAGAGCTGCTGGCCGGCGAAGGCCTCGGGTTTGACCAGCCAGACGAAGCCGCCCTGGCGGCCGACCGCGCCGGCACCGGAGACAGTATTGCGGTCCGGCGACAGCGAGTCCGCGGTGGCGGCCATGGCGCCGGCCAGGCACTCCACCATCATGGCGATGCCGATGCCCTTGTGCCCGCCCATGGGCAGCAGCGACCCCTCCAGCGCGCGCGGCGCATCGGTGGTGGGCTGGCCGTCGGCGTCGAGGGCCCAGCCTTCCGGGATGGGTTTGCCTTCGCGCGCGGCCAGCAGGATATGGCCGCGCGCGGCGACGCTGCAGGCCACGTCGAACACGATCGGCGCCGCGCCCGGCAGCGGGCAGCCGAAAGCAATGGGGTTGTGGCCCAGCGCCGGGCGGGCAAAGCCTTCCATGCCCAGCACCGGCGGGGTGCGCTGCCCGACCATGCAGAAGGCGCCGGCCTCGGCGGCCTGCAGCGCCGGCAGGCCGAGCGCGCCAAGGTGGCCGCACGACTGCACCGCGACCAGCACGCTGGCGCTGTGCTCGAGCGCCTGCAGGCCGAGCTGCACCGCGTGCGGCGCCGCCACCTGGCCCATGGCGCCATCGGCATCGAGCACGATCCCGCCGGGGAAGGCGCGGTGCGACATCCGCGGACGCGGGTTGAAGTCGCCCGCGCGCAGCCGGTCGACGTAGGACGGCACCCGCGTCAGGCCATGGGTCTTGTAGCCACGCAGTTCGCTGCGCACCAGCGCCGCGGCTGCCTTGTGCGCGTGGCCGGAGGCCACGCCGCACGCTTCGAAAACGGCCGCGGTCCAGTGCGTGAGCTGGTCTGCGGTACGTCGGATGGGGCGGGTCGTCATGTTGACTTCTCCCTGACAATCATCAGGCGCTCCGGGAACGGGGCGGCATAGACCGACTGGTAGTAGAGCGGCTGGTCGCGCAGCGTGTAGCCGCGCAGTTCCATGATGAAGGCCGGCGCGTCGGCTTCGAGCCCGATCTCGCGCGCCGCCGCGGCGGGGGCCGGCCCGAAGCGGATCCACTGGTCCACGCGCAGCGTCGGCAGCGACAGGCGCTGGCCGATCAGCTCGCGCAGGTTCTTTTCCAGCGCCTCGCGGTCCAGGCCGCCGAGCTGGGCGAAGTCTTCCTCGCGCAGCCAGAATTCGCTGTACAGGTCCAGGCGCCCGCCCACGCTGATGACGCGCTCGATGCGCACATAGCCATCGCCGCCGAGGAATTCCGACCACGGCCCCTGGCGCTTGATGCGCTTGACCGAGCGGGCGTGCACATAGGACGGCAGCTCGTTGCCCTGCTCGTCGCGAAAGCGCAGGTAGCGCACATCGGCCGGCGCGACCCGGGTGCCGGAGACAAAGGTGCCACGGCCCTGCTCGCGCGTGATCAGCCCCGAGTGCGTCAGCCGGGCCAGCGCCTTCTGCACCGTGCCCACGCTGACCCCGTGGAAGGTGGCCAGCTCGCCCTCGGAGGGCAGCCGGTCGCCTTCGCGCAGGGCGCCGGACTCGATGGAGCGGATGATGGCGTCGGAGACGCTGCTAAGTTTGGTCATGGTTGTTACAGGCTCAGGGCGAATCGACTGATCGCGGTCTCCCGGATATCGAGCACCTCGCTGGTCAGCCGCGTGCCGGATGCGACATCGATCGCATAGCCATACAGCTGCTCGCCGAGGTCAGAGATCTTGTCCCCGTGCTGCAGGACGCCGCTGACGTCGAAGTCAATGTTGTCGGCCATGGTGTGCAGGGTATTGACGTTGCCGCACACCTTGACCGTCGGTGCCACCATGCTGCCGATCGGATTGCCCACCCCCGTGCCGAAGAAGGTCAGCTGGCATCCGCCGGCAGCCAGCGCAGTGAGATTTTCCACTGCCGCGGCCGGTGCGTCCATGAAATGCAACCCCTTCTTCTGCGGCGCCTCGCCGTAGCGCAGCACGCCTACCAGCGGGCTGGTGCCGGCCTTGGCCATCGCGCCCAGCGCCTTTTCCTCGACCGTGGTCAGGCCGCCGCGCTTGTTGTCGGGCGAGGGCTGGTCCTCGCGCATGTCCA
Organism: Cupriavidus phytohabitans; assembly: GCF_017815025.1. Classification (NCBI taxonomy): domain Bacteria; kingdom Pseudomonadati; phylum Pseudomonadota; class Betaproteobacteria; order Burkholderiales; family Burkholderiaceae; genus Cupriavidus; species Cupriavidus phytohabitans. The sequence continues at coordinate 230,649 of NZ_JAGIQB010000004.1, forward strand.
CGCCGCGCGAGATCGCCAGGTTCTCCATGTTGCGCACCGCGGTGACGAAGGCCTCGCGCACGCGGCCATCGGCGGCGCGCTCGGCAAACAGGTGCTCGGCGCCGATGAACTCGGAGGTCTCGGAGATGATGACGGTGCCGCCCTCGGCGATGACCATGTCCGCCATGCGGCCGATCACGGGATTGCAGCTCAGCCCGGAGGTGGTGTCCGAGCCGCCGCACTCCACGCCGATCACCAGCGACGACACCGGGCACGGCACGCGCCGCGCCCGCGACGCCGCCAGCGACAGCCGCGCGGCCTTGCGCGTGCCGTCGGCAATGCATGCGACCGTGCCATCGGGCTGCAGGTGCACGCTTTCAACCGGCTTGCCGGTGGCGCGGATGCGGCGCGCCACTTCTTCGGTCGACGACTCTTCCAGGCCGACCAGCAGCACCGCCGCGATATTGGGATTGCGGCCCAGTCCGGCGAGCGACTCGAAGGCGAAGTCCAGGTCGGCGCCGAACTGCCCGCGCACGAACAGCGTCGTCACCGGGATGCAGCCGCCCACGGTGCGGGCGATGGTCCGCGTCACCGGGTTGCAGTTGTCCATCACGGAAACCACCGCGACCCAGTTGCGCACGCCGACCGCGCCGTTCTCGCGCGGGTATCCGAGGAAGTTTGTAGCCATCTGCTTTACCCCTTGTGCAGGTCGCCGCGGGCACGCGCCGACTCGATGTTGTGGACATGCATGTGTTCGCCGGCGCGCGCCGCGCGGCTGGCGCGGCCGATGACCTGGCCGTATTTCACGATGGTGGCGCCCGCCGCCGTGTCGGCGATGCAGATCTTGTGGCCAAACGGCACGTCCTGCAGCAGCACCAGCCTGCCGGCGCGCTCGCCTTCCAGCAGGCAGGCTTCGCCGGCGTTGCCGGCGTCCAGCAGGGTGGCCACATTGTCGGCCGGGTTCAGTACGATGGCTCGCGGCATTGATCAACTCCTGTATAGGTGTTGAGGCCAACTGTAGGGAACCGGACGGCGTATGGTCAAGAAGAATTGGGGGATCTACGAGAAAACCACTACTCCATCCATGCAAGTCATATATAGAAGTTTGTTGACACCAGCACGGCCGCTGTCTATCGTCATGACAACGGCAGCGATGTCCGCGCCGGCTTATCGACACCTCGAACCCACGGGAGAAGGCAGGCATGAAGGTTCGGTCACACCAGGAGAAGATCGGGAGGCTGCAGGCGTTGCGTGCGCGGCTCGATCCGCAGCAGGATTTCGGCCTCTGGTTCTGGGCAGGCATGACCGCAGGCACCCATGCCGTGAACGCGGCACTGCACCACGCAGGCGTCACCCTGGACGACGACAGGTTCCCCACGCAGCCGGGCGTCTACATGGTGCCGCAGCCCGACGGCAGCCTCAGGCCGGCGTTCGGTCCGCTGGGTGACGTACTCCATGTCGGCCGGCCGAAAGTCGAGGCACCGGTGCCAGCCGACATCGCGGCAATGATGGCGGCGATGGAAGAGATCGAGCATTACCGCGATCCCTGCCTGCGCGAAGGGCTTGAACCCACTCCGGCCATCGCCGGAGTCTGCGATGCGGCGCTGCGCCGCTGCCTGGCACTGCTGGCGGCGCGCCTGGAAGGAGCAAGGGATGGACATTGAACGCCACATGGCGATGGCGCTCGGTATCGAGGCCTCGCTGCAGAAGTGCACCAGCGCTGACTACGAGATGCTGATCGAGGGCGCGATGCTGGCCGGCACGCACTGGCTCAACGCGCTGCTGCACAAGCGCGGCACCACGCCGCCACAGGCGGACGTGTTTCACAGCTACCTGCTGACCGTCAATGAATTCCGCCGGCTGGCGGTGGCGGCGGAAAGGCCGCTGCATGCGCTGGCCGCGATTGAAGACAGCCGCGTGCCGTTCGTGCGCGGCAACCACCCCGGCGGCGAAGCGGCCGCCGAGCGCGCACTGGAACTGCTGTCGCTGATCCGGGCGACGGCGCTGGGCAGCGCCTAGGGCAGCATATTGGGCAGTACATAGGGCAGCACAGGATCAAAGGCATGCAACACATTGCGAGACGGGAAAGGAGACAACAGTGAAGGCAGTCCGCGTAGTGCCGGGCCCCGAGGGCGGCACGGTCGAAGTGCAGGATATCCCGGTGCCGGTGGCGGCGGCGGCGGGGCAGGTGCTGGTCAGGGTGCGCGCCGCCGGCCTGAACCGGGGCGAGATCAACCAGGCGAAAGAATTGCGCTCGGGGAATACCATCACCGCCGGCGTCGAGTTTGCCGGCGAGGTGGCCGACGTTGGCGCGGGCGTCAGCGGCTGGCGCAAGGGCGACCGCGTGATGGGCCATGGCCGCGGCTGCCAGGCCGAGTACGTCGTGGCCGACCCGCTGGCGCTGATGCCGGTGCCGGATGGGCTGTCGTGGATCGATGCCGCGGCGTTTCCCAATGTCTTCATCACCGCGCATGATGCCCTGGTCACCAACGGCCGGCTGGTGGCGGGCGAATCGGTGCTGGTCAACGGCGCCTCGGGTGGCGTGGCGCTGGCGGCGATCCAGATCGCCTCGCTGATGGGCGCGCGCCCCGTGATCGCGTCGTCGCGCTCGGCGGCCAAGCTCGACAAGATCAGCCAGTTCGGCGTGGACGTGGGCATCGATGCGTCGCGCGACGACCAGGTCGAGGCGGTCATGGAGGCAACCGGCAACAAGGGCGTCGACATCATCATCGACACGGTCGGCGGCCCGGTGTTCGAAGCCAATATGCAAAGCCTGGCGGTCAAGGGCCGGCTGGTGAACATCGCGCGGCTGGGCTCGGCGACCGCGCAGATCGACCTGACGCAGCTCTGGCTCAAGCGCCTGCAGCTGATCGGCGTGACCTTCCGCACGCGCACCGAACAGGAGCGGCTGGAGTGCATCCAGGCGTGTGCGCGTGACATGCTGCCATTCCTGCGCGCCGGGCGCGTGCGCCTGCCGGTCGACCGCACCTTTGCCATGACCGATATCGCCGCCGCGCATGCGTACATGAAGCAAGAGCAGCACGTGGGCAAGATCGTGCTGCTTGCAGACTGATTCCACAGAAAAGACGAGGAGACATGATGACCATCCAGATCCAGGCACTGACCGGCTCCGTTGGTGCCGCCGTGACCGGCGTCGACCTGAACCAGCCGCTCGACGACGCCAGCTTCGACATCCTGCACCGTGCATTCCTGGAATACGGTGTGCTGGTATTCCGCGGCCAGCACCTGCAGCCCGCCGCCCAGGTCGCCTTCGCGCGGCGCTGGGGCAAGCCGGTGCAGGGCAACCCGCTGCTCAAGGGCCTGACCGAGTTCCCGGAGCTGGCGCAGGTGACGAAGATCCCCAAGGAGACCGCATCGACCGAGGCCTGGCATTCGGACTCGATCTACACCGAGGTGCCGCCCAAGATCTCGATCCTGTCTGCGGTCACCATCCCGGTGGGCGGCGACACCATGTGGTGCAACCAGTACGTGTCCTACGAGCGGCTGTCGCCGGCGATGCAGCGCATGATCGAAGGCCTGCGCTGCCGCTTCTCCGGCGCGCGGCTGGCCAGGATGACCGGCTCTGACAAGGTTCCCACCGCCGTGCATCCGATCGTGCGCACCCACCCGGAAACCGGCCGCAAGGCGCTGTACGTGGGCCACCCCGATACCGCGCAGTGCATCGAGGGAATGACCGGCGCGGAGAGCCGGCCGCTGCTCGACTTCCTCTACGAGCATTCGGTCTCGCCCGACAACGTCTACCGCCATATGTGGCAGCAGGGCGATGTGGTGATGTGGGACAACCGCTGCACCATGCACTACGCCGTGCACGACTACGGCAATGCCGAGCGGGTATTGAACCGCGTGACGCTGGAAGGCGAAGTGCCGCGCTGAGCCACAGCGCCACAAACCAGCGCCACAAACCGGCGCCACAAACCGGCGCCGCCATGCGGCGCCCGGCACCAAGGGTGCCCGTCCGGACGCCGGACGGGGCCGATCCGGAGAATGATGATGCTGATAGGGATCCCGACGGAGTCGCGGGCGGGGGAGGCGCGTGTTGCCGCGACGCCGGAGACCGTAAAGAAGTACGTGGCCCAGGGCCACAAGGTGGTCGTCCAGGCCGGCGCCGGCGTTCGCGCCAGCCAGCCCGATGCCGCCTATGAGGCGGTCGGCGCCACCATCGGCACCGCTGCCGAGGCGCTCGGGGCGCAACTGGTGCTCAAGGTACGCGCCCCCGAGCC